>JAJYAE010000466.1 GCA_021779695.1 Acidobacteriota bacterium | reverse complement strand
CGATCTAACCCTCTCAAAATCTGCAAGATGCACTTCTGCGCTAACTCCTGAGAGTCGCTGCGATCAGAATCAGCAGGACTCCACGCAAAAAACGAACCGTGATAGCTGGAAAGCATCAGGCAGCGGCACCCGTGACTGAGGTGCCGCTGCTGCGCAGAATCAAGCCGAAATAGAGGCTCGATCTGAATCCGTTAAGGATGATCGAGCGGCGCGCCGTCAAAACGCGGAATGCCGAAATGTCCGCGCAAGTGCAGCAGGTCCACAGGGCTCATGTTGCCCGCGACGCTCACCAGTGTAAGGCTCTTGGGCGTTTCGGCCAGAACGACTGCTCCCCGAATATTCGCACCATCGAGCACGAGCCAAAGGTCTGTCGTGTCGTTGTGCCACGGTCCACCGGCGTTTGTTGTAGTCACCAGGTGCTTCCAGCCACGAAGGTGATATGCAGCCCTAATTGCGCCGACTTCATCTTCATCGGGAACTCCCTGGTTGCCGAATCGCAGAATGTGAACACTCACGCCGTCGAGCCGGTTAATGACCTGACGATCCTGGACCTCCGAGTCAGGAACCAGTCCGGCCGCTAGCTGAAGCAAATTCCGGTCCAGTTCGAAGCTCGATTTCATGGTCGCCTGCGAGTCCAGAGCTTCCAAAGCAGGCGGTGTCCAGTTCAGTGGAACAGGACCCAGAGTGATGGGGGAAACTGGCGGGGCCATGTCGTGGGTACTGGTCTGAGGCTGGTGCTCTGTACCCTGCTGGGAAAGATCGGATTCCTGTGTAGCAGCAGCGCCGCAAAGCATTCCGGCGCTTAAAATCGCTATCGAGAGGGTCAACAGCCGCTTCATACAAAATTGAACGCGATTCAGGAGTAAAAGTTCCGGTGCAAAAGCGATCATTCGCGGAGGATTTCCGGCGTACCCTCTGGCCCGCCGGCGTGGCGGATTCAACACGCCAGGCAACCCGCTGGGCCTACAAAATTAAATGCAGCATGAAATCTCATTCCGTACTGTTTTGATGGGGCTGAATGCGATACACTCATGCGGGAACAACCCAAAATTGTCAGAACTGCCAACGTCACGGAGGGTACATAGAAATTGGGAAAGAGCATGGTCCCGAAGAAGCTTTTCTTCACCAAGGGTGTAGGCAAACACAAGGAGCGTTTGACCTCCTTTGAGCTGGCCCTTCGGGATGCGGGCATCGCCTCGCAGAATCTGGTACGCGTATCGTCAATCTTTCCGCCGAACTGCAAGGTCATCCCGCGCAAAGAGGGACTTAAATACCTCAACCATGGCGAAGTGGTTTTCGCGGTCATTGCCGAGAACTCCACGCGTGAGCCACACCGTCTAGTGGTGTCGAGTATAGGAGTAGCGATTCCTGCCGACCGCAATACTTACGGCTACCTGAGCGAGCATCACAGCTTTGGCGAGACGGAAGAGCAGGCGGGCGAATACGCTGAGGAACTCGCAGCAGAAATGCTTGCGACCACCCTCAATGTCGAGTTTGACCCCGACGACAGTTGGGATGAAAAGAAGGAGATCTATCGCATCTCCAATAAAATTGTTCGTACCAGCAACATTACGCAATCCGCCGTGGGCGACAAGCGCGGTCTGTGGACCACCACGATTGCCGCGGCGGTACTCATCCTCGAAGAGTAGGCAATTCGAGCAGCGTCATCCCTGGCCAATCCCGCGCTGCGGGGTTGGCCTTGCTGTGTCGCCGGAAAGGGAATGGGAAGAAACAATGGCAGAGCAAAGGAAATACAACCTGGGTCTGGTGCAGATGCGGATGACGCCGGACCCCGACACCAATCTAGCCAACGCCGTGCGGCACATCCGCGAGGCGGCACGCCTCGGCGCCAACATCGTCTGCCTGCCTGAACTCTTCCGCGCGCAGTACTTTTGCCAACGCGAAGATATCCGCCTTTTCGATCTCGCCGAGCCCATTCCCGGTCCATCGACGGAGAAGCTGGCCGAAGTTGCGCGGGAATCCCGCGTCGTCATCATTGCCTCGCTCTTTGAGCGTCGTGCACCGGGCCTCTATCACAACACGGCCGTCACGCTGAATGTGGATGGCAGTATCGCCAGCGTTTATCGCAAGATGCACATCCCGGACGATCCGCTGTACTACGAGAAGTTTTACTTCACGCCCGGCGATCTCGGCTTCAAGGCGACGGACACAGCGTTTGGCCGCGTCGGGACGCTTGTCTGCTGGGACCAGTGGTATCCCGAAGGAGCGCGTCTGACGGCTCTGCAGGGTGCCGAGGTGCTTTTCTATCCCACAGCCATCGGCTGGCACCCCGCAGAGAAAGACCAGTACGGAGCGGCGCAATACGAGGCGTGGCAGACGATCCAGCGAGCCCACGCAATCGCGAATGGTGTCTATGTCGCAGGCGTGAATCGCGTCGGCCACGAACATGGCGATATTCGGGGCAACCGCGCCGAAGGCCCTGGACTGGAATTCTGGGGCGGGAGCTTTCTTGCTGATCCCTTTGGCCGGATCATCGCCAAAGCCTCGCACGATGCCGAAGAG
>JAJYAE010000465.1 GCA_021779695.1 Acidobacteriota bacterium | reverse complement strand
GTGTTTGGTGTCGATCACGGGATCAGCATCGGAGTCGGATTCCATGGAATAGTAGCCGCGATATCGCGTCGCTTTCGCAACGCCGAACAGCCCTGACAACGAAACCGTCTCACGCTTACCGCGGATCATCTCCGCGTCCTTCACATGAGCAATATTCCAGGCATGAGCAAACATGCGGTGAACTGCCTGCATGTTGAATGGCTCGCCGCCGCCCATCAGGGAATTTGCGAAATCAGGCAGTGCCCTCAATTACGCTCTGTCCGCTAACCGAATAGCCTCCAGAATGCGTTTGTCGGAGGAGAGAATCGGGTCATCGTTTTCCAGGTTGACCACGATGTTATGCGCGGCTGCATAATCCAGCGTCGGCTTTAGCGTACGGACAGCCCGGGGAAGGTCAGAAGTATCGGAGCACTTGGAATCCAGATGCGAATGCTTGGAGATCGAAGTGTGGCCGCTATATCGATCCATATTCGATAGCGTGCATTTCCCGCATTCCGTGTTGCAGCGTTTGCGCTGCAGAGCTCAACTGAGTCGTCGACAGGAATGTTGACCGTGTGAACGCCGGCTTCATCAAATGCCGCGCGCAGCTTGAGAATCTCGGTTGGATCGGTGGAAGGGAAGTGGAGCGACAACGGCTCAATGCCGCGCACCTGAAACTCCGTCCGAACAAAACGAGCAAACTCTGCCAGATCCATTCCAGGCTTGGAGGAGTCGCGACCTTGGTTCGTTGGGGCGATGAGATTACTTCGGAACGGGTAGGTTGCAACTGCAATTCTTGCGCGGGGGGCCGTAGGAAAGCTGGCGTGCGGAGACCTCATCTCTTTTGCGAACACCGCGCTCGCGGAGCAAAACATCGCTCCTTTGCAAAAAGTTCTACGTGTACATGAACTCATGCGATTTCCCGCGTAGAAATTCAACATTGTCGATGCTTTTGTCCAATCCACGGTACTTGATTGTCAGCATCGTTCACTCTCTCAATCCCACGGGGCCAATAATGATCAAAATAAACTCAGATGTCGAACCGCCTTCGCTGGAGGTGTCAGCGCATTCGATGTCATGCAGTGCTGCGCTCCCGGGTCGCTGGTGTGATGTCAGACACAGACGCGGATACCTGCCAGACCTACCCTGAATCGTCACTCCCCGTGTGTGCCGCCAGGGAGGCGCGCGGTCATGGCTACGCTGATCGAGAGGCCCTCGGTTGACTCGTCTTCGGCGCAGGCCGCGGCATCGCCCTCGGCCGCCCTCGAAGCGCCTCTCCAGACAATGCCTGCAGTAAACCCGTGGGTGGTGGCCATTTCTGTCATGCTGGCCACGTTTATGGAGGTGCTGGACACCGCGATTGCGTCCGTCGCGCTGCCGTACATTGCAGGTTCCCTGGCGGCTTCAAATTCTGAAGCGACGTGGGTCCTGACCAGTTATCTGATCGCCAACGCCGTTGTCTTGCCGGCCAGCAATTGGTTCGCGCTGCGCTTTGGACGAAAAAGATTCCTCATCTTCTGTGTGGTCGTGTTTACCATAGCCTCCTTCTTTTGCGGAGCTGCGCCCTCGCTGACTTTGCTGTTGATCGCACGCGTGCTCCAGGGTGCTGGGGGAGGGGCGCTTCAGCCTCTGTCCCAGGCAATCTTGCTGGAAAGCTTTCCGCCCAGGAAGCGCGGCGCTGCGATGGCCCTGTTTGGATTCGGCGTCGTAGTCGCGCCCGTGCTGGGGCCAACACTGGGCGGTTGGCTCACAGATTCCTATAGCTGGCGGTACGCCTTCTACATCAATATCCCTATCGGTATTCTTGCTGTCTTCATGATCAGTCGTTTCGTTCACGATCCGCCGTACATCCGAAACGCAAAGGTCGGCCCCTTCGATAACCTCGGCTTCGGCCTGTTGTGCTTGTGGACAGGTTGCCTTCAGGTGATCCTGGATAAGGGACAGGAGGTCGACTGGTTCAGCGCGGTCTGGATTCGCTGGGCCACCCTGATCCTTTGCATTTCTCTTGGCTGGTTCATTGTTCATTCCTGGAGAGCCCGTCACCCGCTGGTCGACATTCATGTCGTCATGCGCGACTGGAATTTCGGGATCAGCTGCCTGCTGATATTCGTGCTTGGCTTTGTCCTCTACATTCAAATCACGGTTCTGCCGCTTTTCTATCAGGAGGTGCTCGGTTATACCGCCCTGACCGCCGGGATCGTTGTCGCCCCTCGTGGCCTTGGCTCCATGATTGGGCTTCCTCTTGTCGGCCTCATAGGTCAGAAGATGGATAACCGCTGGTTGCTCTCGGTTGGATTCTCTGCGTTTGGCATCTGCTCGGTTTTATTCTCGTTTGTAGATCTGCAGATTTCGCCGACCACGCTGCTGATTCTCATCGTTGTGACAGGGTTCGCCATGAGTTTTCTCTTTGTTCCGATCGCAAGTATCGGCACAGCAGCCCTCAACAACCGCGAAATGGGCAACGCGACCGGGATCTTCAACCTGATGCGAAATATTGGTGGCTCGATTGGAATCTCCGTGGCACAGACGGCGCTGGTTCGGCGC
>JAJYAE010000464.1 GCA_021779695.1 Acidobacteriota bacterium | reverse complement strand
CCCTGAGCGCCCAAAACCCGATGCTCGCCAGCGGCCTGGCGGTTGTCTTCTTTCTCGTGTCGATGTTCTTCGTGCGGAAATCGTTCTATGGCATGAAGATTGACACTGGGGCCGGCAACTGATTCCCGTCGCATCCGCTGAAGACGCCGCCCCGAGCCGGGCGGCGTTCTTCTCTGCGCCATCTTGCAGCGCAGATCACGTCGCCTGCACCCAGTAATCTGCTAGGCTTATTCCGCCTTTCAAGACATTCTTCGGAGGACGTTTATGATGCCGATTCAGATGGTGTCATGCCGCAGGTGTGTGTGCGGATTGTTGTTTCTTCTTGCCTTGATTCCGCTGGCGTCTCATGCTCAGAAGTTCAAAGACCCCACTATCGATGAACTCGCAATGACCTCCGATGCGAAGGCGCCCGGCGCACCGGCTGTCATTCTGTACCGGGAAGAGGTCACAGACAACTTCAATCACTTCATCAGCGAGTATGTACGGATCAAGATTCTCACCGAAGACGGCCTCAACCGGGCGGATGTTGTGGTGCCAAGAACAGCAAGTGGCCATGGGCTCGTGATTGAGGCGCGCACCATCCATCCCGATGGTAAGATTGTCCCGATCAACTCCCCATCAAGCGCCATTCAGAGCCGGAACGATGGTACGCACTACATCACGATGCCGGCTGCTTCGGTAGGCAGCATACTCGAGTACAGGTGGACGCTGGCGATCGGCGATGCACTCGTCACTGGCGTTACGCCTGGCCAGCAGGAGTTTCAGAACTCTGCGCTCGCATCCGCTGTGCCCTTCTGGAACGTGCAGCCGGATCTTTTTGCCCACAAAGAGCACTTCTACTACAACCCTTTAGGCGATCAAGAGCGGAACGTAATCGGCAACTTGAGCATCACCCGGATCGTGGATGGGGAGATTGCTCATTACATTCTCTTCTCCGCGCATCTCCCTGCGGGTGCACAGGTCCAGGTAAGCCCCAAACAGGACTACACGCTGGACCTCGTTGATGTTCCCGCTTTTGTTGCAGAGGCAGACGCTCCGCCTGAGGCCAACACGCGATATTCGGTCCGCTTCTACTTCACGCCCTATCTCGCCCCGGATACGTTCTGGGCCGCGGAAGGGAAACGGTGGTCCAAGGAGGTGGATCAAGCAGCGGCTCCGTCCGCCGACCTGCAGGCTGCCGCCGCCCAGTTGACGGCCGGCGCAACCACCGAAGATGAAAAGGCGCGCAAGCTCTATGATGCCGTGCAGGCGCTCACCAATACAGCATTTGTTGCAGGGAGTGGAGAAGGCGCAGAACAACTCGGCGGAGCTGGAACTCCCAGGAATGCGCAAGCCGTCTGGGCAGGGAAGGGAGGTTCTCCGAGCGAACTGGCGGTGGTCTACCTCGCTTTGGCTCGCGCTGCAGGACTTCACGTCAGCGCCATGCGCATCAATGATCGCCGCCGCATGTTCTTTGACCCAAATTATCTGGCTATCGACCAACTCCCAGCGCTCATCGTCGTTTTTCACTCTGCGGCTGGGGATGTTTTTCTTGATCCTGGGCAGAAGATGCTTCCATTCGGCGACTTGCACTGGGCACACACACTCTGCGGCGGACTGCTGGAGACCGCAAACGGCACGACAGCCAGCGCGACTACGCCTCCGAATAACCTGAAAGATGCCGTAAGTGCCCGCCTGGCGGACCTGACTCTTGACCCCAAGGGGGGAGTGACCGGTTCGGTAAAGCTGCTCATGAATGGACCTTTCGCCTTGCACTGGAGGCAGATAAATCTCAGCGAGGGGAGTCAGGCAGTGGTGAGCGGACTCAACGAAGTTCTCGCTGAGTCCTTACCAACGGGCGTTTCGGCAACGGTTCGGCAGATTCATGGAATCGACACGACAAATGGCTACTTCGAGGTCGTGGCGCAAATCGCCGGCCAGTTGGCTAAGCCCGATAGTAAGGGGCTTGAGGTCCCCAGTTTCTTTTTTGCATCGCAGAAGTTAACCACGCTGGCTAACCAAAAAAGTCGAACCCAACCGATTGCCATGAAGTATGCGGGGCAGCAGATCGACGACGCTGTTTTCCATCTGCCTGCCGGATTTTCCGTTGCAAGCGCACCCCAGAGCCAGCAAATACCGTGGCCGGGCCATGCGGCGATGGTCGTCAAGGTTCAGGCAGGAGCAGGAGTACTAGACGTGAAGAGAATCTTCGCGCAATCTTTTGTTCTGCTGCCAGCGCAAGACCTTCCCGCTTTGCAGGGCTTTTATCAGGAGGTGATTGAGGCTGACCAGCAGACGGTTGTGTTTTCCGCCTCTGGGGCAGCCGGGAATTAGCTCAAGCACGTGACGATCGGCGTACCGGCGCGCTAGCTCGGGCCCGCCGCAGAGAGGCGGGCCCTCTGCTCTCCGCTTGCGTCAAAGTTTTCCGGGTCCAGCCAGGCCTCGAAGGCCGCTTTGCGGGCAGGCCATTCGTGGTCGAGCATGGAATACCAGGCCGTGTCCCGATTGCTGCCCTTGACCACCATGTGCTGGCGGAAGATGCCCT
>JAJYAE010000463.1 GCA_021779695.1 Acidobacteriota bacterium | reverse complement strand
ACAAGCGTCGGCGCCACAGAATTCAGCCATGACAAGCGCATAGAAAGGAGCAAAGGCTGTGCCCGTTGCAATTGAGCCGCAAGTGAAGAGCTGCACGCCGGGTGAATGTCGCAGGATTGCAAAGAAGGATAGACGAACTGCGAATCGACCAGTCGATGGAGAGGAGAGAGAAATTTACCCGCACTGGATTTAGAATATCGAAAACTACAAAACTAGTGCTATAGTGATTACATCTAGTACGTAGTGGGAGTCCCCCCGGCTCTGCCGGGATGGCAGTAGAAGTTTGACAGTTATGGGGGGGCGTATTTTCCTCGGCTCTTGCCACCATAGTCGTTGATGCAGGGACGATGGGGCATTTGCTCTTCTTCTTGCTTTTGGTTTCACCGGTTGCGATCAGGCCCCTTTTGAGGGGCCAGCAACCATAAAGCCTCCGGCTTTGCCGGAGGATACTTCCCTAGTGAGGCTCCACATCTCGATGAGAAATGTGACGGCGGTCGTATTGTGTGGTGGCAAGGGAGAGCGCCTGCGTCCCCTTACTTCCGAGATTCCGAAGGCGCTGGTGCCGCTCCGCGGAGTCCCCATCCTGTACCATCTGCTGACTTACCTGGCTGTTTCAGGCATTCGGAAGTTCGTCTTGTGTGTTGGATACCGCGCATCACTTGTTGAACAGTTTGTTGAGACTGTACGGCAGCCGGACTGGGACGTGCGCTGCGTGGATTCCGACGATACCAGCATGAACGACCGAATTCTGGATGCGTCTGAATTCGTGTCCGGACCTATGCTGATCTGCTACGGCGATACCCTCGCAAACGTGGATTTATCCGCGCTCGAAAGCCTCCACATGAAGACCGGAGCGATGGCTACCGTGACCGTGTACCCGCTGCGCAGCTCGTTTGGTCTCGTCGAATTGGACGAGGCTGCGCGCGTGACCAGGATTGTCGAGAAGCCGTTGCTGCCCTACTGGATCAATATCGGGTTCCTTCACTGCGAACTACGGGCATTGGAGTACATGAAGCGCAACTCCAATGTGGTGGAGTTCTGTTCGGCACTTTCGAAGGCTGGTGGTCTGGCCGCCTATCGACACGTTGGCAAGCACATCACAATCAATACTGAGAGCGACTTAGCGGAAGCACAGGCGCAGGTTTTCGGCTTTGCGACGGCGGGGGCATGATGAAGCTGACTGGTAGCCGTGTCGTGGTCACCGGTGCATCCGGGTTTATCGGTTCGCATCTCGTGCGCCATTTGCTCAACGAGGGCGCACTGGTGGGAATCACCGTCCGTTACGCCAATCTCATCAAGAACGTGAGGCTCACGGACTGTTGGGAACGCCTGCACGTCATCGAAGCTGACCTTCGCAACCGCGGTGCCCTGGCTGCTATTGCTGACTTCCAACCCCGCGTCGTTTTTCATCTGGCAGCGTACAACCACGTCGGTCAAAGTTTTACACAGGTCGAAGAATGCTTCGATGTGAACGCCAAAGGCACCGCCAACCTGCTCGACGTGTGCAGTGCGGTTCCTCGATTCGTCTATATCTCCAGTTCGGAGGTCTACGGCCAACAGGACGCTGTTCCCTTCGTCGAGTCGATGCAGCCCAGACCCATGTCGCCCTATGCGATTACGAAGTATGCTGGCGAGCTCTATTGCCGGATGAAGCAGTTGATGGCTCACAACAGTGGCGTCGTCCTGCTCCGTCCCTTCAACGCATTCGGTCCCGGCCAGAGCACGAAGGCGATCATCCCCGAGCTGATTTTGAAGGCTCTCCGCGGGGAGCCGATCCTTACAACCCCAGGCGAGCAGACCCGCGAGTTTAACTACGTCACGAATATCGTGGATGGAATCCTGCTTGCCGCCCTAACCGACGAACCGTTAGATGGGCCGGTGAATGTGTGCGGCGGCGAGGAAGTCCGTATTCGCGATCTTGTTCAGAAGATCGTTGAGATGACCGGAAGCAGTTCCCGCGTGGAGATGGGTGCCCTGTCGTATCGCCCAAATGAAATCTGGCGGATGTACGGTGATTCAACTAGGGCGAGAGACCTTCTCGGATGGAAGCCCAGTATCGATCTCGAGTCCGGCCTGGCGAAAACGGTTGAGTGGTTTGGCCGCCAAGCGTTGCACGCAGAGGTACAACATGTTCCGTAGTCGAAGTTGTCACGACCGATTCCCGATTTCCCAATCAGAGGTGGCTCACGTATGCGCGTTCTCTTCCTGAATCCTCCATCCTTCGAGAAATTTGACGGTGGCGCAAGCTCCCGTTGGCCGGCTACTCGCGAGATCGAGTCTTATTGGTACCCGGTGTGGCTCGCTTATCCTGCTGGTATGCTCGAAGGCTCGCGGTTGCTCGATGCGTCCCCACATCACATCTCGGCGGAGGAGACCATTGAGATCGCCAAAGGCTACGAGTTCCTCGTTCTATTCACCAGCACTCCGGGCTGGGCGGCCGACCAGAAGCTTGCCGGGGCCATCAAACGGGCCAATCCGCAAATTCAAATTGCATTTGTTGGTCCTTCGGTGACGACCGATCCGGACC
>JAJYAE010000141.1 GCA_021779695.1 Acidobacteriota bacterium | reverse complement strand
TGGTGACCGCCGAGATCTCCGCGATGCCGCGCAATGCCTGCAGGCCCCTGACCACTTCCTGCGTCTGCGCCGAGGCCAGCCTGATCGCGTCAGTGATCGCCTGTTCCAGCCGCAATACCCGCTCGGCCATGTGCTCAACCTCGTGCAGATAGTCCAGCCGTGTGGACTCCTGTGCAGGATGCTCGAAACGGAGCTGCCGCACCCATGTCATATGCACCCCGGTCCAGAGCTTGATCTTCGTCTCTGGGCGCCGCCCGGTGCGCAGAAGAAACTTGCTCAACCGATGCCGCGCGCGCAACTGATCGGCCTTGGCCGCCTCGCGTGCCCGTACCAGATCGCGCAAAGCCTCGGAGCCTTCGTCGGGAACCCACACCGCCGTCAGATCGCCGGACCGGTGGCTGCGTGCCAGCCGCTCGGCATCCCGGCGATCTGTCTTCACCCGGTCGCCTGCCTTGACTGGAACCAACGTCGGCGCAATCACTGCACACTCGACACCCAACTGGGCCAACTGCCAGTACAGAACATAGCCCGTCGGACCAGCTTCGTAGCAAGCCCGCAACTGCTCGGCAGAACCAAGCTTCTTGACCAGCTTGCGAATCGATTCCGCACGGTTGGCGATGGTTCCCAAACTGCGCACCTGACCATCCGGCTCGGCTATGGCAACGGCTATCGTCTCGGCATGGACATCCAGACCCAAAAATCGTACCTTCTCCTTCATGACCGGTTCCTCTCCGCTTGTGGCTCTGTACTGTGTTCCTCTTCGGCTCACAGCCTAACCCACGGACAGCGCAGGGGGACCGGTCACTCCATGATGACTAAGGCGGAGGACTGGCGGCCAGAAGTCCTCCAGATACTCCAATCACTCCGATTCGATGCGGCTCATGACAAAGATGTCGACGCATGTCGACTAGAGCAAGAAGCCTTTTGGCTCCTTTCTTGAGTCGCAGTGGATCAATCGCACAAAAAAACGACGGAATCATCAAGCCCTGTCGG
Source organism: Acidobacteriota bacterium (assembly GCA_021779695.1). The sequence goes on along the minus strand of JAJYAE010000141.1, from coordinate 9,801 downwards.
CCATCCTCACCTGCAGACCGGCGTCCAATTTGAGCGCGCGGACTAACCGCTCCGTTAAGGGGACGGAATTCCGAGGCATATGCGTTATCTTGAGCCCCAGAACCTGCAAAAGATTCACTCGACTATCTCACGACAGGGCAACCAGCCAAGAGTGCGGAGGTGGCTCGAAAGCTGTACGTCGCCGTACCCAGAGCAGAGCACTTACTTGTCATAGCCGCCCCGAAGAGCCAGGGAACACGGCTGGCTGAGCACATCGAAAAGACGGACGCCGAAGTGACCGAGATCACCTTGTATTGAAGATTGGTTGAACCGAGATGCCGGGTCCCACACTTCACGCCAACCTCCTCTTGATTCCTATTCGAAATTATCCATTCACTAAATGCCATTGGACATGCGGAATTCGCGCAGCCAATTGTGCGCAAAACAGTAGCTCTGGCGCTCCTTTTGGAGGTGCCCATTGATTAATCTTCCTCGAATCCACATCGCCACCCCACACGCATCGTTTTGAAGCCGATCGGAGCCCCTATTCGTGTTGTACAGAGCTTCCTTGGACATAGCTCGATTGCCATGACCCAGCGGTGCACACACATTACAGGGGAACATCTGATTGGTGTTCTGCAGAAGCACCATCCTTCACCTGCTCTTCGCGCCTCGATTTGAGGGGCATGCTCATGCCCTGAAGCGACGCGTCGAACAGCGCGCGGTAGAGCGCGGACTGCGCATACAACATCGAATGGGTGCCCACCGCTGCAATACGGCCCTGATTGAGCAGGAGAAAGCGGTCCACCCATGTAAGTGAGCTGATGCGGTGTGAAATGACGATGAGCGTTTGGTGCGTGCGGAACTTTGCAAGGGATGCAAGCACTGCGCGTTCGGTTGGAACATCGAGAGCTGAGGTCGCTTCGTCCAGAACAAGCGCTGCGGACTCCCTCAAAAGTGAACGGGCTATGGCCAGCCTCTGGCGCTCTCCTCCCGAAAGGCAGACCGCTCCCGGGCCGAGGGGTGTGTCCAGTCCGCGCGGGAGTTGGCTGAGAATGGAAGACAGTTGAACTGCCTCGATCGCTCGAAGCATCTCTTCAACGCTCGCGTGAGTATTTACGTACAGCAGATTCTCCCGGATACTCCCTTGAAAGAGTACTGGGTGCTGCGGGACAAAACACACGGCGCCACGCAGCGCCGCCAACGTGTAATTTTCGAGAGACTGCTCTTCCAGTAGGATGCATCCGGCGTCCGGATCGGCGGCGCGCACAAGAAGGCGAGCCAACGTGCTCTTGCCCGATCCGCTCGCGCCGATGATTGCGATGTGTTCCCCCGCGTCAATCCGAAGCGTGACGTTTTGCAATGCAGGCTTGCGGCCATAGGAGAAGGACACATTCTCGATCTTGAAGCCCTGGTGCAGGCGAGGTGAGTTGAAGCACATTGTCCCTAGATCTCGCACGCTCGGCTCAAGTGCAAGCAGTTCGCGAACCCGGCGAATGCTCGCTCCAACTGACTGGAGCCGCGCATAGAGGTCCAGCGCCAAGCTGATCGGGTCAAACACGCGCGTGCCATAGGCGTAGAACGCCACCAGACCACCAATGGTCAGAGCCCCGGCGAGCACCTTCGCGCTGCCAAGGGCAAGCACAACCAGAATGCCTGCGACCAGTATCGCGCCGATCGAAATGCTGAATCCCATCTGCGTTCGCCGTTGAATCCACTGCGCACGCAGCATCCCGTCCCACACGGATCGAGCCCGTTGTGCGCTCGCCTCTTCAGCGCCGAGAAGCTGAATCTGGGGCACCGCTGCAAGGTATTCATTCAACACACTCGCCGCCAAGCCAACTTCGTTTCGCGCTTCATCAGCTCTGGCCTTCAACATAACGCTGAACCGCCGCTGGATGACGGCGAACAGCGGCATCAGGGGCAATACGGTCAGCGTCATGGGCAGATTCAACCTGGCCATCATTGCCAGGTTGAGGACGAAGAACATGACTGCACGGAGGCTTTGATTGGCTGTGTCCGCGCCCAGATTTGCAATCTCGTCGACATCATGCTCGATGCGTGTCAGTTTTTCGCCTGTCGGCGTCCGCTCATGATAGTCGGCCGACAGTCGGTTCATCTGATCGAGGAGGGCTATGCGCAAATCGCGGACACAGTGCTGGGCGATGGAACAATTGACCAGAGAACCCATTGCGTAGAGTACGGACCTACCAAAGTAACAAAGCCCGATCCCGCCGACCAACTCCAACGCCCATCGCAGGTTGCGTTGAGGCAGAGCGTTGTCGATCAAACTACGCATCAACATTGGGTCTATGGTGACGGCAATGCCCGCGAGAAATACACACAATAAACCGAGCGCGATCCGCCAGCGTAACGGCTCGAGACGAAGTAACAACCACCTGAAATTGCTTCTGGCCTGCACGTCGGTTCTCCGCGATTCCTTGCGAGGAAGTAACACGACTCTAGCCGACGCCTCGACAGTCTGGCCCCGATCAAATAACCCGTGTTTCGTATAAGCAACACGCCCCGCCGGAGGATTGACGCTCTATTGCCGGCGTAGTCTTCTGCCAATATTGGCAGACTCTCCGCCTTCCCCAATGCATGTCTCAAAACCTGCGACTCACGGTCTAGAGGCGAAGAAGAATGCCTACTAAGAATCCTTACGCGGGAAAAGGCCTTGGCCATGCCATCGGCCAGGCGATCGTGCGGAGGCTCGAAGTCGAATCTCAGTTTTTGGGGGTTGGTCGCCCTTGGCCTGGAGTTTATGCACGACCTTGCCTTGTTCACCGATCCTGTGCGTGTTGACTGACAAAGTCCGGTTGATCCGCTCCTGGTAGGGACCTCTGTTCTCTTCCAGAAGCGACAGATTCGCAGATCGCGACACAAGAATTGGTGTCGAAGACACCCAGGGCACAATCTTCGCTCAAATGCTCATCGGCGCCTCGCTCGCCTTCTGCCCGGAGGGAACAGCCGTGAAACACCTCTCTACCGATTTCTTGTCGCCGATCGAGAAAGAGGTTATTGCTGAAATCCGGGCACTGAGAGCCTCGCCTGGCAGCGGCTTCCCTGCCCCCCTTCTAGGTAACCCTGCCCGGATTGTGCATCACGTCATCCTTGCTTCCCACGGCAATGTGCAATTGCGGCTCTCTACCGTGGCACGTGAGCTCGGAGTAGAGATGCGGACACTTGAGCGCGCCTTCGCCGGCGAGTACAACCGGACCATGGTGCAGTACCAGGTTGAGGTCCGCTTATCATTTTCTCGTTGGATGCTGAGTATCTTCCCTCCCGTCAAGATCGGCGCGATTGCGACGATTCTCGGTTACGACCGGGTGCAAGACTTCAATCGCTACTTTAAGAAGCACACGCACGAATCCCCGTCGGAGTGGAGCCGCAAGGAACGCGCGAGAATCGCAGCCGAGGAGCAACGGACTTCACACGACTGACAGCCTGGTGCTCGTCAATCTTCGCTTTGTCAAGGTACGGTCCTGGACCGCTTCCGCTCCGTTGATTTTGTCGCCTTCTGCGAATCGGATTCTGTTGCATCTCAGATCGAGGAGTGTCAGACTCACCGCACAGTTGGATCGTTGGTACTTGTGAGCCCAGAGATACCGGTTGCCCCTGCTCCTTGAGAGCGAGCTCTCCCGGCTCAACTGCGATCCATCCACTCGATTCGTCTTGATTGCTGGACCTCAGCTTTCTGCGCGCACAACAGGCACGCGCAGAAAGACAGGATAAGTGTGCGCTGTTCGCATGCACGTCGCATCCCATTCGGAGATATAGACCATGGTTACCGTCGCCCCCTACATTCGGTCCATCGTAGATTGCGATGGCGCTGTCATCCTCGACATTCCGCGAGATACCATGCTGACGCTCAATTCCACCGGTGCATATGTGTGGGAAAAGCTGAGGCAAGGAAAGCTCATTGATGAGATCGTCAGCGAGCTAGCGAGCGAGACTGGCGCCGATCCAGTGGCGGTTGATTTGGATGTGCGCACTTTCCTCGACGAACTGAAGTCAAAACGTCTCCTTACCGCTTGAGCAGAGGCCCGGCCATGCCCAACCATGACACCACGCTCGAACAGATTGAATACCGTCTGGTCCTGCTGCGAGCCGGATCGCGCACGATATGGGCACTGCATGAGAACGGTGCGTTTCGTCTGCCGCGCATTGCTATAGCGCATTGGGCGCGACCCGCCGAGCAGATTCAGCAGGCCGTCGAGGCGGGCTGGCACATTCGTGCAGTTGTCCTAGACCTTCTTCCAAGCGAGAGCGGTTCGACTCCTTGCGCGGTGGTGGAGATCCTGTCTCCAGAGCCCTACGACGGTCTGTTCACCGCCAGCATCCACCCAGACCTCGAAATGGAACTGGCGCGCGAGGAACGTGGTGAGGTCGAGACCATCCTCGCCGGGGAGACAACTTTGCGCGGTCCATTCTCCTGCCTAGGTTGGATCGACGAGGCTTTGGAGTGGATGCGAAAGGTCGTAGGTCCCGACGCCCGTTTTACCGGAGAAGTTCGCCAGTATAACGCGACGAGCAACTTCACTTTGGCGCACTTCCCAACGCAGGACAGGGCTGGATTCTGGCTCAAAGCGACAGGCGAGCCCAATCTCCATGAATTTCCCATCACGAAACTGCTTGCGGAATTGTGCCCGGAATTTCTCCCTCCCCGAATTGCCGAGCGAAGCGATTGGAATGCCTGGCTCATGGAAGATGCAGGCTGCCCCCCGGAGGCCTGGAGCCTGCCTCTCCTTGAACTGGCAGTTGCTTCGATGGCCGAACTGCAGAAAAGAACGATTGCGCGCACAGATGATTTTCTTGCCGCAGGCGCCTTTGATCAACATGTCTGCCGACTCCGTGCACATTCGAGCACACTCGTCGAGTATCTCGATGAAGCGATGACAAGGCAGGTTTCGCCAAAGGCTCCACGGATCGACAAGTGCCGTTTGCAGCAGACCGCAACGATGGTGGCGAATGCCAGCGTCCAAATGGAAGGGCTAGCGATTCCGGACACTATTGTTCACCATGATCTGAACTCGGGAAACATACTCTTTCGCGGCGCGCGTTGCGTGTTCACGGACTGGTGCGAGGCCGGAATCGGCAACCCGTTTCTGACGCTTGAGCACCTGTTACATTTGCAGCCCCACGGTGAAAAGGACTGGGCGCCCCGCCTTCAAGAAGTCTACAAGCAATGCTGGCTTGAGTGCCTGACTTCATCCCAGATTGACCGGGCCTTGGAACTGATGCCGATCCTGGCAATCTCCGCCTACCTCCATTGGTACCGATTGCGGCTCAGCTCGGCGCAGCACAACGATCCTTGCATCGCAGGCTATATACGCTGTTTGGCCCGGCACATGGACCGTGCGGCCCAGGATCCGCGGTTGCTGGAGGCGCTATGTCGATGAACGCTTCTCCATATTGTCCCGTCGCAGAGATGCTCCATGGTGTTCGAGTCTACGACCCATATCGCTGGCTTGAAGATCGCGCTCTTCCGGAAACCAATCAATGGATTCTGGAGCAGCGCAAACGGCTCGACGCCTACTACTCTGCCTGTGATTTGCTCGACACGGTACGAAACCGTGTGGAGACATCTCTAAACGTAGAGGTAGTGGATCAGCCAGCAAGGGTGGGAGGTCGTCATTTTTGCCGCCGCCGGAAGAAGGACCAGGAGCAAGCGTGCATCTATATGAGAGAGAGTGGAGACAGAACCGAACGGCTCCTGGTGGATCCTTCCGCTGAGGGTCCGTTTACGTGGGTTGGAATCCACCGAATCTCCGAAGACGCTTCGCTGCTCGCCTTTGAAGTCAAGCGAGGCGGCGGAGACACGAAAGAGATTCGGGTCGTCCATACCCCAAGCGGGCGCATCCTTCCCGACCGCATTGGACGAGGCTATGGGCGCGGGTTCGCGTTCTCTCCCGGCAACGACGGCTTCTACTACTGCCAGGAATCCTCTGCGCATACGATAGAACCCTGCATCCGGTTTCATTCGCTCTGGCAACCGTCCGAGAGTCGGCTTGTGTTCACCCGGGCAGGCGCTTCCGGTTTCCGCCTGGTCCTGATCTCGGATGCCGTTCACCTCGGCGCGATATGGATCCACGGAGACTCGACAAGCCCAGTTTGCGACCTGTATATCGCATCCTTCGGGCAGGATCGCGATTGGCAAACTGTCTTTACCAACAGGAAGCTGCCATATACTCCGTTTCTTGCTTTGGGAAGGATCTTTGTTCTCTCCCACGATGGAGCGCCGAACGGCCAGTTGATCGAGGTGGACCTAGAAGGACAGGAGATTCGGACAGTGATTCCGGCTGGAGAGATGCCACCTCGCCAGATCGTGACTGCAGGTGGAAGATTCTTCGCCAACTATCTTCGATCCGGCCGTCCTTCCATCCGAAGCTGGCCACTCGAAGGAGGGGAGGACCTGGACATTGACCTCCCTTCGGACGGATCCATTCAGCTCCTGCCTCAGTTTGGCCCCACTTCAGACAGCTTTTTCTACACTTACGAATCGTTTGCTCAACCTCCGATCCTCTTCGAGTATTCGGCTCAGACTGCAACGTCCCTCGTGCTCGAGGGATGCAGATCCTCAGGGAAGCCAGAAGAATGCGAGGTTGTCACGTCCTCTTACCGCGCGCCCGACGGAGCGGAGATTCCCATCACGCTGGTCGCCCGGACAGAAGCGCCGCGCTTCCGGCCCGGGCCCGTCATCATGACCAGCTATGGCGGCTTTGGCGTTCCGATGACGCCTCAATTCTCCGTTCTGGCCACCATCCTGATGGAGTTTGGAGCGGTCTTTGCCCTTACTCATATCCGCGGTGGTGGTGAGTTTGGCCAATCCTGGCATGATGCAGGTCGAGCGCGGAATCGTCCAACGGCGATCCGCGACTTTATCGCAGCGGCAGAGTGGCTGTTCGCAGAAGGCATTACGGCTCCTTTCCAGTTGGCCATCTTCGGCGGATCGAATTCCGGCCTGTTGGTTGGAGCCGCAATGACTCAGCGCCCCGACTATTTTCGCGCTGTTCTCTGCATCGCGCCTCTGCTGGACATGGTGCGATACGAGCGCTTCGACCAGGCGGCGAAGTGGCGGTCAGAGTATGGCAACGTGGACAACGCGGAGGATTTCCACGCCCTCTATGCCTATTCGCCTTACCACCACGTGCTCGAGTCCGTTGACCACCCCTCCACGCTGTTTGTCTGCGGAGACAACGACGACCGCTGCAACCCGGCTCATGTGCGGAAGATGGCGGCTCGCCTCCAGAATCGTCCGGCGCAGTGCAATCCTGTTCTGGTCGACTACAGCGCGGAACGGGGACACTCGCCGGTAATGCCCCTGTCGGTACGCATCGACGCACTCGCACGAAGAATTGCGTTCTTATGCGCGGAGCTCGGGATCGACATCTTCAAGGAGGTGCGGCATGAAGTGGCTCATCGCTGAAAGCTACATTCTCCTGCTGTGGGTTGGAGCTATCCTCGCTTTTCGAAATCTGCACGTGCTGTGCAAGCAAGTCCAGAATGCACAAACCAAGGTCAACCAATCGGGATCGCAGAGAGATGCCGAGAAACTCTGCCGTGCGATGGAACTCGCCTGCATCTTCTTTCCTTCTCAGGTGCTCTGCCTCCAACGTTCCGCCGCGACGACACTTCTTCTGCGCCGCCACGGAATTCGCGCGGAGTTGGTGATCGGCGCTCAGCTGATGCCGTTTCGATCCCATGCGTGGGTGGAATCCGACGGAACGGTCGTCAACGACAAGCCGTACATGCGCGAGATCTACCAGGTGCTGGAACACTGCTAGGGCGGGAGTCGTCAATATGTCCATCCTGTTTGGGATTTGCCAAGCCGAAGGCCACGATGTCGATGAGCGGCAGCTGATGGAGCTTGCGCGCGCCACCGTCCGATATGCCCCCGACGGCACGTTCCTCCGCACCAACGGCAGGATCGGTATGGGCTTTCAGCCGAACTTCACCCATCAACGATCGAACCTTGAAGTCCAGCCCGCAGTTGACCAGCGCGGCGACATGGTGACCATGGATGGAAGAATCGACAATCAGGCTGAACTCTGCCGACTTTTAGAGCTTGACGGAAATCGGTGCGCGGACTCGCAGATCGTTCTTGCAGCTTTTGAGCGGTGGGGCGAGGAATGCTTCGCGAAGCTCATCGGAGACTGGTCGGTCGCCCTATGGTCGCAGAAGAACCAATTGCTCTACCTGGCCCGAGATCATGCCGGACCGAGGACGCTCTATTTCCGTGTGGCCGGCGACACAGTCTATTGGTCTACCTATCTTGAGCCCCTGGTTCTTGATCGAAGCTCACTGGAGTTGAGCCGCGAGTATACCGGCCGTTATCTGGCAGGCCGGCCAATTGGCGATTGGACGCCCTTTCGGGGGATAAGCGCCGTAACGCCCTCTCACTACTTCGTCTTCCATCACGGCGAGGTCGTTCGCAAGCCTCATTGGAAGTGGTTGATCACGAGCACGATTCGATATGGAAGCGATGCGGAATACGAAGAACATTTTCTCTCCCTTTTCCAGCAATCCGTGGCACGTCGTACCGGCCCCGGAGCCGACATTCTCGCTCAACTCAGCGGGGGGATGGATTCGACATCGATCGTATGCATGTCAGACATGGTTCGCGCATCCTACCATCCGCCCGGAAGCCAAATCGATACCATCTCGTATTACGACGATGCAGAGCCGCACTGGGATGAGCGTCCGTACTTCACTCTGGTCGAACAGGCGCGCGGCAAGGTCGGTATCCATGCCGATGCGTCCCTCATCCCCCAGACGTTCCGAGTCCACGATGCGTCCTCGGGCGACTATCTCTTTCCCGGGGCAGACAGCTCATCCATCGAGCGGGAGCGGCACTTCGAAGGACTCGATCGAGATCATCGCTATCGGGTGATCCTTTCCGGAATTGGCGGTGACGAGTTGTTGGGCGGAGTCCCTACGCCGTTGCCCGAACTGGCCGGCTATCTCATGTCGGGAAATCTGACCCGACTCTTTCGAGCTGCCACCGCATGGTCAGTCGCAAACAGAACCTCCTTGATGCAATTGGCCACCGAAACAGTCTCTTTCACCGGAAATCTCTATCTTCGACGAGTCGGCCGGCCCGGCAAGCTTCCCTTGTGGATCGCACCTGAACTCCGCCAGCTTTGCCTTGGAGACGGAGCGGATCTTGTGCCGCAAAGGCTAAGTGGGCTTCCTCCAAATAGCATCAGCAATGCACGCACGTGGTGGGAGACTCTCGAAACGTTGCCGCATCGATTCCCTCCCCTTCTCTCCAGACGGGAATGGCGATATCCATACCTTGATCGAGACCTTGTGGAGTTCCTCTTCAGCGTGCCCCGCTCGCAACTTGTGCGCCCCGGAAGAAGGCGTTCACTCATGCGGCGTGCCCTGAGGGATCTGGTTCCAACGGAGATCCTGGAAAGGCGGCGCAAGGCTTTCGTGGTGCGTAGCCCCATCGTTGCTCTGCGAGCCAATGCCCCAGTTATCGAGCGACTGTTCTCCGCATCCGTATGCGCGGAGTGCGGATTAACTGAACCGAACCGTCTACGGGAACTGATCAATGATGTCGTCCGAGGCCAGGGGGAGACGAGATGGGCTGAACTCATGCGCGCCGTGGCGGTCGAACTCTGGCTGCGCAGTCTGGCTTCGGCGCGAACGTCACATTCAGGACTTCAAACGCAATACCGGGCTTGCTCTCTGGTCAGAGAGCAAATCACCTCCTGCTGACCAAGTTGCACTTTCGCCAGGCCGGTACGGAGTATCTGTCAAATGAGAGGAGAAACAACCATGCGTTACACCAAGCCAACCATTCTGCACACAACC
>JAJYAE010000140.1 GCA_021779695.1 Acidobacteriota bacterium | reverse complement strand
CTATGTGCGCGATGCCAAAGCCGCCGTTGCTAAGAAGGTCAAAATACCTGCCGGCTACGAGCTTGTTTGGAGCGGACAGTATGAATTCATGCAGGAGGTAGCGCAGCGCCTGAAGTTCGTCATTCCCATTACGCTCTTCATCGTCTTCCTGCTGCTCTACTTCAATACCGGCTCGGCGATCAAAACAATGATTATTCTGCTGGCCGTGCCTTTCTCGGCCATTGGAGCGGTCTGGTTTCTGTACCTGCTGCACTACAACATGAGCATCGCCGTGTGGGTCGGCCTCATCGCGCTGCTCGGAGTTGATGCCGAAACGGCCGTCTTCATGCTTCTCTACCTCGACCTTGCCTACCACGAAGCACTGAAGACGGGCGGCATTCACTCCTGGGACGACTTGCGCGAAGCCATCGTTCACGGCGCGGTCAAGCGGCTGCGGCCCAAAGTCATGACTGTTTCGTGCATGCTCTTCGGACTGCTGCCGATTATGTGGTCGGTGGGTTCTGGAGCGGATGTCATGAAGCGTATCGCGGCTCCCATGATCGGCGGAATTATCACGTCGTTCCTCATGGAACTGGTCGTATATCCACCGATCTTCGCGATCTGGAAGTGGAACTGGGAAGTCAAGCCCGCTCTAAAGCGTGAAGCAGTTCCACTTGCGGAGACACCTCATGACTAACGGAATGATCTTTGGAGCAAAGCACTGGTGGATGGCCTTGGCTGCAATCTTCTTCTGGGCAGTTCCTGTCTCTCTGTGGAGTCAGGGAACGCCGCTCGCTCAACAGACCCACTCAACTGGCGAGCAGCCGTTCTCGGGAGTTGACGACTCGTTAGCCAGCGCAGCGGACGCGATTCTTGCCTCTGCCACGCAGATTCCAGCCGCCGCGAATGGTCAGGTTGGAGTCAATAAAACACCTAGTGCAAACCTTGCCATTCTCAATAGGCCGCAATCCCGAACTTGGAGTAGCGGCCCGAGCTTTGCGGCGGCGCGTGTGGATATGCTACGCCCGGCGATCGAGCCCATTCTGCGGAGTCATGGAGTACCCACCGATCTCGTAGCCGTAGTTCTTGTCGAGAGCGGAGGGCACGCAACCGCGCTCTCTCCTAAGGGCGCTCGCGGTCTTTGGCAGTTGATGCCGGACACCGCGCTTCGCTATGGGCTGCGCGTGGATGACACAGAGGATGACCGTCTCGATCTTTTCAAGGCCACCGACGCCGCGGCGCAATATCTTCACGACCTGCACGCGCAATTCGGAGATTGGAAGCTAGCACTCGCCGCCTACAACACGGGAGAAGTCAACGTCGGCTCGGCGATCCTAAGAACGCACACTCAAGACTTCGATGAATTGACCAACCTTCGAGTGTTGCCGCTCGAAACCAGAAACTATGTTCCCCGGGTGTTGGCTGCGATCCGGTCCTTTGACCCGACGTCATCCCTCGCGGAACATCACAACGAAGCGGGTGCGGTAGCCGTCTTCGCCCCCAGCAGTCGTTAAGGTGCAATTATGAACAATCATCGGATTCGCCCTAAGCATTCCAAGGCACCGTGCCGCGGCGACTGGTACGCGTTCTGGCCGGTGTGGGCGCTATGCGGCGGGCTAATGCTCTTGTCCGTCATTGCCCTTGCGAGTGTTTACATCGCTGATCGTCCGCAGAAGAGCGACATCCCGGTGGTCGCGATGAGCAAGGATCAGGATCTTCACCTGGACGCGGCCAAGTTGAGTCCACGGCAGCTCCATTTGTTCGAAGTCAGCGCCTCGGGACAGAAGGCGAAGATTGTTGTCGAAATGACCGACGACAAGACCGTTCACGTGGCTCTGGCAAGCTGCCGTATATGTTACCGCAGCCATAATCGCCATTACGCGAAGAATGGGCAGATGATGTGCGGCGAGTGCAATAGCCAGATGACTTTTGAGGCGAAAGATCGGAAGGTGGGAACAACTGGCTGCGCGCTTGTCGAAATACCGCATACGAAAACAAGCGGCAACATCACCGTGTTGACACGTGATGTTCTCGCAGTGGCCGCGCAACAGCCTCAATAAAGACCGCACAGTTCGCGCATCGCGGCGGTGGAATTTGCAATCGGGCTCGTTCACAAGGGTGTTCAGACTTCGCTCTACGGAGACAAACATGAGAATGGCGTCAATTCTATCCCTCGCTTTTCTATCCGCTGCCATGTTGGCCGAAATCCAGCGGGCTCATGCTGAGTCCCGACCGATCGAAGGAGTTGTAAGCGACACCAGGTGCGGCCAGAAGCACATGTTGCCCGGCAAGACGGATGCCGAGTGTATTCAGGAGTGCTTGAAGGGCAAAGCAAGTTACGCACTGGTGGTTGGCGCTAATGTCTACACTTTGGCGGGCAAGCCGCAAACCATTGGTCCCTTTGCTTGCAAGCACGTCAAGGTCGTGGGAACCCTCAGGGACCTAACGCTTACGGTGATATCGATTCGCGGGATGCAATAAGAGCCGCCGCAAGACAGGCCCTTGTAAATCTCGATCAGGGTTGTCCGCGGTGGATCAGAAAATGAGTAATTCAGAGAGGAAGCTAATGAATGCAACCAATCTAGATTCCGTTTGCGGATCGACCGTGCGTTCCGCCGATTTTGGACGTGAGCCGTTGGTTTCCCCTTGCGCGTACTCCCGAAGTCTTATCGCAAAACAACGGGCGAGCCATGTAGCGCCAACCACAGCTTCTCTCGGCTCTCTGTATAGGGTGGTTAGGCTCGTTTTTGCGACAGCGCGACTGATGGCCAGGTTCGCATGCGCAATGCCTCCTACAGCTCTCAAGGAAATGTTGATGGCGCAAGGCCGAAAGACATGCGCAAGCGTACACCCTCTCGGAACACTCGCGGACTCGCAATCCGTGAGGCGGCACTTATGAACATCGGTTGAGAAGCCAGGGTAACGAAGTCCATACACTTACACACACAACGGGTAATCGTGACATTGCCGGCAGAATCGGAATCCTAACAGAGGTGGCGTTATGACAAGTCGGAAATTCACAAATCCGCTCCGAAGAAGCAACCGAATGCCCGAGATCTTTATGATCGACCATTCGAACCATTCCATCGCTCAGTTCGTAAGGCTGCTCTCGCAACACGCGATCGACGTCGTCTGCGACGTACGGAGTGTGCCCTATTGCAAGGCCCATCCACAGTTCCATCGGGAGGAGCTTGGATTCTCGCTGCGCAAATATGGCATCCAGTACGTCTTCCTTGGCGCCGCGCTAGGAGCCCGCACGAAAGACCCCAACTGCATTGTGGATGGCAGAGTGTCTTACGAGGAAGTTGTCAAATCCGAGTCTTTCGCGCGCGGAATGGCCCAGGTTCAGGCAATCGCGGCTTCGCGACGCATGGCGCTCATGTGTGCGGAGAGAGACCACCTGGACTGCCATCGGACTATCCTCGTCTCGCGGTGCCTGGCAGCGAGCGGATACTCGATCCAACACATACTGTATACCGGAGCCCTCGAATCCCACCGTGACGCATTGGCCCGGCTCGTCGAGCGGCTCAACATTGCGCCCAATCTTTTCAACTCGGGCGAGGAACTGGCCGTAGACGCATATCGGCGTCAGGAAGAACGCATCGCATGGAAGACGGGGATCCCGGAGGATGATCTGGCCCGGATCTAGCATTTGCTCAATTCCAAGCAGAGCTGTTAGTTGAAACTCACAAACCGAAGGAGATATGCAATGACAAAGACGATTCGAACTCTTGCGGTACTGGCCGCGGCAGTGTACATGGCCGGATCCATGGGCTTCGACAAATCTTCGGGCGCAGCGACTTACAAGGCAAAGTGCCAGGTGTGCCATGGCGCCACCGGTACGCCAAACCCTGCGATAGCCAAGGCCATGGGCATCAAAGCAGCGTCCGATCCCGGCATAAAGAATCTGACGACTGAGCAGATGATTACTGCGGTCAAGAACGGCAAAGGCAAAATGAAGCCGATCACCGGACTCACCGACGCTCAGATCAAGGATGCCGTTTCCTACTTCCGGACGTTGAAGTAGGTGAAGTCATGCGGCCCGCCGCTGGAGGCGGGCCATCCTCAACGTTTCTCTGGGATTGCCCAAGAGACTTACAACCGACGTTGAAGAGCAGGTGCATATGATCGTCAAAGCGCAAAGCAGAGGCCGTGATATGAGTGGGCTATATGTCGGCACGGGTAATGTGCGGCGACATTTTCCCAGAGACATCGCGGTCATCGAGTTACAACTGGATCACCTCCGGATCCAGTGTGGACTGGCGCCTGACTTCTGGCAGGGCCAGCCTGAAATCTACGATCCCCGTCTCTGTTCCTGGCTTGAAACCAGGCACATGCATAGAACCCGCGATCGAACGTCTGTTCGGTTGGCAATGATTCCGGAGGGCAAAAACTCGTTCCGCCTGGAATCCGTATCGATAGAGGGAGGCACCCGCACTCGCAGGTCTGCTGAGAAACACCAGCCTGCAGCTTGAGTCCGCGTCCGCTTTGTCCCATGTTTCTTGACCGGGCTGTGTTGTGCACGCCGTGCAGTCACTTCCAACCATCTTGTTGTAGAGGTATGTCGTTGCGTTTTTTCGTGAAAGGGGAGATCTTCTTGTGAAAAATGATTCTCTGCGTCGCTTGTTCATTGGTTTGGCTGTCGTCACGGTTACCGCAGCCAGTTATGCTCAGTGGTCCAACCCAGTGGATGATTTGCCGGCCTATCATCCCACCGCTCCGTTGCGGGTAAGCGCGCTGCCGCCCATCAAATCCGGGAAAGACCTGACCGGGCCGAATTTCCGCTATCCTTGGCAGGTCCACGTCTATCAGCAGGCAGCGAAAGTGGGAAATGCCCTCTACCAGTTGCCCTGCAACTGCCGGTGCGACCGTTCTGTTGGCCATACAAGCCTGCGCAGTTGTTTCGAGACTCTGCATGGGACAGCGTGCGACATCTGCGCAAAAGAGGGTTTCTTCGCCTACCAGCAAATCAAACTCGGAAAGACCCCGGCGCAGATTCGCGCCGCCATCGCGCGCCACGAATACGAAAGCATCGATTTGGAGAAGCAGTAGTCCGAATAGAAATTGTTATCGGCTTGGGCCAGAATCGGCGGCGAAAAACCAGATGCTTCAGGTTGCACTTCCCATCGGGCCATCGTCATTTCTATGATCTCGACTGCGGCTTGCTGGTCCGTGGCGCGAAATCGCGATAGCGGGGACGGAGGCCGTTAATACTGTCCGCGCAGTAACGAATCACGTTCCAGACAAAGGCATCCGCATCAAACTCGCATTTGTTGGGCTCCCGGTGCAGTGAGTGAGCGACTTTCAGGGCAACTCTGTTTGCGTTCTTGTGATGCCCTAATGCTCTTGCGCCACTCGCAGATGTTGAATGCGTAAAGGCCGAGGCAAAACAGATTTGCCGGAATGAATCCAAGCTGCGCCGTGTTCACCGCGATGACACAGATCAGAATGCTGTTGAGACCTGCGATCAGCCATCCCTCCCAACGTTTCTTTCCCACAAGGATGGTGGAACTGATGGTCAAGACGCAGGAAATATAGTCCAATCGAAACATGACGGTATCTTCCGCCCACGAAGGATGATTGCTGCGAACGCGGGATTAGAGATCGCTTAGAAATCTCGGGCATTCCAGTGATCCCCGCGAGTAACGCTGCAATCGACACGCCATAAGGGCATTCGTCTTCTTGGTGGATTGTTCAACGATACTCTTTGGATATTGATCATCCTTCGCCTTGCCCTCCGTCTCGTCACCGAGGACAAGTCGATTCCACAGCTCAGGCGCGACAGTCAAGGCGGCTCGGCCGCCGAATTCATAGGGAAATCCAGTTCAGGGCGTTGTGGAGCCGGAAGGCAATTCTGCGTTTGCTATCGATAGCCGCAGTTCTTCAACCATGGACAAAGAGGTCAGTGATGTTTGACAAGAGCGAATCAACTCTTGATAACCGTATGTAACGATTCCAATTCAACCAAGTGAAGGCCGTTAGGTACACTTGGACCAAAAATGCTGATGAGCCTGATCTCTACGTCCGCGATTTGTCTGTGCTGCTGTCAGAGCTGCGCGACGCGGGCGTGTCCTTCGGGCTAACTTCAGAAACAGGATCCTGAACCCCGAAAACCCATCCGCCGCGGCAGGTGGGTTTTGTGTTTTTTTGGCAAGCGCTTTATCGGATCGTATCGAGTGCCGCGCGGATGCTTCTGGTCACGCGTGGAATTATAGCGCCGACAGATGCTTCTGTCTTCGCAAGCTTTTCACAACACTTTATCAAGGCGGGCCTCATCGATTCCGTCCATCAGAAGGTTGTCGATATCGCACGATCACAAGACTCCGCATCGCTGCTCGGAAATGAAGCCGCGGTCTTCGCCCTCGCAGACGCGATCATCCATCTCTATGCAAGCATGGGCAATTCTCTTCGCTTCCCGGCCGAAATCGGCAAGACCGCGGCCGGCGGAACTGGAGCGCCCGTACCCTAGACTGCCGGAGGGAGCTCCACAAAATGTTCCGTGAAGAGATGGAGGGTCTATCGCCCGAAATGCGGCAGGAGGTGCCGGATCTGCGGCAACTTTGTCGGTCTTCCGGATTGGCATGGAGGCCTTTTTGCCTGGACTTCGTTGATTTCTCGGCCTACACCTCTCGGCAGACATTTGGTACCCCGCGTGCTTGCTGTCAAGAAGGAAGAGTGTCTGGAATTTTGTTCTCCGTATCCTAGTGTGAAGGGGGGCGCGTCGATGGACGCACTCGATGAGGATTTCCATCACGAAGATGAGATCGATGTTTCTTTTGCACCCTGCAGCCGTGGGTCTACTGCTGGTGAGCGCGCTGGCGAATGCCGCCCAGGTCACCGGCACCGTGACGAATAAGACTACCGACAAGCCTGCCGCGGGAGATTCGGTGGTCTTGGTGGACGTTCAGGCAGGAATGAGCGAGTTGGCTCACACCACGACCGATGCCAACGGCCGCTACCTGTTGAATCTGCCCGGCAACGGCCCTTACCTGATTCGCGTCACCCACCAAGGTGTAGATTATTTCCTTGCTGCACCTCAGGGCGGTGCATCTGGGAACATCCCGGTTTACGATGTTGCTGCTAAGGTGAATGGAGTTTCGATTGAGGCCGATGTGCTGGAGGTGGAAACCGACAACGGCCAACTCCGCGTGATCGAGCGCTACTTTGTCCACAACACCAGTTCCCCTCCTCGCACGGAGTGGAGTGCCCGAGCCTTTGAGGTGACTCTGCCGCCGGACGCTGTGATCACGGCGACCTCAGCGCAGCGGCCTACCGGCTTACCTACCAGCATCAAGCCCGATCCCATGGGGACAAAAGGGCATTGTACGTTCAACTTCCCAATTCAGCCGGATGAAGGCGACAAGGACACGCTCTTCCAGATCGACTACACACTCCCTTACACCGGCAGTTCGTACACGTTTCATACAGGAGTTTCGATGCCGGCCCAGAGCGTGGGCGTGTTGCTGCCCAAGAGCATGACATTTGCGGCGGCCTCCGGGGCGGTTTTTCAGTCCGTACCCGAAGATCCTATGGTCCAGACATTTGTGACCCGCAACGCGGTTCCCGGCAAGGAACTGGCGTTCACCATATCGGGCACTGGCTCCATCCCGCGCGAGACACAGGTCAGCGATGAAGAACAGGCGGACACGGCTCCCGGCAATCAACCGGGCGGGGGCATTGGCGAACCCATCAACACCCCGGACCCATTGAGCAAGTACAAGGGCTGGATTCTGGGTGGACTGGCTTTGCTGCTGGCTGTAGCCGCGGCCTTTCTGGTGCGCAAACCTGCGGGAGCAGCGGCCACCTTGGAAACGAACGGCACCGCGAATCCCAGCGTAGCGGCCTCGCCCGCCTTTGCGCACTTTTCAGCTCCGGCGGACAAGAAAGCGGCGCTACTGAGCACGCTGAAAGAAGAAATGTTTGTTCTGGAAAGCGAAAAGCTTTCCGGCGCACTTAACACTCAAGAGTACAACGAAGTGAAAGCAGCGTTGGAAACGATGCTGAAACGAAAGCTGACTAGGAATTAGGGACAATTTCTATGGACGACACGATCTCTCCGACTACCGCAATCTGCCAATCTTGGAGAACGGGCGAATTCTTTAACTCATTGACCACCGAAGCGCAAAGAGGCTTTGAATCGATCTCAACGCTGTCTTCCCATCCATCCGATACGCACCTGTTCGCGGAGCAGCAGATGCCGTTGAACATCTTCATCCCGTACGACGGCGAAGTGAAACTCTTCACCAATTCGACCGATAGCAAACGCTTCATTCTTCGCATTGCCAGACCGGGTGAAATCCTCGGCCTGTCCTCGGCCTTCACCGGCAATCCATATCCGGTGACGGCCGAAACGCTGTACTCGTGTATTGTCGCGTCGGTTCGGCGTTCGGACTTTCTGGACTTCCTCGAGCGTTATCCGGCAGCCTACCAGGGCGTGGCGCGCGAGTTGAGCCTGCACCAGGATCAGGCTTGCGCGCGGCTGCGGACAATCGGCCTCACGCATTGCACTTCGGCGAAGCTTGGCCGGTTGCTGCTGGAATGGTGCGCCAATAGCCAACAGACGAAGCTTGGCGCGCGAATCCACGTCGCACTCACACACGGGGAGATTGCCGAATGTATTGGTGCCTCCCGCGAAACGGTCACCCGCGTCTTAAGTGACTTCCGGCGCCGCCAGATCGTGGACGTGCATGGTGCGATCCTGACGATCAAAGATCGTTCGGCCCTGGAAAGCTGTTCCGCCATCTGAAGGGAAGCGGCTTTTCAACTCGCTCCGCCAGATGGCGGTCCTCGCTTTGAAGCGGGCGGCAAATTGCATCAGTGCATCTCCAAAATCCAGAATGCCAGATCCGCGCCCGAAATGCGGCAGGAGGTGCCGGATTTGCGGCAATTCGGACTGGGCCGCGGGTGGCCGAAAGCTTGTATTTGTCTGGATATTCGCGATTTTGGCGGCTTCTCTCTGGCAGCGCCATTTGGAATGCCACGTGCTGATATGTGAGTCAGGAAGAGAACCGGATATCCAGCATCCTCTGTCCGAGACGACACCGAATCGTTGGATTCGTCCGTTGGAAGAATCCTTTGAAACTCGGTTCGGAGAGAAGGGATGGGAATCCTGTGTGGCCCGGCTTCGAGCATTGCTCTTCTCGCGGCATGCCGTGCCTCTTGAGGCCTGTTTGATCGCCATTTCAACATCAACGGAGAGAACCATGAGAAAGACATCGATCATCACCGAACCTCCAGCCTTGATGACTGCGGGGCTCTCCACAATGAGACGCATTCTGTTCACGATCGCAATGGTTGCTGCAGTGTTCGCACCGGTACTCGCCAAAGCCGCAACCAAACCGGCTTCCGATCAGCCTCAGTACACTGCTGCCCAGATCCGGCGGATGGCACGCGAGGCGCACACGGTCGAGCAGTATGCCCAGCTCGCTGACTACTATCAGACCCAGCACCGGCACTACCAAAAGAAAGCGGTGGAGATGATGGGCGAGTGGGCGCGCCGAAACGAGGTCATCGCGCCGCTGTACGAAAAGTATCCGCGTCCGGTCGACTCTGCCCGCAACCTGTATGAGTATTACCAGTACAAGGCAGCCGAAACCTCTGCAAAGGTGGCCTTTTACAACCGTCTGGCTGACCAGGTTGCCGCGCAATGAATTGGAACTCAAGCTATCTGGACTTTTCGGCTTTCTTGACCGATAGCGTGGGCCGCGACAATCCGCCTTGCCTTTTGAAAGTTGTTTAACCTCACTTCACCATCCACGGAGAGACCATGAGAAAGACACCGATCATCACCCTCGCTCTTCTGTCCGCCGCCATGATTCCTGCAATCCAGCAGGTTCAGGCCGCGACCCAACCCATCGAAGGCGTCATCAGCGACACAATGTGCGGCAAGAAGCACATGCTGCCCGGAAAGACAGACGCCGAGTGTATCGCCGAGTGCCTGAAAGGCAAGGCGAGTTACGCGCTCGTGGCAGGCGACAAGGTCTACACCCTCTCCGGGAAGCCGCAGACCATCGCGCCGTTTGCCGGCAAACATGTGAAGGTCGAGGGAAGCGTCAAGGGCCATATCATCACCGTCGCCTCAGTGGATGAGATCAAAGCTACCGCCATGCCTGACATGTCTGGTATGCCCATGTAGTGCTGATTTGTGCTGTACGCCGCACGAGCGGCGGACAGCACAAATCGAATTCCAGAAGCGAATCAACCGTGTGTGCCGATGAGAACTCAGGACGGGGATGCTGATTTCCTAACAGATTTACCGCTCAAGGAGAATGGGGGCGAATCGTCCGAGGGAGAGTCGTTCATCATGCCGTGGAAACATCCCGGCCATTTCCGCACATGCTACATAAGCCATTCGAGGCCTCCGGTCGGCTTCCATGGTTCCCGCCTTGTGGCAGGCGGCCCGATCCAGATTCCAAAGCGCACGCTCGCCAAGCCTCTACGGGCAACTTCGCGCGCGGCATTGGCGGCCTGGTGGAGGGCACACCCTGCGAAGAAGTGCGCGAGCGTTCATCCGCTCGGGGCAACAACCTCTACGCCGGGATTCAAGGGATAGCACGAATGAACAAGGATCAAAAGTCATGCAGGATAGAAGTGTTTCGTGGCGGATACCTGTCCGTCCTCACCGCGGTCCAGAGGGCCAATTGATGATCAAAGTCTGTCGTGGCATAGCTCAGTGTTTCCGTCTCTTCTCTCTTTGCAGTTTGCTCTCACTCGGCGCAATGGCTCAGAGTCCGCAGCCATCAGCCCCGGAACCAGCCAACGCTCCGCTCCAGCGCTCCATCGAGGACCTCAACCTCAAAGGCGCCGCAGCCAGTGACCCACCGT
>JAJYAE010000139.1 GCA_021779695.1 Acidobacteriota bacterium | reverse complement strand
GGGTGCGAAGCCACTTCAATTGCGGGCACCGCGTCCTCAATGGAAAAACGGTGCGAAATGAGCTGCGTTAGATCAAAACCACTACGATAGCCGCCGAAGATGAGACCGGTGACCTCATCGAGGATGGGGAACGAAGATGAATAGGAGCCAATCAAGGTTTTCTCGTCGACGCAGACGGCAGCCGGGTCAATCGTCACTTCGCCATGCTGGGTCTGCGCAAAGAGCATCACTTTCCCCCCGGGGCGGGCTGCGTCCATGGCGGTGCGGATGAGTGCAGTGCCGCCGACCGCGAGGATGACGGCATCGGCGCCTCGGCCGTCGGTCTCCGCCATGACCCGCTCAACGACATTTTCGGTTCCTGCATGAATGGGATGCTTCAAACCGAAGCGCGCTGCAATGGCATGGCGTTCGGGATAGAGATCGGAAGTGAGCACTTTGGCAGCGAGGCGGCTGGCCAGCGCGGCATGCATCAGGCCGATGGGGCCCTGGCCGATGACGAGGACCGTGTCGTCCGGGGCGAGGTTCAACAGCTTGACGCCCTTCATCACGGTATTCAGGGGCTCAATGAAGGCTGCCTGCTCGAACGGAACATCGTCAGGAATGCGCACGACGCCACGGTTGTTGACGACGAAATCCATGACGCGGATGTACTCGGCAAAACCGCCGCCGGAAGGCTCATAGCCTGCGGTGACGCCGACTTTTTTATAGAGCGGGCATTGCGCGGGCGTGCCCTTGCGGCAGTAGTAGCACTCGTTGCAAGGCACGTGGTGGAAGACCATTACGCGCTCCCCGACGCGAAAGCTGGTCACGTCTTCGCCAACGGCGACGATGGTTCCGGCCATCTCATGGCCAAAGATGCGCGGAGCAGAGTGTGAGCCGGTGTGAATCTTCTTGAGGTCCGTGCCGCAGATGCCGCAGGTGGCGATCTTGACGAGAAGTTCACCTTTGCCGATGCGCGGGACGGGGACGGTCTCAATGCGCATGTCGTTGACGCCGTGGTAGACCACAGCGCGCATGGTGGACGGAATTGCGGAATCAATGCGGCTTTCCACGCCGGAAATTTGCGTAGCCATTCGCGTTCCTGATTTGACCTCGTCTATTGGAGAAACTCGTGGAGCCGGTCGGCGATGCCGATTGCTGCCTTCTTACCATTTTCGCCCATATGCGCCAGCGCCTGCCAGTACCACGGGCGCAAAAGAGCATATAGAGTAAAGCGCGCGGTGCGGAAGCGGCCATCGTGCGCGAGGAAGGGATTCATGTCGGGGAGGCGCACGTCGAGGGCATCGCTCACTCCCTTGATGGCGTAAAACGGGATGCCGCGCATGGCTGCAAGGCGTGCGATGGCGACGGCTTCCATGTCGACCAGGGCGGCATGGTAGGTGGAAGCAAGACGGCGCTTTTCTTCCGGACCGGCAATCACGGGGCTGGTGACGAGCCACTGCTCCCCTGCTCCGGCATCGCACTGGAAGCGCTCGCCGGTGCGGGCATCGATTACGCCGCCAACGTTGTAGGCGTGCCCGGCGGCGCATGCGGTGGTGAGGGCGCCAGCCCAGCCGATGGAAAAAACAAGATCAATGGGAGCGGACTCCTCGATGGCGGCAAAGGCGCGCGTGGCGGCAGCCTGACCGGCTCCGGCACAGGCGGCGACGTAAAGGTTGTCGTCGCGATGAGCCCAGGTATCGACGCCGTTACGGCGCTCGTGCTTCCAGCCACGGACGAGCGGCTTAAGCTCGGCGCGCATGGCGGCAATGATGGCGGTGCGGGTCATGCGGGCGTGGACACCGGCCCGGCAGGTGCGTAGCCGTTGGCGCGGAACCAGTCGATGGCCGCACGCATGGCGGGGTAGACGGGGACGATGCGGAAGCCGAGTTCCTGCTGCGCGCGGGCGGAGGAGGCAAACATCTTCTTGCGGCCCATGCGGACTTCTTCCAGCGTGGCACGTGGCTCGTGGCCGCCGATGTGGCCGGTAATCCACTCCTCGAAGAAGGCGTAGGTAAGCGCGACGGCAAAGGGCACCTTCATCGTGGGCGATGGGATGCCGGTGATGGCCGACATCTTGTCGAGGATCTGCTTGAGGGTGAGGTTTTCTCCACCGAGAATGTACCGGCGGCCGGGCGTGCCGACGGTGAGCCCGGCGACATGAGCGCGGGCGACTTCTGCGACATCGACGAGGTTGAGGCCGGTGTCCATGTAGGCCGGGAATTTGTGATTGAGGAAGTCGACGAAGATGCGGCCGGTGGGCGTGGGCTTGGCATCGAAGGGGCCGATGGGCGTGGTGGGGTTGAGGATGATGACCTGCTGGCCGTCCTGCGCGGCGGCGATGGCCTGCTGCTCGGCGAGGAACTTGGAGCGCTTGTAGTGGCCGACCATGTCGGCGAGGGAGACGGGCGTGTCCTCGTTGATGACGATGCCGTCGGTGCGGAAGTGCATGGTGGCAACGGACGACGTGTAAACAACGCGCGGGACGTGGGCCTCGCGGGCGAGACGAAGCAGGTCGCGGGTGCCATCGACGTTGACGCGGTACATCGAGTCGGGATCACGAATCCAGAGGCGGTAGTCTGCGGCGACGTGGACGACAGCTTCGCAGCCCTGCAGGGCGGGCGCGTAGCTCTCCGGGCGGGCGAGATCCCCGACAACGGTGTCGCCGGGGATGCCTTCGAGATGCTTGAGATTGCTGCTGCGGCGGACAAGGATGCGGAGTTCTGCGCCCTGTTCAGCGAGTGCCTTGGCGACGTGATGGCCGACAAAGCCGGTGGCGCCGGTGAGAAAGATGCGCATGTCTATCTCTATTGTAGATGTGTCGAATGACTGCGGAGCCACCGCAGAGCATCCGCATTTCGAGCGCAAGTGCCTGAGGAAGCGCAAGCTCGTGCTCTACAGATGAATTCCGTATCGGTGTAGCGGCAAAGTGGATTGCCAACTATTGCCAATCGCGATACCCTCGAGATGGAGGTCTTATGCCGACTCGCAATATCAACCTTCCACCGCAGATGGATAAGTTCGTTGAAGCCAAAATTCGCAAGGGCGAATATGCCAATGCGAGCGAGGTGCTGAGGGCGGGCCTTCGGGCGCTTGAAAAGAGCGAGCGAGAGGATGCGGTGAAGCTGCAGGCCCTTCGTGATGCGATTATCGCCGGGGAAAACAGCGGCGCGTTTGAGGGAGACGTTTCCGAAGACATCGATGGCTATTTGAATCAGCTCGCGCCGGGAAAGATCGTTGCCTGACTATCGCTTATCCAATCAAGCTCGTTCGGACCTGAGAGGAATCGCACGGTACACGCTTGAAACCTGGGGCATGGAGCAGGCGCGCAGGTACACGGACAGTCTGCTGGGCTGTTTCCAGAAAATTGCGGGAGCGCCCTTGATCGGCAGGCCATGCGATCGCGTGCAGAAGGGCTATCATCGCTTCGAACATGGGCGGCATGTGATCTTCTACCGGCCGGATCAGAATGGCGTATTCATTGCACGCATCCTTCATCAGCGCATGATGCCAAGTTCACTACAGCTTGAAGACAGGTAGGGCGCACGCTGTCTTCTCGCCGGCATTCCTTGAAGCGACTTCGGCACCGATTGGCGAAGGTGTTCGGCGAAATGGTTCTGTCTTGCCGGCCAGCGCGATTTCTATTCCAGAGCGTCCGGATGGAGCGCAATGTTCTTTTCGCCAGCGGCTTTGCGTTCGTTGTAGGCCGTGACCCAGTCTTCCCAGTGCTTGCCCGCGGCGCGATCCTTGCCGGTGAATTCAAGACGGGCGATCTGCGCATAAGTCGCCTTTTGCTTGGCGTCGATGTTGGGCGCAAAGTACTGCACCCAGGAGTCGGCCAGCGTGGAGCCGGTGTGACGATTGAAGATGAAGGCCTCAACCTTTTCGCCGGACTTGAGCGTGATCGTCACGTCTCCGCGATAGTCGAACGCCTTCTCGAGCGCATCCTTGAGGGCGTCTTCGCTGGCGAGTTCGGGCACCCAGCCTTCGAGGTTCTCATGCCTGCTGCCAGGGGCGAGTTCGAGGGATTCGACCTGCTCGATGGTGTACTTCGCGACTTCTGCGGTCATGCCTTGGTCTCCTCCAAAGCTTCAGCGGGCTTGGCAATCTGCACCAGGGAAGACGGGCCGTGAGGCGCGGGCTCGGCGAGCAGTTTGAGCGCGTGCTGGTCTTTATAGAGGCTGAAGGTGCCGCGAATCATGCCCCAGAAACCGGATAGCGATCCGAAGCCGTCCATGACGGCGCTGGGCTCGTAGCCGCAGCTCACCATGCAGTTGGCGCACTTGGGATTGCCGGAAGCGACGCCGTACTCTTCCCACTTTGTGGTTTCGAGCAGTTCCTTGAAAGACTCCGCATAGCCATCCTGCAAGAGGTAGCAGGGGCGCTGCCAGCCGAAGATGTTGTAGGCGGGCGAGCCCCACGGCGTGCATTCGTATTTGCGGTCGCCCATCAGGAATTCCAGGAACAGGGGCGACATGTTGAATTTCCAGTTCGGCTTGCGGTTCGAAAGGATGGCGCGGAAGAGCCGTCGCACGCGGGCGCGCCCGAGGAAGCGGTTCTGGTCGGGCGCCATCTCATAGCTGTAGCCGGGCGAGAGTACGATGCCCTCGACGCCCATGGCCATGACGTCATCGAAGAAGGCGCGGACGTTGTTGGGGTCTGTGCCATCGAAGAAGGTGGCGTTAGTAGTGACGCGGAAGCCGCGCTTGACGGCCTCCTTGATGCCTTCGACGGCGAGATCGTAGCCGCCTTCGCGGCAGACGGAGAAGTCGTGGTGGTCGCGGTCGCCGTCGAGGTGGACCGAGAAGGTCAGGTACTTGGAGGGCGTGAACTCATGCAGGCGGCGCTTGAGTTCGAGCGCGTTGGTGCAGAGGTAGATGTACTTTCTGCGGGCGATGAGGCCGTTGACGATCTCGACAATCTGCGGGTGCAGGAGCGGCTCGCCGCCGGGGATGGAGACCATGGGCGCGCCGCACTCTTCAACAGCCTTGAAGCACTCCTCGGGCGTGAGCATCCGCTTGAGGACGTGGGGCGGATACTGCACCTTGCCGCAGCCGGCGCAAGCCAGGTTGCAGCGGAAGAGCGGCTCAAGCATGAGCACCAGCGGGTAACGCCGGTTGCCACTGAAGCGCTTCTTAAGTACATAGGTGGCCACCGTCCACATCTGTGAGATTGGAACAGCCATAGTGTGAGAAATCCTCCAGCGCGATTTGCACCTATTTCTAGGTTAGCTGAATCGCGGAATTCACATGCAAAACGCGGCAAAGATTTTTTGGTGTCTCAAGCGACTGGAATCACGAGGGTTACGTGGATCCGGCCTGAGCTTTGCCGTGCCTTGGAACTTGACAGGTCTTGAGCGGCCCGAGTTTTAGACCTTCAGACCGGTTGAATCCTTTGTTTCCCAGGTCTCAAAGACGAGATCTGGCGCACCCCACATCCGGGGGTAACTGGCTGATTACGCGGCGCACTCCATGGCTTTCTTGTAAGTGGTGAGCGCCAGCAGCGGGAAGTACAGGCGGTACATGTCGTACGACAAATAAAAGACACGGGGGAAGCCCGTTCCCGTGATGATGTTCTGACGCGTGGGCCCTGCGCCCATGGACTCATCCCAGTTGCCGTCTGCGCGCTGGTGAGTGAGCAGCCAGCGAATGCCTTTGGCGATGGAGTCGGAGCGGTCGTCGCCTGCGGCGAGCAGGGCGAGCAGCGCCCATGCGGTTTGCGAGGGCGTGCTGACGCCGGTGCCGCGCAGATTGGGGTCGTCGTAACTCCCACAGGTCTCGCCCCATCCGCCGTCGGGGTTCTGGACCATGCGGACCCACTCGGCGGCCTGCTGCACCTGCGGCTCGAGAGGATCGAAGCCGACGGCCTC
Source organism: Acidobacteriota bacterium (assembly GCA_021779695.1). The sequence goes on along the minus strand of JAJYAE010000139.1, from coordinate 5,039 downwards.
AAGGCCTCGCAGGACGAGGAAGGTTCCGTAGATGTAGTTGACGCCCCAGCGGCCGAACCAACTGCCGTCCGGTTCCTGCTCGGAGAGGATAAACCGGATGGCCTTTTGCACGCGCTTGTCGCTCTGGTTATAGCCATATGCGGCGAGCATTTCAAGCATGCGTCCAGTGATGTCCACGGTGGGCGGATCGAGCATGGCATTGTGATCCGCAAAGGGGATGTACTGGAAGATCATCTTGGTGTTGTCTTTGTCGAAGCTGCCCCATCCGCCGCCTTTGCACTGCATGGCGAACTCCCATGCGATGGCGCGCTCGGCGACCTGAATCTGCAGACGCTCGCGGGGGCTCGTGACCTTGCTGAGAGCCATCAGGACCTGAGCGGTGTCGTCAGTGTCAGGGTAGAACTCGTTGGCGTATTCGAAGTACCAGCCGCCGGGCTCGACGTTGGGTACTTTGACGGCCCAGTCGCCCTTGTGGCGGACTTCCTTGGAAAGGAGCCAGTCCGCAGCCTTGACCAGGCGCGGATCGTCGGCGGGCACACCGGCTTCACCGAGCGCATAGACGGCCTGCGCAGTGTCCCAGACCGGGCTCATGCAGGGCTGCATGCGGAAGGTGGGCTCGGGCATGCTCTCCGTGGCGGGCTGCTCGATGCCGAGTTTTTCAAATTCGTCGCGCGCGCGGATGACCTGGGGATCGTCTTCGGAGTAGCCGAGGCAGCGCAGGGCGATGATGGCGTTCATCATGGCGGGATAGATGGCGCCCAGACCGTCGGTCATTTCGAGGCGGTCGAGCATCCACTTCTCTGCGCGCTTGAGGGCGAGCTTGCGCAGCGGGCGGAGGTGCACGGCTTCAGACCAGTGCATCAGGCGATCAATCACGATGAAGAAATTGCGCCAGGAGAAGAGCTTCTTGCGATCGCGGCGCAGGCGCAGGATGGAGTTGGCGCGGCCACCGACGTAGAGCTCGTCGATTCCCTGCTCGGGCGGAATCTTCTTGAAGGGCTTCTTGGCATACATGATGGCCAGCGGGACGAGAATCGAACGCGACCACGAGGAGATTTCGTAGAGATTGAAGTAGAACCAGTTGGGAAAAAGGACGATCTCCGGCGGGATGGCGGGCACGGCGTCATAGTCGTACTGGCCGAGGGCGCAGAGATACATCTTGGTGAAGGTATTGCACTCAACGACGCCACCGTGGGCGAGAACCCAGTCGCGGCACTTGACCATGCGGGGCTCGTCAGCGGTGAGGCCCATGAGCTTGGCGGAGAAGTAGCACTTGACGGAGAGCGAGATGTTGCCGGGACCGCCGGGATAGATACTCCAACTGCCGTCGTCATTCTGGTAGCGCATCATCTCAGTGAATGCGCGCTGGAGCCGGCCGGGGTCGCCACTCTCGAGGAGCGTGTGGAGGAAGATGTAGTCGGCCTCAAGCATGGAGTCGGCTTCGAGCTCGCCGCACCAGTGGCCATCCGGATGCTGCAGGGAGAGGAGTTGTTCACGGGCGCGCTCAAGGGCAACGTCCACATCTCCCAGGTCTGCATCCAGGCGCCCGAATTTGGGAACGGTGGATGTCGCGACTTGCTTTCCTTGCTCTGCACTCATGCTGATTTGCGATGCCTCAGTTCTGCTTCGCGCTGCCCGGCAGAAGGCCGGGAAAACTGGAATGCGCGCCTGCCCGCTACTCTACAGGATTCCTGGAGCGCGGAAAGGGTTCTTTTTACGGGGCCAAGGGGCGCGCCGAGCCGGATTGCCAGCGCGCGAGGCCCGGAATGCTATTGCACGGCAACGGAATGGTCGCCACTGGCGCTACCGATGGCCTGAACAATCTCAGGCGGGAGGCCGAAGCGGACATTCTCCGGCATCACTTCAACTTCTTCGACGCGGGAGAATCCGTTTTGCCGCAGGTAATCGATGACGCCCTGCACCAGAATCTCCGGGGCGGATGCGCCGGCGGTAACAGCGACGCTGGTCACGCCCTTGAGCCATTCGGAGTTGATGGCCTGGTAGTTATCAATCAGATACCCGATGGTGCCGAGATTGCGCGAGACTTCAACCAGGCGGTTGGAGTTGGAGCTGTTGGTGGAGCCGACGACGAGGACAAGGTCGGCGTTGTGGGCCACGTTGCGGACCGCCACCTGTCGGTTTTCCGTGGCGTAGCAGATGTCCTGCGAGTGGGGGCCGGCGATGTTGGGGTACTTGGTTTTGAGGGCGTGGATGATGTCGCGGGCCTCGTCGAGCGAGAGCGTGGTCTGGGTGAGGTAGGCGACGCGATTGGGATCGGGCACCTGGAGGGCTTCGACGTCGGCAACGTTGGAGACGACCTGCGTGACATTGGGCGCTTCGCCGAGTGTGCCTTCAATCTCGTCGTGGTCGCGGTGGCCGATGAGGACCAGCGAGTAGCCCTGCTGGGCGAACTTGACGGCCTCAATGTGGACCTTGGTGACGAGCGGGCAGGTGGCGTCGATGACCTTGAGGTGGCGCTCCTTGCTGGACTCGCGGACCGCGGGCGAGACGCCGTGAGCGGAGTAGATGACGCGCGCGCCGTCTGGAACCTCTTCGATTTCGTGGACGAAGATCGCGCCCTTCTCTGCCAACTCGTTCACAACGTAGCGGTTGTGGACGATTTCGCGGCGGACGTAGATGGGCGCTCCAAAGGTCTCAAGGGCGATGCGGACGATGTCGATGGCACGAACGACACCCGCGCAGAAGCCGCGGGGCTTGAGGAGCAACACGCGCTTTTCTGAAGGGGAAGCGCCAGCCTGACTGCCGGTGGAAGTGGGATTCAGGGCGGTTGTGGTCACACTCCAAGTATACCTGTTCCTGAATTTTCGCAGCGAAGTTCTTGCCATGGTGCGGGACGGGGAGGCGGTGGGAGGTAAACCGCCCGACGAGCCTGAACTACCCGACCAAGATCGACCGGATTGACGCGGCGCTCCGTGCGCTGGGAAACCGGCTGCATCTGGATGCGGCGTGAGGGGGCGGTTCGCTGCGGTTGATTTCTACGCAATTTGAAACGGCGGATGCAATCCTGGGCAGCCGGCGCAAGGCTGCCCGCCGTCCCGCAGGGCCGGCGCGAGAGGCTGAGGGCGGAACCGCCGCATGGCTCCGCGCGGCGGCTCGGATTTGGTTCGCGTGATGGGTTCGATTTAGCATTGGCCTGCCATGGCCCACACCTATTCTTCGTTATTGTTCCATTGCGTTTTTTCGACCAAAGAGCGCCGCAAGTTGATCGCGGAGGATGTGCGGGAGCGGTTGTGGGCGTACATCGGAGGAATTGCGCGCGAGCACGCAATGAAGGCCCTCGCGGTGGGCGGAACGGAGGATCACGTCCACATTCTGCTCAGTCTGCCGGCGACGAAGACGGTTTCGCAGGCGATGCGGGAGATCAAGCAGGGGTCGTCGCGATGGATGCACGAGACGTGCGGTGTGCCGGAGTTTGCCTGGCAGGAGGGATACGGGGCGTTTTCGGTGGGGTTGAATCAGGTGGACGCGACCACAGCGTACATTGCGGGTCAGCAGGAGCATCATCGCAAGCGGGATTTTCAGGCGGAGTATGTGGCGTTTTTGAAGAAGCACGGCATTGAATACGACCCGCGGTATGCGTGGGGATGAGGGGTTCGGGTCAGCCGAGGTTGTTTGAGGCGGCGGGATTGGCGCGGCATCCGATGGGGCGGTTGCGGCGGATCAGGAGATTCGCGCCGGCCCTACGGGACGGCGGGCGGTGTGATTCGCACCTTTCCCGGGATTTCATCCCGGGCTATTTTCGATTCGTCCCTCCGGGACAAGATGCGCAGGCGACGGTGCTTCGGATGAAGAATGTGGTGCGGCACATCGGCGCCGCTCGGATTGAAGCCCTATTCGGCTGAAGAGGGAGATACAGCTTCCGTTTTTCGCCTGATGTTCGCCTATCATCCGCTATAATCCCGGAATGGACTTTCAGCTTGTGACGCAGTACAAGCCGCGTGGGGACCAGCCGCGGGCGATTGAAGAGCTGGTGGGCGGGCTGGCGGCGGGCGAGCAACACCAGGTGCTGCTGGGCGTGACGGGGTCGGGCAAGACCTTCACCATGGCCAAGGTCATTGAGCAGTCGAACCGGCCGGCGCTGATTCTGGCGCACAACAAGACGCTGGCGGCGCAGCTCTACCACGAGTTCAAGCAGTTCTTTCCGGGCAACGCGGTCGAGTACTTCGTGAGCTACTACGACTACTATCAGCCGGAGGCGTACATTCCGGCGGGCGACCTGTATATCGAGAAGGAAGCGACAATCAATGAGGAGCTGGACAAGCTGCGGCTCTCGGCGACGCGCAGCCTGTTTGAGCGGCGCGACGCGATTATCGTCAGCTCGGTGAGCTGCATCTATGGCCTTGGCTCGCCGGAGGCCTACTACGGGATGCTGCTGCTGCTGGAAAAGGGCCAGCAGATCAGCCGGAAGGACATTACGCGGCGGCTGGTGGAGATTCTCTACGAGCGGAACGATACGGACTTTCGGCGCGGGACGTTTCGCGTGCGCGGCGACGTGATTGAGGTCTTCCCTACCTATGACGAGAATGCGTACCGGATTGAGATGTTCGGCGACGAGATTGAATCTCTGGCGCAGATTGACCCGCTGTTTGGCACAGTGAAGCAGAAGTACTCTCGTCTGCCCATCTATCCGAAGAGCCACTACGTGGTGCAGCCGGAGCGCAAGGCGGAGGCGGTTGAGTCGATTCTGGCGGAGCTGCACGACTGGGTGGGCAAGCTGGAGGCCGAGGGCCGGATGGTGGAAGCCCAGCGGGTGAACCAGCGGACGCGGTTTGATCTGGAGATGATCAAGTCGATGGGCTACTGCCACGGGATTGAGAACTACTCGCGGCACTTCAGCGGGCGGTTGCCGGGCGAGCCGCCGCCGACGCTGCTCGATTACTTCCCGCGTGACTTCATTCTGTTCGTCGATGAGAGCCACGCGACGATTCCGCAGGTGCATGGGATGTGGCACGGAGACCGCAGCCGGAAGCAGACGCTGGTGGATTACGGCTTCCGGCTGCCCTCGGCCAAGGACAACC
>JAJYAE010000138.1 GCA_021779695.1 Acidobacteriota bacterium | reverse complement strand
CTGCGCGATCTCCCCAATCGCAACATCCTCATCGAGGTCGCGAACGAGGTGACGGAGTTCCTTTACCCAACCCATCCCTGGCTGCAGCCCAGCGGCATTGTGGACGCCGTGCATCTCGCGCAGCAGACCGTGCGCCACGAGATTCCCGTCTCCTTCAGTTGGATTGGCGATCCGCCGTCCCGCTCCAGCCGCGGCTTTCAGGCCTTGCGCGAAGCCGACTTCGTGATGTTCCACACCAACTGGCTCACACCCGAAGGCGTGCACGATCGCATCCGCGCCTATCGCGCGGCTGCTGGATACCATCGCGCGTTTTTAATCAATGAGGATGACGTCACCACCTTCAATCTGCAGGCGGCCACCGAAGAGCGGGTCGGTTGGGGCTACTACGATCAGGGCCTGAACAACGACCACGACGGCTTCCAGTCCATCCCCGTCAATTGGACGATCGACACCACGGCCAAGTGGCTCTTCTTTGACCAGGTGGCTCGGCTCACCGGATCGCCGGAACCGCCCAAACCCGGCAGTGACAGCAGTCCCTTGCTCCCGTCCATTCGTCTCATCGGCCTCAAAGACGGCGACACCATCACTCCCGGCACGCGCGTTGAAGCCGTCGTTGCGGACCACGATCCGCGCTGGCCGATTCGTCGCGTCGAATTCTTCCTCGATGGCGTTCCCTACAGCGAAACGCGTCTCGCCCCGTTCTATCTCGGTGGACAGCGCGGCTGGGATCTTGCCGACATTGCCCCCGGCAAGCACACACTCTGGGTCTTTGCCTACGACCAGCGCGGCCCGGACTTTACTGAAATCGCATCCATGATCGAGCTCTCGTTCACCGTGAAGCGCTGACGCATCGCTCTTCGCATCGATCAAATGAAACACCGGCCGCTCCAGCTCCTCTCGCATTTCCCAGTCCCTCCGTCTCTCGTTCCTGCCCCCTCAACCCTCCCCGCAGTACAATCTCATCCGTGACGACGAGTCTCTTCGATCTCTACAAAATCGGTGTTGGCCCATCCAGCTCCCACACCATGGGCCCCATGCGCGCAGCCTGCCGCTTTGCGCATCTGCTCGCCGAACATAGCCTGCTCGACCGCGTCGCGCGCGTTCGCGCCGAGCTCTACGGCTCGCTCGCCCTCACCGGAAAAGGCCACGCCACTGACCGCGCCGTCCTCCTCGGCCTCTCCGGTCATGAGCCCGCCACCATCGATCCTTCCGCCATCGAATCCACTGTCCTCGCCATCCGCGCCGCGCACGCACTGCCGCTCGCCGGCATCCGCTCGGTTGCGTTCCATGAAGAGACGGACCTGCTCTTCGAGCGCGAGACCATGTTTCCGCCCGGCGCACACACGCAGCACCCCAACGGCATCCGTCTCACCGCATCGGACGCCACCGGCGCCATCCTCGACACGCGCACCTACTTCTCCATCGGTGGCGGCTTCATCACCGAGGACGGCGTCGACGCGTCGAAAGAGAAACCACCCACGTTCGTCCCGTTCCCGTTCCACACCGCAGCGGAGCTCCTCGCCGCCGCCCACGCCAACGAACTTTCCATCGCCCAGCTCATGCTGGAAAATGAATGCGCCCTCGTCTCGCGCGATCTGCCGCAGTCCCCAGTCGAACAGGTCCGCGCCGGCATCGATCGCATCTGGCTCACGATGCAGGACTGTGTCCAGCGCGGCATGGCGACCGAAGGCATTCTTCCCGGCGGCCTCAACGTGCGCCGCCGCGCCCATCGCCTCGCCGAGCGCCTCCGCGAGAAAGAAGCCACAGGTCTCCGCAGTGATCCGCTGGCCCCGCTCGACTGGGTCACCGTCTTCGCCATGGCCGTCAATGAAGAAAACGCCGCCGGAGGCCGCGTCGTCACCGCGCCCACCAACGGTGCCGCCGGCGTTGTGCCCGCCGTCCTGCATTACTACGATCGCTTCATCCCCGACTCTGACCACGAAGGCATCCTGCGCTTCTTCCTCACGTCGGCCGCCATCGGCATCCTCTACAAAGAGAACGCATCCATCAGCGGCGCGGAGGTCGGTTGCCAGGGCGAGGTCGGCGTCGCCTGCTCCATGGCCGCCGGTGGACTCGTCTCCGCACTCGGCGGCACCAACGGCCAAATTGAACACGCCGCAGAAATCGCCATGGAACACAACCTCGGCATGACCTGCGATCCCATCGGCGGCCTCGTCCAGATTCCCTGCATCGAGCGCAACGCCATGGGCGCCGCCAAAGCCGTCCACGCCGCGCGCATCGCACTCAGCGAATCGGAGGAGCACAAGGTTTCCCTCGATCAGGTCATCCGCACCATGTACCTCACCGGCCTCGACATGCAGTCGCGGTATAAAGAGACAAGCCTTGCCGGCCTCGCGCTCAACGTCATCGCCTGTTGAACGCTCTGCCGCTACCTCTTCCACTTTCCCTTTTGAGGACGACTATGGAGCCAACCTTCGACGTGACGCAACCCCTCGCCGATCCACCTTCCGATTTCCATACGCCGACGTCGCCTCCCGCAACCACCACCCTCGCGCCCATCTGGCACACCGCCGTCCTCGTCCTTGTCATCGCCGCTGTCTCCGTTGCCGGCTCCATGCGCGCGGCACAGCAGCAGCCAATGCATAACCGCTACGCCACCTACGCCGCCACCGGCGTCATGGAACTCCTCATGCTCGGTTGGGTCGCGTGGGGGATGCGCATGCGCCGTATCCCCCTCCGCACACTCTTCGGCGATCTTTCCTCCGGCATGCGCGGCATCCTCGCCGACTTCGGCGTCGCACTCCTCTTCTGGCTCGTCTCGCTCATGGTCCTCGGTGCCGTCGGCGCAACGTGGGTCAGCATTCAAGCCTGGGTCACGCATGGCGTCGTTCCGTGGCATGCAACTGGCGCTCCGCTCGTTCCCTCACACAATCCGGCCGAGCGCGCCATGCTGCAGGTCGCGCCTTCCAACCTCCAGGAGGCGGCGGCATGGGCGCTGCTTTGCCTCCTCGTCGGCATCGTGGAGGAGTCCGTCTTTCGCGGTTACTTCCAGGGCCAGTTCACTGCGTGGGCGCGCGGCAATGTCTTCCTCGGCGTCTTCTTTTCCGCAGTGCTCTTCGGCGCGGCGCATGGATATCAAGGCTTGCGCAACATGGTGCTGCTCGTCGTCTTCGGCGCTCTCTTCAGTCTGCTCATGCTGTACAGGCGCAGCCTGCGTCCCTGCATCTTTGCGCATAGTCTTCATGATCTCGTCGCTGGACTCGCGCTCGGAATCCTCAAAGTGCATCACATTCTCTGACGCGCTTCCTCATCAATGTCTCAACGCAGGAAAAATTGTTGCCACTTTTTCCACTCTCCCTACGTTTTTTTCTTGACACTGAGCATTCGTGAATCTATACATTCCTCAACTGCAATTCAAATTGCAGCATCGATGCAACCCATCGAAAAGGGAGAATAGGCAAATGGCAACGAAGAAAGCAGCCAAGAAGGCACCCGCGAAGAAGGCCGCGAAGAAAACCGCGAAGAAGAAGTAACGGGTCAACCAACCAAAAGGCAACACTTCGGGGGACGCTTCCAGCGTCCCCCGAAGTGTTTTTGCACCCTGTGTCCGGCAACACCGCAAACCCGCTGTTCATGCGGGTAAACTGAACATCAGTTGCTTCTGAAGGATCGCTCGCCATGACGCGCCGCCGCTGGATTGCTGAAATTTGGGATGAAGCCACCGCCACCATTACCGGCACTCAGGCCGAACATCTCGCGCGCGTTTTGCGTGCCCAGCCCGGCATCCTTGCGGACGTCGTCGCCGGCGGCCACGTCTTCCACGCAGAGGTCGCAGCCGTCACTCCCGCCGAGGTTCGCTTCAATCTTCTTGCTGAAATCCAATCCGAACCCGCTCTGCCCGTCACTTTAGTCATGGCCGTCTACAAGTTCGATCACATGGAGTGGGCCATCGAGAAAGCCACCGAGCTCGGCGTCGCCGCCATCGCGCCCGCCATCGCGCGCCGAACGGAAAAGCATCTCGCCCAGGCCGCAACCAAGCGCGCCGAGCGCTGGCGTCGCATCGCAAAAGAATCTGCGCAGCAGTCCCGCCGCTCTGACATTCCTGTCATTCACGATCCGCAGCCGCTCAACGCAATCGTTGCCGCCACATCCAACGATGTGCGCCTCGTCCTCGCCGAGCAGGAGCGCTCCACCACGCTGCGCGGCGCCCTCGACTCCGTGCTCCGCTCCGAGCAACCTGAGCTGCCCGCGTTTCAGTTAGCCATTGGTCCTGAAGGTGGATGGGCGCCCAACGAGGAAGCGCTCTTCGACGACAACGGCTGGCGCGCCGTCTCGCTCGGCCCGCGCATCCTCCGCGCAGAGACCGCCGCTCTCGCCGCCCTGTCCGTCCTCGCCTCGTTTTTGGAGTAGCCCGCGCTGAACGCGATCGCCCTCAGCCTACAGCGATACGCCCCGCTTCCATGGAATGAAGTCGTTCTGCCCCATCAGCTCGGCCTTGGTCTGCCGCTCGCCGCTCGCCACCTCAATGCACAACTCCATCAGCTTGCCCGCGCACTCCGGAATCGTCGTCTCCCCCGTCACAATCCCGCCCGCATCAAAGTCGATGATGTCGTCCATCCGCGCCGCTAAGGCCGAGTTCGTCGCAATCTTCACCACCGGCGCAATCGGATTGCCCGTCGGCGTTCCCAGTCCCGTCGTGAAAAGCACCAGGCTCGCGCCCGCGCCGGTCTGCGCCGTCACGGCTTCCACGTCATTGCCCGGCGTGCACAGCAGGTTCAGCCCCGGCGTCGTCGCATACTCCGGAAAATCCAGCACGTCCTTCACCGGAGCCACGCCGCCCTTGCGCGCAGCGCCCGCGGACTTGATCGCGTCCGTAATCAGCCCGTCCTCGATATTTCCTGGCGACGGATTCATCTCGAATCCCGAGTGCACCGCCCGCGCCCGTGCCGCATACGCCTGCATTAGTTCATAGAACCTCTGCGCCAGCCCATCCGTCGCGCACCGGTTGATCAGCTCCTGTTCCACGCCGTGCAGCTCAGGAAATTCACTCAGCAGCGTCGTGCCGCCCAGCTCGCCCAGCACGTCCGACAAATATCCAATCATCGGGTTCGCCGAGATTCCGCTGAACCCATCCGACCCGCCGCACTTCAGTCCAACCGTCAAAGCAGCCAGCGGAGCCGCCGCGCGCCGAGCCGTGTTCGCTTCTTCTAGCGCCGCAAAAGTCTCATCCAGCGCGCGCGTCATCAGCACGCTCTCCCGCCCCGTCCTCTGCTGGTCAAAGATCAGCACCGGCTTCGCCCGCTTCGGATCGCGCTTTTCCAGTTCCTCCATCAGCATCGAGGCCTGCGCGTTCTGGCATCCCAGGCTCAGCACCGTCGCGCCCGCCACATTGGGATGATGAATGTATCCCGCCAGCAGTCCGCACAGCGCCTGCGCATCTTCGCGCGTTCCGCCGCAGCCGCCCTGGTGCGTCAAAAATCGAATCCCGTCCACATGCGGGAACACCCGCTCCGCCCGCGCCTGCTTCATCTCGGCGGCGCTCGCGCCCGCGCGCCGTGCCATCAACTCGCGCACATGCTGGCGATAGCTTCTTCCAGAACTGCCATAGCCCAGCTCTTCTTCCAGCGCTTCCTTCATCTGTTCCACGTTGCGGTTTTCGCAAAAGACCAGCGGCAGCACCAGCCAGTAGTTCCGCGTGCCCACCTGTCCATCCGCGCGGTGGTAGCCCATAAACCTGCGGCCCGCCCACGCAGAAGCATCTGGCGGGTGATACGTCACTGGCTGCCGCGTCGCCGTGTATGCCTCCGCGCGATGCCGCACGTTCCGCTGCGTCAGCCTTCCACCCCGCGGAATCGCCGCCGTCGCTTCGCCCACCACCATGCCGTACATGCGAATCACGTCGCCCGGCGCCAGCTCCCTCAACGCAACTTTGTGCTTTGCCGGAACCGTCTCCGCCACGCGCAATCTCAATGCGCCCAGCTTCACCTCACTGCCCGCGGCCAGCGCCGTCAGGGCCACCACTACGTTATCTCGCGGATCAATCTGCAGCACGCTCTCCGCCATGCCACTCCTTCAGCAACTCAGCATCGGTGGTTGGTTCACCATTGCCCAGAATACAACGTGCACTCACCTCGCTTCGACCGTCCAGCTCGCACAGGCAGCATCCCTCGCCGTATCATCAATCTTTCATCGCTTCTTCATTCTCTTCATTCCGCAGGAGACCCGCTCGTGAAAGCCCTTGTTCTTGAAGCTCCCGGCCAGGCCGCCATTCATTCCGTCCCCGAGCCCGCGCCCGTTACAACAGACGACATCCTGCTCCGCGTCCACAAAGTCGGCCTCTGCGGCAGCGATCTCAACTCCTACCGCGGCCGCAATCCGCTCATCACCTTCCCGCGCATTCCCGGTCACGAGGTCGCCGCCACCGTCGTCCACACCAACCCCGCCCATCCGCAATGGACCGCCGGCATGGAAGTCACGCTCTCGCCCTACTCCAATTGCGGCCAATGCCCGGCCTGCCTCCGTGGCCGCGCCAACGCCTGCCAGTTCAACCAGACCCTCGGCGTCCAGCGCGACGGCGCGCTCACCGAATACATCAACGCGCCAGCCTCGCGACTCTACAGCGCCAGCCTCACCCTCAAGGAGCTCTGCCTCGTTGAGCCGCTCACCGTCGGCTTCCACGCCGCCGCCCGCGGCCGCGTCGCGGCAGAAGACACTGTGGCCATCATCGGCTGCGGTGGTGTCGGCCTCGGCGCCGTCGCCGGTGCAGCCTTCCGCGGAGCCACCGTCATCGGCATCGATCTTGATGACGCCAAGCTCGCCACCGCGCAAAAGGCCGGCGCCGTCTACCTCATCAACACCGCGCGAGAAGATCTCCACACCCGCCTCGCCGAGCTCACCAGCGGCCGCGGCCCCGACGTCATCATTGAAGCCATCGGCCTCCCGCAGACCTTCCGTGCCGCCGTCGAAGAGGTCGCCTTCACCGGCCGCGTTGTCTACATCGGCTATGCCAAAGAGAACGTCGCCTACGAAACACGCCTCTTCGTCCAGAAGGAGCTCGACATCCTCGGCTCGCGCAACGCGCAGCCAGAGGACTTCCGCTCCGTCATCCGCATGTTGGAAGAGCGCCGCTTCCCCGTCGAAGACGCCGTCACGCACACCGTCCCCATCGAAGAAGCGCCCGCCATCTTCGCCGCATGGGACCGCGACCCCGCCCGCTTCACCAAAATCATGATCGACGTCAGCTAAGGAATCTCACGGCCATCCATCTGGGTGCCCCATTCAAGGTCTCCACGCAAGTGGAGACCTTGAATGGGAGACCAGAGACTTGGATCGCGACGGAACCGGGTGCCCCCTGTCTTGCTTTTGAGACCGAGGAAATCACAACCTCAACTCACCACTGACCTGTGTGCCCCATCCATTTTGTCTGCATCAGCAGACGAAATGGGTGGGCGTCGAACACCTCTCACACATGCGCCATCCATCTGGGTGCCCCATTCAAGGTCTCCACGCAAGTGGAGACCTTGGGTGGGAGAGCAGAGACTTGGATCGCGATGGAGACAGGTGCCCCCTGTCTTGCTTTTGAGACCGAGGAAATCACGACCTCAACTCACCACTGAACTGTGTGCACCATCCATTTTGTCTGCATCAGCAGACGAAATGGGTGGGCGTGAGACATCCCTCACACATGTGCCAGCCGCAACAGCAACCCCGCCAGTACGCCGCCCGTCAGCGGCCCCAGCACAGGAATCGGCGCGTATCCCCAATTCGATCCGCCCTTGCCGGGAATCGGCGCCAGCGCATGCACCAGCCGTGGACCCAGATCGCGCGCCGGATTAATCGCATATCCCGTCGTGCCGCCCAGCGAAAGTCCAATCCCCCACACCAGGCTCGCCACCAGCCACTGCCCCACGCCGCCTGCCGGTCCCGTGGCTGACACACCATGCGACCCAATGGCGCCCGCCACCACCACCAGCACCATCGTCCCAATCACTTCACTCAGAAAATTGAACAGCGGACTCGGCACTGCGCCATTCGTGCAAAAGATCCCCAGCTTCGCCGCCGCGTCCGGAGTCTCCTTCCAGTGCGGCCCGTAGTGCACCACCGTCAGCGCCGCGCCGCCCATCGCGCCCACCAGTTGCGCGCTCCACAGCCACGCCAGTTGCGACCAGTCCCCGCTCGTCACCGCCGCCGCCAGCGTAATCGCCGGATTCAGATTCGCGCCCGGGCTTCCAAAGGCCTGCGCCACCAGCACTCCACACAGCACCGCCAGCGCCCAGCCCGTCGTCACCACCATCCAGCCCGCATCCGCCGCATACGACTTCCGCAGCGTCACGCCCGCACACACGCCGTTGCCCAGCAGCACCAGCACCAGCGTGCCCATCATCTCGCCCAGCCACACCGAATGCATCCAAGCTCCTCTTGCCTGCAATCAAAACATCAATGCGTGAATCGAAGGCATTTTCACCGACGCAGCCCCACGCCGCCAAGCTGTCAAGTCCCCGCATCTCGTCGAACCCACTCAAACCATTGAAAACACTGTGCAAAAAACTTTCCAAGTTTTGCATGTTAATTCTCGCCATTCGCTATCCTGAAAATAATCAAGAAAGAGATGCTGAACATCGAAGAGCACGTGTCGCTCTTCCACATTCTTTTCGGACTCCGGCCGCGGTCCTTGTGCCGCCGAAAAGAGCATCTGATTCAACGTACGGATCGCAGCTCCGGTGCGGAGCTGCCTGGCAATCGATCCGCTCCTGCAGCGGCACAACCGCGAATGGCTGTCCGGGACAGGCGGACAGAAGATGGAATCGCAAACGAAGCTCGTGGTGATCGATTCGCCACGCAAACAGGAAACTGAAACCGAGTCCACCGTTGGAACCGGCGCGGAACAGATGCGCATCGCTGCAGATATCGTGCTGCGCGAAAAGAGCATCGATCTCGCTTTGGCGCTGGCAAAGAGCGGCCTTGACGGCCACATCCAGTGCGCCCGGTTCCTCTACGACCTCGCCGAACGCTACGGAGCGTCCGTGCAAAAGCAGGCTGAGCCACCGGGACCCAGCCTTGCCGATCAATGGGCTGCAGAGCCTCAGTGGACTGAGCCCGGCAGCAACACCGAACTGAAGAACTGAAGCAGTACGCAACAGGGGGCCATCGCACAGGGGGCGCAGCGGCAGCAGCTTGCCGCATCGCCCACACGCGATGGCCCTCAAGATTTTGATCGCAGAAGGAAGGCTCCGATGAAGCTCACAAAACTCGATTGGATGCGCGTCGCCCGCTTGCTTGCCGGAACTCTACTCGGCCTCGCAAGCGCCTGGCTGGCCTGCGCGCAGGGCGTCACCACCACCACCGTGCAGGGCACCGTCTATCTGGCCAACGGTCAGCCCGGCTCGGGAACCGTGCTCATCAGTTGGCCTTCGTTCACCACCGCGGGTGGCTCTCTGGTCGCCGCCGGCAAAACCACGGCCACCATCGCCGCCGACGGATTCCTCTCCGTCAACCTCGCGCCCAATCTCGGCTCCACGCCCGCCGGCCTCTTCTACACCGCGGTCTATCAAATGAGCGACGGCTCCACCAGCACGCAGTACTGGGTCGTGCCCGCCGCCGCGCAGGCCACGCTCGCCGCCGTGCAGTCGCAGCTCATGCCCGCTGTGCAGGCCGTGCAGGCCGTCGACAAGGCCTACGTCGATCAGGCCATCCAGTCCATCACCTCCAGCACGCTCTCGCCCACCGGCGGCACACTCACCGGACCGCTCTATCTCAGCGGCGATCCCACGCAACCCCTTCAGGCCGCTGACAAGCACTACGTCGACGCCTCCTTCAGTCAGGCCTTGCCCCTCACCGGTGGCACGCTCACCGGCCCCGTCACCGCCACGCAAATCGGCGCAGCCATTCAAGTCGATCAACTCTCCGGCGCGGACTTCGGCGCAAAGCTCCAGTCCTGCGTCGCAAAAATCAGCACGACCTACGGCGGCACCTGTGATGCGCGCAACTTCTCCGGCGCGCTCTCCATGGGTTCGAGCCTCACCATCTCAACGGCCAACACCACCATCCTCCTGCCTTGCGCCACCATCTACACCGCGAACCAGATCCTCGTCACCGCGGGCACGCGCAACGTCACGCTCCACGGCTGCGCCCTGCGTGGCTCCAGCGCAGCCAGTGGCACGCTTGGCGGCACAGTCTTCGCGTACTCCGGCGCCGCCGCCATCTTTCAAATCGGCGACCCCACCTACGCCGCAGACACGCAAGGCTTCCATCTCGACAACGCCGTCCTCAACACCACCGGCTCCACCAGCGCCACCGCGCAAGGCCTCGTTGCTTATCGCACGCAGGAGCTCGACCTCCAGAGCCTCTACTTCCAGGGCAACTCCAGCCAGACCGGCATCACGCTCGACGGCACCGGCAACTACACCGGCGGCACGTTCTACGACAACGCCTTCACCGGCTTCCTCACCGCCGTCAACGCCATCGGCCATCAGATCAGCAATCCCGCCACCACCGACTGGCTCAACGCCAGTGCCTTCGTGCGCCTTCACATTGACTGCCCCACATCCAGCGGCAATCCCATCGCAGGCACCACCGGCATCAATCTCGCGCAGGGCGACGGCAACACCTTCACCGGCGGCGATGTCGAGGGCTGCTCCACCGCGCTGCACCTCGGCCCCAACGCGCAGAACAACACCATCCTCGGCCTGCGCAATGAGAACTCCACCAGCCAGGTCATCGCCGACGCCGGCAGCGCCTACAACAACTGGATCACCGGCGGCACCATGTTCACCGGAAAACTCACTGACAACGGCACGCGCAACAGCTTCCTTGACACCTTCCACCGCAGCTTCAATGGCCTCACCGGCGACTGGTACGGCTCGCAGCAGGACGCCACCATCACCAACCACTTCCGCCTCGGCACCGGCGCAGGCAATGAGCGCGGCCTCTACAACCGCTATCAGACCGACTACGGCTATCGCTGGACCATCGGCCTCAGCGACGCCACCGCGGGCGAGCAGTTCTACCAGATCCTCGACGAGCTCAACAGCGTCTATCGCCTCTCCATCGGCCAGTACAACAACGGCCAGTCCAGCACCA
>JAJYAE010000137.1 GCA_021779695.1 Acidobacteriota bacterium | reverse complement strand
ACACGCGCATCGTGTTCATGCCCGCGCCCTCGGCCCATCCCAGTTCGCGGTCAATCGTCGTGGGATCAAACGTCGCCGCCTGCCACATCTCCAGTTCGTTGATCGCCGTCGACGGCAGAAAGTCCGCGCCCACCAGCCAGGGTTGCCGCGCATACCACGCATTCGCCTCGGCTTCCGTCCACCGCTGTTGCGCCTGCGCCGCTGTTGCTATCAGCGCGGCCAGCATAGCCAGCGCGCTTGCAATGCGTAACGCGCGTCCCATCGTTTTGCAAATCATCTCATCGGCCTCCCGTTCTACTTCGTCTTCTCCAGCTCCGCGGCCTTCGCGCGCTCCGCTGCCGCCTCGTCTGTGCGACCCTGCCGCTCGTAGGCAATCGCCAGTTGCTCATGCGGAGCCGCAAACGTCGCGTCCGCCGCTATCGCCTGCTGATAGCGGCTCACCGCCGCGGCAATCTGTCCGCGCAGCATCTCCTGGTTTCCGGCGTTCATCTCAAAGTTCGCACGCTGCCGGCTCACTGCGCTTCGCGCCAGCTCCGCGCTTTCGTGCCTCAATGTTGTCGCCTTGCCCCGCAGCTCTTTCATCTGCGCGCGGAGCTGCTCCGCCTGCGCTGCGTTTCCTGCGCTCTCGGCTGCATCCGCCTGCGTCTTCAGATCCGCTGCCTCTTCAGCATAGACGCCCGCCAGCGTCACACGCGGACCCGGCTGGCCCGGCAGCAAAGGAATTGCAGTCTCCAGTGCCGCAGCCGCTTCTGGCAGGCGAGAAGCCTGTTTCAATGTGCTCCCCAGAATCGCCCACGCATCGCCATTCTGCGGCTGTAGAGCCACCGCCTTGCGCAGCTCCGTCACGGCTGCATCCAGCCTTCCCATTTGCATCAGAAGAATCCCCAGCGTGTAAGGCGGATCCTGCAGCTTCGGGTCCATCTCTCCCGCTTTGGTCAGCTCCGCAATCGCACTCTCATACTGGTCCTTGAACTTGTAAGCCAGCCCAAGGTCGTAGTGCGTCTCCGGGTCGTTCGGGTCCAGGGCGATGGCCTTGTTGAAGTCTGCAATCGCCTCGTCAAATGCCGAGAGTTGCACGTGCGCCACGCCAAGGTCTTTGTAGATGGTCGGATTCTTCGGCGCCAGGGCCAACGCCGCCGCGTAGTTCTCCAGTGCTCCTCTCGCGTTGCCCGTCATCGTTTGGGCCAGCGCCAGGTTCGTCAGAGCTGTCATATTCTTTGGATTGCTCTTGAGCGCCTGCTCGAAGTACGGGATCGCATCTGCCTGGCGGCCTTCGCGCTGCAGTGCCATGCCCAGTTCCAGCCCAATTTCCGTCGCTGTCGGATCAGCTTTCAGCGCCTGTTGAAACTGCGTCGCAGCCTCGTCGTCCTTGCCCACCAACGCCAGCGTCCGCCCATACTCCAGCAGCGCCTGCGCATCGGGTGGCGTTTTGTTTGCCGCTTGCTGCAGCACCGCCAGCGCATCGGGCACGTCATGTTGCGTGCGCAGCAAGATCCCTAGGTGAATCCGCGCCGGTTGATAATTCGGATCCAGTTGCAGCGCCTGTTCAAAGCGCCCCCGCGCATTCATCCACTCCTGCTGCTGCGCATAGAGTGACCCGATGACATCATCCAGACGAGCGCTTCGTCCAGTCAGCGCCTCTTCTGCGATGAATTGCGTAAGTGCATCTTCCGGTTTGCCATCTGCCGCCAGCATGCGCCCATAGGCGTCATAGAAGTCCGGGCCAAGAACGGATCCACCCGGCTCGCCGGCCAGCTTTTGGGCAATGGCAAAATGCTTCAGCGCCTCCTGCGTAGCCCCTGCCTGCGTGTAGGCTTGCGCCAGCACGGCTTCATTCCCTGCATCGTTGGGCTTCAGTTTCTCGGCGGCTGTCAGCTCGGCAATCGCTTCCTGAGTCTTGCCCTGCTCCAGCAGCACTGTGCCCAGTGCCTCATGGCCCTCCGCAATCTGCGGAGCCAGGCGCACCACTTCTGTAAACTTCTTCTGCGCCTTATCCAACTCCCCGCTTGCCCGCGCCGTCAGCCCCTCGCGAAACAGTGAGGTCGCTTTTTTCATGTCGTGCGGTTCATGCGCAGGCTTCGGTGTTTGCGCCGCGCCGGCTGCTTGCCATCCCAGCGCCAGAAGTGCCGCCAGCGTCCATGCCTTCCGCACTCCGTGCATCGCCTATTTCCCCGGCGCGGAGTCGTTCTGGTGCTGCAAATCCACCACCAGCTTGAACTCCCGGTTTGCCGCATCACGATTGCCTACAGCCTTGTACGCCTGCCCCAGCAGGTTGTGCGTGATGTAGTTCGATGGGTCCATTCGCTCCGCATGCACCAGGTAGTGCAACGCCTGAATCGGGTCCTGAAGCTTTAAAAATGTTTCGCCCAGCAGAATAAATGGCTCCGTTGCATAGGGCATCAGCAGCACCGCGCGATTCAGTGTCTGCTGCGCCTTGTCGTAGTTTCCCACCCGCAGATAGGCGTCACCCAGCCGGCTGTACAGTTCCGCGTTCAGCGGATCCATCGCGCGTTCCGCTTCAAATTCCCGCACCGCGCCCGCTACATCGCCATTCGCCAGGGCCACTTCGCCCAGCAGTTCGTGAGCCAGCGGCAACCTGGCGTCCAGCTGCAAGGCCCTATTTCCTTCCACTCCCGCCTGTTCCCGTAACTCTCGCCGCAGAAACATTCGTCCGGCCAGCAGATGCGCCTGCGCTGACTCCGGCGGAAAACCAAACTGCCGCGCAAATGCCCTGCGCGAATCGTCATAGCGCTGGACATCGGCATAACAAAGTGCCAGCACGTAATTCGGATCAACATTTGTACTTTGCACCGCTGCTTGCGCCTTCTCCAGATATGGCAGCGCCTCCGGGCTCCGTCCCAGCCGGAACAGGCTCACCCCGTGCATTTCAACCGATTCTCGATCGTTCGGATCCTGCGCTGCCGCCTTTGTAAAGGCCTGGATCGCCTCCATGAACTCCTGACGCTGATAGTAGATAATCCCGCGCAGCCGCTCCACGCCCGCTGGTTCTGGCGTCCGCGCCGCTAGCTCGTCCAGTTGCTGCATTGCCGCGCTCAGCTGGCCTCGCCCTGCAAGCGCGCGCGCTCCTTCAATCGTTACCGGTGCCGGCGTCGCCGTGCCCTCTGTTTGCGCTCCTGCCTGCTGCGCCGCTGCGGCAAACGTAGCGCTCAGCAGGTACAACAAGATTACCTTCACTGCAATTTTTCCCATAAATGCCTGTTCCTGCAGTGTACCGCTGCACGCGCCCGCACTTCTGTGCGTAGGCGCATCCTTCCGCACGCCGTCGCCGAGCTGCGGCACACGGGCTCAAAAAATTGAGGGGAGCCGAAGCTCCCCTCACAGTTATTGTTGCGGCTCCTCGCGCGGAATTAGAACTGAACGCGGAGGGAGAATTCAAGCTGACGCGGTCCGCAATCGCCGTTCGGGAAGCAGCCTGCCGCCTCGCTGGAGATTGTGCCTGTCGACTCGATATTGCCACTCGGATTGCCCGGGTTGATGTGGTTGAAGACGTTGAACGCATCCATACGGAACTTGGTCACCACGCTCTCGTGAATCGTGAAGGCCTTCGTGATCGCCATGTCCGTGTTGAACAGCGTAGGACCACGATAAGAGTTGCCCCTCACGTTGCCGATCGTGTCCAGACCCGGATTCTTGAAGACACCCGTTCCCGGATCCGTCAGCAGGTCCGTCGTCTGCGCCTGATAGAAGGTCCTCGTGCCGGTTCCATTGTTACCCGCCGTGAAGCCCGTCAGGTTGGTCTTCATCCGCGCACCGCCGTTTGAGCTTGGCCAGCTCGGCGCTGAGCCGTTGGCCACGCAGTTCGGTACGTTCGTGCAGGCTTCGTTGTAGTTGGCACTGAACGGAAGACCGCCGGCCCAGCTCAACACTGTGCTCAGCTGGTACCCGCCGATCAGCAGGTCAGTCACCCGGTTGGCGCCCGGCACAAACTGCTTGCCCTTGCCGAATGGCAGATCGTAGCTGCCATACGCCGTGAGCTGCTGGTTGCGCGTGTTGCTGTCGCGGATGTGCGTGATGTTGTGATCCCAGGTGTAGTACCCAGACTGTTCGTCAAAGGCACTCGCCCACTGGTAGTTCGCCGTGTAGCTCAGACCATGGATCATCTGCTGCGCCAGGGTCACCTGCAGTGCGTCGAACTCCGTGTTCATGTTGTCGCCGTAGTACTGGATGCTGTTCGTCCATCCGCACATTCCGGATGTGATAAACGGCTCGTTCGGCGTTGTGTAGTTGGGATCCTTGCAAGCCGTCAGTGAGTACGCATAGTAGCGCTGCAGCAGATTGCCCGTCGATACGCCGCTGTTGGCTGAAATGGTGTTTGCAGGCACCGTCGGATCGTAGTGCAGGGTCTGTCCGTTCACGCTGTACTTGCCGGGAAGGTTGATGCCAGGCTCGTTCGGGTTGGTGTTGTTGTTGTCGCCGTCACCCAGCGTGTGCGTTCCCTTGTTGGCTACGTACGCAACGGTCAGGGTCAGGGTCGGTGTCAGCGCGCGCTGGATGCTCAGGTTCCATGCATCGATCGTCGGGAAACTGAGCGGATTCGGACGCGCCTTCGTCGCAACCTGCGAGCCGGGGTTCGGCAGCAGGCCGTTGGAAGGTACCGACAGCGGGACATATTGCTTCGGACCTACCGCCAGGGTAAACGCGGGAGCCGTCGTGCTCGGCTGATTGATCTGCTGGTTCGCCAACACCGGCAGGTTCTGCGTCACCACGTGGCCAAAGATGGAGCCGAAGACACCAATGTCAAAGCTCCGTCCGTAGCCGGCGCGGATGACCGTCTTCTCGCCCAGTTGGTATGCAGCACCAATGCGCGGTGCAAACATCTTCGATACCGGCCAGGTCCAGCCCATATCCGAAGGTACGTTGCCAATGCCTGCAACGTGCAGATAACCGTCGTTCAGGTTCATCAGTGCGCCGTTGCCTGCTGCATTCACTGCCTCTGGGAAGTAGATCTCATACCGCAGACCCAGGTTCAGTGTGAGGTTGTGCGTCGCGCGCCAGGTGTCCTGCGCATAAAAGAACGTGCGCTTCTGGAATTCCTTGGCGTTCGTGTTGGTGGAAACATAACGGCCGAAGCTGGTCACTTCGCCCAGCAGGTAAGACGCAAAAGACAAGCCGCCCGGAGTTGCCAGCGACGGGTCAGAAGTTACGGTCTGGTTGAAGTTCAGCTGGCCAGCGCGGTCAGTGTCCGACGGAACGCGCAGGTTGCGGGCATAGCGCAGGTCGGCGCCCACCTTGAAGCTGTGGTTGCCAACGATCTTGGTCCAGTTGTTCACAATCTGGAACTGATCTTCGCGCTCGGTCAAGGGGCAGTTACAACGGTTGATGTTCAAGCCGTCGCCGTAGACCGGGTTGCCTTGAGTACCACCTGAGCCGCCGGGAATATTCGACAGGCTGAAGCCCGGCGCGCCGCCCGTGAAGTAGGTTCCGAAGTTGATGCCCGGAATGCCGATCTGATTGGCAAATTCAACATTCTGGTCATGCTTCGAGTCGATCACGTTGTAGCGGTAGTACGCCAGACGGAAGTCCGTCAGCAGCTTCGGATTCAGGGCGATGTCCATGCCGGACGCAAAGCTGTCGTTCGCACCCTGTGAGTTACCGCCATAGTTGCCAACGCCGAATCCAGGTCCACCGGCCGCGCCAAACATCACCTTGCCTGACAGGGTGTCCGTAAACCGCGAGAAGCGTTCGAAGGCATGCATCGTCTCGCTCAGCGAGTAGTCCGCGCGCTCCGTCCACTGGTTGCTGTTAAACAGACCCGTTCCGCTTGCGTGGAAGTTGGAGTCGAGGTTGCCGACCGATCCGGTTGTGTTCGGCACAATGCCCTTGGTGTAAGGCTCGAGGAGCTTCAACAGGGCAAGTGCCTGCGGAGAAAGCCGGCTCGAAGGAATCACGTTGCTTGCGAAAGGCGTTGGTGTGCCAGTCGAGTTGTCGTAAATGATGCCGTTCGCGCCCAACTGCGTCAGGTACTCGCTGAAGTCCGCGCCCTGAATGCCGCTCGGTCCAGTCGTGTTGCCCAGAGCCGTCTCCGTCAGCAGGCTCGTCGGCAGCGTATCCGTTGCCGCTGTGCCCACCTTCTGGCGCTGACCTTCATAGTTGAAGAAGAAGAACGCCTTGTCCTTCTTGATCGGGCCGCCAATCGATCCGCCCATTCTGTTCTTCAGTCCGGCGGGAATCGAGTCAGGAGCCTGGCTGAATGGATCACGCGCCAGATTCGCATTGCCCGTGCGGAAGTCGTACGCATCGCCATGGAACTGGTTGGTGCCCGACTTCGTCTGCGCAGTCACAACCGCCGATACCGCCTTGCCCAGCTCGGCATCGTAGTTCTGCGTCGTGATCTTCGTTTCCGTCACCTGGTCGATGGACGGGTTGATGACGATAATGCCCAGAATCGGATCCTGGTTGTCCGTGCCGTCCAGTTCGAAAGCCGTGCCGCCAAAGGCCTGGCCGTCTACCTGAATCTGACGCGAACCCTGCGGGTTCTCATCAGCCGCGTGCGACCAGCCCAGAAGCTGCGCGCCCGGCAAAAGAAGTTGAAGGTTGGTAAAGTTCTGGTCGCCCACCGGCAGGCTCGATACCTGCTGCTGATCGAAGACTGTCGATACATCCGCGCGGTCCGTCTTCAGTTCCGGCTGCTGCTCGGCATTTACGGTCACTGTCGTGTCCGCCGCGCCGATCTCCATCGTCGGATCAATACGCGGTGCCGTATCCGCCAGAACCTGAATGCCCGTTGCGGAAAAAGCCTTGAAGCCCTTCGCCGATACCGTCAGGTTGTATACGTCGGGGATAAGGTGGGGAACGCTGTAATCACCTGTCGCGTTCGAGGTGGCGGTCACGATCGTCCCTTTCGAGACGTCCTTGACCGTGATCGTGGCGCCAGGTATTGCCGCCCCGGTCGAATCGGTCACAGTGCCGAAAATCGATCCGTAGACCGACTGCGCTCTGGCCGCTGGACTCATGAGCATCGCCGCGCAGGCAACGAGTGCCAGCGCAAGCGCTGTGCGCATTCTCTTCTTCATGCGGTCTCCTGAAAGGATTGCTCTTATTGTTTTTTGAACTACTCTCGTGTGCGTGCCCATGCCCTCGCGGATCATGAACATCGTTAAAGCTCCCCGGCCACAGCGGCAGGTTCGCAAAGTTTTCCGGTACAGCTGCCCCCTGAAAATTGAATTGGCGAGAGCGAAAAAGGCCGACCCCGGAACAAATCGAAACAATATCCAAATCCAATCACTCCTGTCAACGATAGATCGCAAAAAAATTGCGGCTGTTCCCGCCCAAACGATATATCATTCCGAGAAAACCTTTACTCCGGCCCTCCCAGCCCCCCGCCTCGCCGGCAACCATCCGTCAAATCCTGCCTAACTTATCCATATAAATCGATTTAGTCAAAATGCCTCAGCGCCGCCCGCTCTTCCTTTTCCCCACCGTTTTCTATCCCGCCGCCTCTCTTTGCCTCGAAGGACACCGAACAAATGTTGCCTATTTGATATATCTTAGATATGTCATTTATGCGCCGTGCCCACCAGGATGCACCCCCATCCACCACCCCCGATCACAACCTTCCGGAGGTTCCTGGGTTCCACCCTCAAGGCGGGCCCAATCTCCATCAAATGATTGATTTTTCAATAGGAAAACCACAATACCAGGTCCGCCAAAAGAGGCCCTTCCCGTCCCTGGTTCGCCTGCCTTGGAGACTCAGGCCTGGGTTTCCACATGCCTCTCTCGGAACAGGGTCCGGCTCCGGGCGCTCCGCAAACACGGGTGTTTGGGTATAACATTCCCGGCCCTCCCTCTTGGCCGGTCGTCGCCTGTTGACTCCTCGTATGCCCCCAAAGCCAGCGGCTGCATCATTTGCCGCCGCAGCTCCCTTTCCCACCCCGCAGCCTTGCCGCCAGGGCCCGCAACTTGCCATCATCCGGCGCAAAGTCCAGC
This sequence comes from Acidobacteriota bacterium, assembly GCA_021779695.1. Next base: position 3,106 of record JAJYAE010000137.1, on the reverse strand, counting down.
AGCCGTGCCACGGTCATCTGCGCCTGGTCCATCGCCCCGGCCGCACACTCCACCAGCGCCAGGTCCATTCCCGCCGCCAGTTGCGAGGGGTCGTCCGCAAACACCCGGCTCCACAGGCCAACAGCGTCGCCATAGTCGTGCGCCTGCGCATCCAGTACGGCCAGATCCCCTGCTGCCAGGGATTCGTATGGGTCCGCCTCAAGCGCCCGTTTGTACTCTGTCGCGGCGCCCGGCGCATTCCCATCCATCTGCTCCAGGAAACCCAGCTCGGCATGCAGCTCCGCATCGCCGGCTGCCCCATTCTGCTCTTTCTCGGCGCGGGTTAGCAGCGCCAGTGCCTGGTGTCCTGCCGCCTCATCGCCTCGCGTCGCCATCTGCGCGTAAGCCAGCCCCAGATCTCGGTCGTCTGCCGCCACATCGCCCACGGCCACCAGCGAACCCGAGGTCTCCAGCGGAAGCCGCGCACCTTTCACCCGCTTGCGAATCCAGTGGTCCGTCACCTGCTCGTGTGCAATGTCGTTTGAAGGAATCCGCGCCATGTGGCACTCCACGCAGTCCAGATTCTCCGGGTGATGTTTCTCCGCGAACCCATTCGCGCCGTGGCACTGCAAGCATTGCGTGCGGTAGTACGCCACCCGCTCCGCCGCAGCCGGAGATCCATGCGGATCGTGGCAGGTTGTGCAGGTCATCCGATCGCCGCTCGCCTCCTTGCACCGGCTCTTCAGCAGCGCCTCCCACTGGCTCGTCGCGCGCCCACCCGACCCATTCTCATTCCGCCGCACAAAAAACACCGCGTAATCAGACAAGTCATCGCCCGGCTTGAACTCCGTGAGTGTCTTCCCTTCGCGAATCACCGCGGCCTGGCCCTCCATGTGACAATTCAGGCAGATCGAATCTCGCCGCGCCGGCGCCAGCGCGTCGATATCCATCATCTTCACCCTCCCGCCTGAGTGCACGTGCGCCGCGCCATCCCCGTGGCACGCCCCGCACGTGATGCCTCCCGCGTCAAACGGCGCGCCGGCATAATGATTCCTCGCATCCGGCAGGGACTGCGCCACCTCCGACGCATGACAGTGCAGACAGCCCGGATCCACGGGCAGCGTCAGCGGCATCTCCCGCGCCGACAGGAAGTTCGGCGCCATATCCCACACCCGCTTCTTCCCATACCAGTTGATCGGGGCTTCAAACCAGTAGCCATCCCGGTCAAATAAATAGGTGCGCCCGCGCAGCCCCGAGCCGATAAAGTACTCGAGCTGCACCCGTCCCGCCAGTTCTCGCTCCGCCGTCGCCTCTGGCCGCTCGTAGTCCAGCCACACCTGCCCATCCACTTCCTTCACCTTGTAATGGATGCCCGAGGCCGCATGCGTAAAGTCCGCAGGCAGAAAACCCTCCGTCGCCGCACCGCTGGCCTCCGCCATGGGCGTCGTCCGGTAGCGCGCGGCAATCAGCGCATGGCATTGCGCGCACACAGCATCCGGATCCGTGGTGGCAGTTCGCGGCTGCGCCGACGCCACGGCGCAGAGCGCCATGGCATACAAAACGATGATCCAGAACAAAGACAGCTTCAACACCTGCCAGCCATTGCCGTCGTTCTTCGTGCAATCGTTCTCTTTGGTGGACGATTTCAGGGAGCAAAGAGTTGAGCGCCTGCGTATCTTTCTGCATCCCCGTCCGCTCCGTTTTGCGGATATCAAAACAGAAGGCGTTCCTCATGGCACCTCGCTGGCAGCCCGACTTCGAACAACTCGTGGACCAGCACCAGTCCATGGTCTTTTCCATCGCCCTCCGCATCACCGGCGACCACGGCCTCGCCGAAGAAGTCGCCCAGGATGTCTTTCTTGAAATGGATCGCCACCTTGGCCAACTCGACTCGCCGGATCACGCGCTCTTCTGGCTTCGTCGCGTCGCCGTCAGCCGCAGCACAGACGCCCTGCGCCGTCGCCACGCGCGCCGCGCCGCCGACTGGGTTGAGATCAGCGATCACCACCACATCACCCGCCAGGATTCCGCCTCGCCCCTCGGCACGCGCATCGAGCAGTTGCTCATCACTCTGCCCGAACCCCAGCGCGCCGCCGTCGTTCTCCGTTATCAGGAGGACATGACTCCGAGCGAAATTGCCGCCGCACTCAACGCACCCCTGGCTACCGTCAAGAGCCATCTCCAGCGCGGCCTCAAGCTCCTCCGCGCCAAGGCCAGTCAGAACCTCAGTGAGTACATCCGTGAAGCCTGAACCCATCGACGCATTCGAACGCGAGCTCCGCTGCGCCCTGCAACGCCGGCCCGTTCCGCCCGCATTCAAGCAGAATCTGCTCCACCGCAGGCAGGCCGCCGCCAGCCACCGCTTCCTCTGGCAGCGCCTCGCCGCCTCCATCCTGCTCGCCGTCGCTGTCAGCAGTCTGCTCACCTGGAACCACATCACCCAGCAGCGCCGCCACGGAGAAGAAGCGCGCCGCCAGCTCTTCATCGCCCTGCGCATCACCCACCACGCCCTCACCGACGTCCAGACGCGCCTCGCCGTGCACAGCCACAACCCATTCACTCAAGGAGACGTGCAATGAACTCCCGCGCCGCAACCCTCATCCTCACCCTCGTCGCCGCCGTCGCGCCCGCCTGTGCCCAAAGCTTCCCCCAGATTCTGCCGCCTGCGCTTGAAAAGCAGCTCGCCGCCCGCGCCTCCAACGTCACCGAGGTCACAATGGACAAGAACATGCTCGCTACCGCCTCCCAGTTCCTCAATGGCAAGCAGGGCAACGACGCCCAGACCCGCCAACTTCTCCAGGGACTCGACGGCATCTACGTCCGCGAATATGAATTTGACAAGCCCGGCCAGTACTCGCCCGCCGAACTCGAGCAGATTCGCCAGCACTTCCAGACCTCCGAATGGAAGCCCATGGTCCACGTCCGCGAAAACAAGGGCTCTGAAGTCACCGATGTTCTCCTCAAGCAGGTCAACGGCCAGACCGCGGGCATGTTCGTCCTCGACGCCGAGCAGAAGGAGCTCGACATCGTCCTCATCCTCGGACCCATCCGCATGGATCAGCTCGGCCAGCTCGGCGCGCTCGGCAGTCTCGGCGCGCTCGGCTCTGTCGCCGCGGACGTCCCCGGC
>JAJYAE010000136.1 GCA_021779695.1 Acidobacteriota bacterium | reverse complement strand
TCAGCTTCTTGTACTCCGTCATTAGCAGTGTCTTCATCGCAAATCCATCTCCACGCCGCGCTCGCGCGACACACACGCATCAGGTCGGATTCTACATTCCGCACTGTGCCCTCTGCAGGCGCACCCATCACGGCACGGCCTGACTCGATAACCGCATCCTTTGTAAAATTGAAGCAAAGGCCGGCAGCGCTCTGCGGCGCTTCCGGGTCAGGAAAGATCATCATGCCAGCCTACGAATATCAATGCAGTGATTGCGGCCACCACTTCGACCAGCGCCAAAAGATGTCCGACGCGCCCATCGCCGCCTGCCCGCGCTGCGGCGGAGCAGTCCATCGCCTCATCAGCGGCGGCGCCGGAGCCATCTCCAAAGGCGGAGGGTCATCCTCCGGCGCAGAAGCCTTCCAGGGCTGCGGTGCGGGCGCCTGCGGTATGGGTGCCTGCAGTCTCAACGGTGGATGCGCCACCGGCCCCTGCTGCGAGCAGTAACGCCCAGCAAGCCGCCTTGCTCACGGTGCGCCTTGGCGACAGGAGGCGCAAACGCCCCGTCCAGGCTTACTCCACCAGCCGCTCCAGCGCTGCAAGCATCTGATCCCGCAGGGCCTGCAGATTATCCAGTTCCGTCTGCGCGGCCTGTTGCCTGCCGCTTTCCTTGAGTTCCACCACCTTGACTGCCATCCCATGAACGCGCGCGTGCAAACGCTCCACGGCAGACAGGTCCCATGTGCCTCCGCCATCGGCCTGCTTCGGGCTCGCGAGCCAGCGGCCAAACTGGCAGCCCTCCAGATCTAAAGCCGGCGGAGACTTCCGCCCGTCCATCACAAACTCTCCAACCCCCGCCACCCATGCCCGATGTTCCACAATGGCATGCAGCAGCGGCCAGTCCCCCTGGGACAGCGTTCGCGCTCGCACCCACTTCGGGTGCGGCCGCCAGGCTTTGGCCCACGCCGTCATCTCATCGGCGGGCATCGGTCGCGCAATTCCGTAACCCTGTCCTTGTTCGCAGCCCAGACGCAACAGCATCAGCCCATGCTCCACGCTTTCCACGCCTTCGGCCACGGGGAGCCGCCGAAATGCCGATGCCAGCCCCAGTACGCCTTCCAGCAGCGTCAGATCTTCCGGATCGTCAAGCATGTCCCGCACAAATGTCCGATCAATCTTCAACACGTCAAACGGCAGCCGCCGCAGATAGGAAAGCGAAGAATAGCCTGTCCCAAAGTCATCCAGTGCAAACGTCACTCCCATCTTCCGGCACGTTTCAATCAGTTCCACGGCCGTCGCCATCTCCGTCAGGGCACCGTTTTCCAGAATCTCCAGCTCCAGCTTGTTTGCGGGGATTGTGGGGTGAGCCGCCAGCAGCTTCCGCAGCATCTCATCGCAATGTCCATGTTGCAGTTGCTGGGCAGAGACGTTGACGCTCAATGCCAGGTCCAGTCCCCCGCGATGCCATGCTTCGAGTTGACGCATCGCCGTCTTCAACACCCATTCGCCAACCTCAATCTCCAGCGGGCTATTCTCAATCACCGGCAGAAATTGCGCTGGCTGCAACAGCCCCACCTCGGGATGCTGCCATCGGATCAGAGCCTCGGCTCCCTCCAGCTTGCCCGTGCGCATGTTGACGCGCGGCTGGTAGTGAAGCTTCAGCTCCCCGGCCAGCAGTGCCGCATGAATTCGCTCCAGATCCTCATGGTGCCCGCGAACATTTTCATCTTGCTTGGGATCGAAGAAGTGGTAGCGGCCCTTGCCCTCCAGCTTGGCGTGATACATCGCCTGGTTCGCCTGCCGCAGCAGTTGGTCGCCATCCACGTCGACCGGCTGGGGATAGCACACCACGCCTGCGCTCGCCGAGAGCTTCAACTTGTGCGGACCAACCTCGAAAGGCGCCAGTGCCGCCCCTTGCAGCACTGCCAGGATCGGCAGAACGTCCTGCGAACTCTGCAGATTCGGCAGCAGCACAAAAAACTCGTCCCCGCTCGGCCTCGCCAGAGTGTCGCCCGGCTTCAGCACTCCCTTCAGCCGGTTCGCCGTTGCAATCAGGAGCTGATCTCCCACATTGTGGCCAAAGCGTTCGTTCACTCCTTTGAAGTCATCCAGGTCGAGGCAGATCAACGCCGTGACTCGCCCGCTCGCCACGGCCTGCTCCATCGCCTGACGCTCGCGCTCGGCCAGCAGCACGCGGTTGGGCAGCCCCGTCAGCAGGTCATAGTGAGCCATCCGTTCCAGCTTCCACTCCTGCTCCTTCGTCGATGTCAAATCGGAAAACAGCGCGACATACTGCTGCGTCCTGCCTGTCTCATCCGGCACCGCGCTGATCGTCAGCATCTCGGCGAAAACCCGCCCGCTTTTAGTCGTGTTCCAAATCTCTCCCGTCCATTTCCCCTTGGACTTCAATTGCTGCCACATATCCTCATAGAACTCGCGCCCCTGCCGCATCGATCGCAGAATCCGCGGATTCTGCCCGAGAACCTCCTCGCGTTCGTAGCCAGTAATCTGCGTGAACGCGTCGTTCACATCCAGGATCTTTCCCTCCGCATCTGTGATCAGAATCCCTTCCGCAGCATGCGTAAATACGCTTGCCGCCAGCTGCAGCCGCTCTTCCGCCAGCTTCTGCTGCGTAATGTCCTCGGCAAACAATATGACGCCGCCCACCTCGCCGGTGCCCGTCCACCACGGATGGACTTGCCGGCGAATCAACAGCACGCTCGCATCCGGAAGCGCCAGCTGGTCCGCGCGCGTCGGCATCACCTCGCCCGTCAGGGCCCGTTGATGCGCCTGCCGCCACTCTTCCGGAATACCGGGCAAGACCTCGTAGTGTGAGCGGCCCGCCAGGTTCACCGGGTCGATCCCGAACATCTCCAGCCACCGCCGGCTGCAAGCCAGGTACCGCATCTCCCGGTCAAACATCGCCAGCGCCGCCGGCGCATGCTCCACAAATAACCGCAGCATCTCCCGGCTTTCACGCACCTTTGTGTCCGCCAGCCTGTGCTCCGTCACGTCCTGAATGGTCCCGCGCATCCACAGCACATGGCCCTGGGCATCTCGTTCCAGTTCGCCACGTCCCTGCACCCATCGCGTCACGCCGTCCCGCGGACGGACAATCCGGTAGTGCCGGTCGAATTGCACTGCGCGCCCTTCAGTCAACCCTTGCAGGTACCTCCCAAGCTCCGCTCGCTCTTCAGGATGAATCAGACCCAGCCAGCCCTCCACAGTGTGCGGATATCCGGAGTCGATCCCCAGAACCTCGTCCAGCGCCTCCGATGCGGTCCATCTTCCGCTCGGCACGTCGAGCACATAACTCCCAAGGCCCGCAATCCGCTGCGCCTCTCGCAGGAACTCCGCGCTCTCCCGCTGGGCCGCCTCTGCCTGCGCCGCGTCCGTAAGGGCTCGCGTCATCCCCAGGAGGCTTACCACCGCTCCTTCTTTGTCTTTCACTGGAAACGTTCGATGGTCCAGCCAGACCTCCGTGCCATCGCGCTGAATGGTGCGATACTGCACGTTTGCCATCGGCTTGCCCGCAAGCACCTCCTTCTCCGCCGCGTAAAAACGGTCGGCATGCTCCTCGGGGAAGATGTCGTAGTCGGTCAGGCCCAGCACCCCGGTATGTCCAACATCCAGGAGCGCCAGTCCGAGCTTTACTTTCTCGTTGATGGCGGCCAGAACATGGTGCCGGTCCTTGAAGTACACCGGGCCTTCGCTGCTCTCCAGCAGCACACGCAGCGGCGCGGAGACCGCTTCCTCCGGCCACCCGGCGCCGGGATGACGCGCATCTTCCAGGATCAGCCGAAGCAGCGCCGCTCCATTCCCATCCCGCACCTGGCGCGCCATCGCCCGCATGCATCGTATCCGGCCGTCGGCATGTCGCACCCGCAGGCTCTCCCACGCCCCATCGTCCGGCGTACCCGTCTCTTCTTTCTCCGTGTCAAAAAGACGCGCGGCAACTTCCGCATCCTGTGCGTGAATTTGTTCGTTGAGCGTGACGTCGCCCGCAAGAAACCGGCTCGCCGCAAACCCCAGCAGCGCCTCCACGTCTCCGTCTACTGATATGACCTGCTGCCGCCCCAGCGCGCGGATGCAAAACTCAGCTCGATCCAAAACACCCTCACGGATTTGATCTGCCGGCCACCTTCAAGGCCCATCGATTCGCAGACAGGTAGAGAGCCGAAAACAAATTGATATCATGAAAACGCTATCGCCGGGGTACCCAATTGCTCGAGTGCTCCACTTCCGCCGATTACTCTGGTTCATTCTGGTTCCGGCGCGCCAGAATGAACCAAATCATGCACCACTTATCCACCAACTTTTTACTTGCTCCCGGTTTCGTACCTGCTTATCCACGAGTATCCTTGGCATAATCGCAGCAAGCGCGGTTCCTCAGAATGGTTCCAGGAGCCACGTCCATGACCCGCAAGGGTCCGGACAAACCAGGGGAGCATGGAAGAGTGACCAGCTACAGCCGCCAGGATGTATTGCGAATCCTGCAAATCAGCTCCCGCCAGCTTCAGGGTTGGGAAAGAGCCGGACTCATCGGCGCACAGCAGACTTATTCCTTTCAGGATCTTCGCCAGCTCCGAACCCTCCGACTCCTGCGCGACGAAGATGTTCCCGCTGCCTCCATTCGACATTCCATTCTAGCCATGAAGGCCGTCGCCGGAATGAGCAATCCGCTCGCTGAAGCCAGCGTCGTCCGTACCGGCTCCCGTCTCGCCTTCCGCTGCCAGGGCGCCATGGTCGACCCCATCCGCCGCCAGCTTCTCTTCGACTTCGAGCGCCTCGATCAACCGCCCGCGGCCGAGCTCGCCCTCGCCAACCATCGCCACATCCCCGGCAGAAGCCTGCATGACCTCTTCTTTGCCGCCGTCCAGGCCGAGGAATCCGGCGAAAAACAGCGCGCCATCGCCCTCTATCGCGAAATCCTCGCCCAGTCCCCCGCCTACGCCCCGGCTTATATCAACCTTGGAACCCTCCACTTCCATCTCCGCGAATACGCCCGCGCCGAAGAGCTCTATCGCAAGGCCACCGTCGCCGACCCAACCTACGTCCTGGCCTTCTTTGACCTCGGCAACGTGCTCGACGAGCTCGGCCGCCTGGACGAATCCATCGCCGCATACCAGCAGGCCGTCGCCCTCGCGCCCCGCTACGCCGACGCTCATTACAACCTCGCGCTCGCCTTCGAACGCAAAGGCGAGCGCCGCGCCGCCCTCCGCCACTGGCAGGCGTATTCCCGCCTCGACAGGAGCGGCCCCTGGGCCGACCACGCCCGCTCCCAGATCCACAAGCTGCTGGAACGGGAGAAACTCGCCCTCGCCTGGAGCGCTCCCGGCCGCCTGCACCGCTCCACCCCGGCTGCTCCGCTCACCCTCGTCCGCAGCCAGGCGGAACTCTAATCCCCTTCCCGAACCCGGCCTTTACTTCCAACGATTTCCGCCTCATCAAAATTGATCCTTGCCAGACAACTCCCGCCCGGGATTCGTGTCTAATCTTCAAGGGTTGGTATCCTCTTTTTCTTCTGGAGGTCACCTCAATTTCACAACCGGCACGTGGCATCACTTACCCATCCCCACTGGCTTCCCCTCGCGCTGCGCCAGACAACCGCCCCCTGCAACGGGCACGGCAGATTCCTGCCCGTGCTAGCATGTTTTGACTCGCAACGGAACGCTTGATAAGGATCAATATGAAGACTAGGCTCGCAATCCCTTCGCAAATGTGGCTCGGAGTCAGCTTGCTGGTGGCCGCCGTCGCGTGCGCCCCCGGCTCGCTCCAGGCGCAGGCTCCTGCCATCCGCATCCAATCTGAGATTTCCAGTGCCCAGATGACGCCCCTCAAAGGCTCCCTGCGACCGATGGCCATCCCGGCGCTTGATGCCGGCCGCATGCCCGCCAACTATCCCTTGCACGGAATGAGCATCTTCTTCAAGCGCAGCCCGCAGCAGGAGGCAGACCTGCAGGCCCTTCTTGTCGCCCAGCAAACTCCCACGTCACCCCTCTATCACAAGTGGCTGACGCCGGATGAGTATGCCGTCCGCTTCGGTATGGCTCAGGCTGACCTCGACAAGGTCGTAAGCTGGCTCCAGGATCAGGGCTTTTCCATTGACTCAGTCTCCCGCAGCCACAACATGATCCATTTCTCCGGAACCGTCGGACAGGTCGAGCAGACCTTCCAGACCCAGATGCACTTCTATAACAACCCCGGCGGCGCCAAGAATTTTGCCCCCTCTACGCGCCTCAGCATACCGGCCGCCCTTTCCGGCATCGTCCTCAACGTCGGCAATCTCGACACTTTCCGGCCCCAGGCACACGTCATCAAGCGCAATGCCCTCGCCGCGGCCCCCAGCTTTACCTCCGGAACCACCGGCCACGTTTTCTTCAGCCCTGGCGACATTCAGACGACCTACGACATGAAGGCTCTCACCGGCGGTGGAATTACCGGTACCGGCCAGTCCATCGCCGTCCTCGGCCAGTCAGAAATCTCCGTCTCGGACCTCCACAACTTCTGGACTGCCTCCGGCCTCACCGTCAATGACCCCGTCCAGGTTCTCGTACCTGGCTCCGGTACGCCGGCCTTTTCCCCAGGAGATGAAGGCGAATCCGACCTCGACCTCGAATGGTCAGGCGCCACGGCCTACGGCGCCACCGTCTTCTTCGTCTACACCGGCAGCAACACCAACTACGGCGTCTTCGACTCCGCGCAGTACGCCGTCGACCAGCGCATCGCCAACATCATGACCCTCAGCTACGGCGCCTGTGAGCTCGGACTGACCTCCACGGAGACCACGCAGCTTGAATCCATTGCCTCCCAGGCCGCCAGCCAGGGCCAGACCTTCATCGCGTCCTCCGGGGACCAGGGCTCTACCTCCTGCTATGGCATCACCAGCCTGTCCACCGCGCAGCAAACCTCTCTCTCCGTTAACTACCCCGCCAGTAGCCAGTACGTCACGGGTGTCGGCGGATCTTCAATTCCGTCCGCGGACGACCAAGTGGGTACCTACTGGACCGCCGCCAGCGGCTCCACAGACCTGGTCGTCTCAGCCACCCAGTACATCCCGGAAAACGCCTGGAATGACGACACCACCAGCGGTTGCACGGACGCAAGCAACAACCCCATCGGCTGCCTCAGTTCTTCCGGCGGCGGCGTCAGCACCCTTTACACCTCCAAGCCCACCTGGCAGACCGGCGTCCCCGGCATTCCTCAGGACAACAAACGCGACGTCCCGGACGTCTCTCTCTACTCCTCGCCCAACCTGCCCGGCTACCTCTACTGCACCAGCGATTCCTCGGACTGGTACACACCGCCAACCGGCAGCACCAATCCGGCCCAGCAAAATAGCTGCAACCAGGGCTTCCGCGACAGCGCCACAGGCTACCTCACCGTCGCTGGCGGCACCAGCTTCGCCGCGCCCATCTTCGCCGGTATGGTCGCCATCCTCAATGAGAAGGCGGGCTACTCGACAGGACAGGGCTTGCTGAATACCGCCCTCTACTCACTGGCTTCCAACAGCGGCACCTATGCCACCGGTTTCCACGACATCACCTCCGGCAACAACAACTGCCTCGCCGGCAGCATCGTCTGCCCCAGCGGCCCCATCGGCTACTCCGCTGGCACAGGCTACGATCTCGTCACCGGTCTCGGCTCAGTTGACCTCAACAATCTGGCCAACGCGTGGACGAGCAGCGCTACCACGCTGATCACTACGACCACCACCCTTACCGCCGCCACCGCAACACCCAACGTCAGCACCGCTGACACCGTCACCATTACCGTGGCGTCCACCACCGGCGGTACCACGCCGACCGGCAACGTCACCCTCCAGATTGACGGTGGCACCAGCAACGGCGGCACCACCGTAGCGGCACAAGCCTTGTCCTCAGGCGGCACGCTGACCTACACCGCCAACTTCAGCACCTCCGGCATTCACCAGATCCTCGCCCAGTACGCGGGTGACACCATGCATGCAGCCTCGGTCGGCGTCATTCAGCTAACCGTCGGAGGCACCGGCGGCACCACCACACCCGGCATCACGATCGCAGCCGCACCCGCCACGCTCACCGTCTCCCAGGGCACCTCGGGCACTGAAACCATCACTGTGACCCCCGCCGGTGGTTACAAGGGCACCGTCGACGTCAGCTTCTCGTCCAGCAACAACAGTGCCCTGCAGAACCTCTGCTACCAGTTCTCCTCATCCCTCAGCAACGGCGACGGCTCCGTCCAGATCAACGGCACCAGCGCGGGCAGCGTCTCCCTCAGCCTCGACACCAACGCAGCCGACTGCGCCTCCACGGGCGGCTATCCATACGGCTATGGCTACGGCTTCTATTCCCAGCACGGTAAGTGGCATCGCATGAGCGGAGCAGCCGGAGTCAACACCTCGCAGAACAAGAAACCCAGCCCGATGCCGGAAGGCCTTGTACTTGCCGGTCTCCTGCTCATCGGCTTCCTCGGCCGCAAATCGCGCAACCTCCGCAACCTCACCATGGTCCTCGCTCTGATGGTGGCCGGCTTTGCCATCTCAGCCTGTGGCGGCGGTTACAGCGGGCCTTCCAATCCTGCCAAGGGCACTTACACCATGACCATCTCGGGCGTGGACACAACGTCCAAGTCCATCTCCGGCAAAACCACCTTCACCTTCGTGATCGACTAAACAAAAGGGGCTCTTCACATCAGGGGCAGAGGCCGCAAGGCGTCTGCCCCTTTTGCTTGCCGCGCCTCCGCAATCGCCCGTCTGCTACACTGCCCGGTGCGCCAAGGAGAAGCCCGCGTGCCCAACTCGATCGCCACCTGCTCGCCGCTCACCCTCCTCTCAGAGGAAGAGCATCTCTTTTACTCCACCGTTCTCGACTTCGCGCAGAAGACCATCGCACCCCTCGTCCGCACTATGGATGACGAGCAGCACTTCGACCCCTCCATCCTCCGCCACCTCTTTGAACTCGGTCTCATGGGCATCGAGGTTTCCGAAGAACACGGTGGCGCCGCCGGCACCTTCTTTGACTCCGTCCTCGCCATCGAGGCCATCTCCACAGTGGACCCCGCCGTCGCCGTCCTTGTCGATGTCCACAACACCCTCGTCGTCAACGCCATCCGCCGCTGGGCAACTGACGCGCAGAAGAGCCAATGGCTGCCCCGCCTGGCCACCAGCACTCCCGGCGCTTACGCTCTCAGTGAAGCCGGCTCAGGCTCCGACGCCTTTGCCCTGCAGACCCGCGCCGAAGCCACCGCCGCCGGCTACCGCCTCAATGGCCGCAAGCTCTGGATCTCCAACGCGCGCGAGGCCGGACTCTTCATCGTCTTCGCCACGCTCGACCCCGCCGCCGGCTATCGCGGCATCACCGCCTTCCTCGTCGAAAAGGACACGCCCGGCTTCACCGTCGGCCACAAGGAGGACAAGCTCGGCATCCGCGCCAGCAGCACCTGCGAGCTCCTCTTCGACAACTGCGAAATCCCCGCCGAAAACCTCCTCGGCGAGCCCGGCAAAGGCTACAAAATTGCCATCGAAACGTTGAATGAAGGCCGCATCGGCATCGGTGCGCAAATGCTCGGCCTCGCCGAAGGCGCATGGGGCCACGCCGCCCGCTATGCCAAGGAGCGCCGCCAGTTCGGCAAGCCCATCGCCGAGTTCCAGGCCGTGCAGTTTGCTCTCGCGCAGATGGCCACCGACATCGAAGCCACACGGCTCCTCGTCTACAACGCGGCCCGCCTCAAAGACGCCGGACAGCCCTACGTGAAAGAAGCCGCCATGACCAAGCTCTTCGCCTCGCAGGTGGCCGAGCGCGTCGCCAGCCAGTGCGTGGAAATCTTCGGCGGCAACGGCTTCGTCCGCGACTACCCTGCGGAGAAATACTATCGCGACGCCAAAGTAGGCAAGATCTACGAAGGCACCTCCAACATGCAGCTCATGACCATCGCCAGGCACCTGCTCGGTTGAAAATCACCGTATCGCGCCTTGCACCTGCAACCCGCACCCGCTGCGATATGCTCAAAGCTGACAGAACCTTGCCGGGGGGCAGGGCTCCGCACAGCGATGATCCTCACCAATCCACGCACATGGGAGACGGCCACTGGAGTGGTCCTGCTCGCCGCGCTCACGGGTGCCGGCATCTGGCTCCTCACGCGCCGCCGTCTCACCGCAGACGAAATCGAGCAGGCCCGCCGCCAGTTCCTCGCGCGCTCCGGCCGCCTCGTCGACGGCATGTTCCTCGATATCACTGAGATGACCGCCGAAGACGGCGTCACCCGCAACCTGCTCATCTACAGCTACCGCATCGGCGGCGTCGATTACGAGTGCTCACAGGACGTGACCGCCATGCGCGATGCCCTCAACCCCGCCGACCTCCGCGCCGGTTTCCCCTGCACCGTCCGCTACCAGCCCGGCAACCCCCACAACAGCATCCTCGTCGCTGAGCAGTGGTCCGGCCTGCGCAGCACCCTCCCCGAACTCCCGGTCGGCCTTGCCGGCGCCGAGCCCCGCCGCCGCTGGCCGCGCGTCCGCTAGCCCTGTCCAGGCGCAGGCTGCACACTCTGTCCCCTGATCTAAACGCTGATGGCACGCCACCTCTGACCCATTTACACTGCCCTTATGCATGTCCATGCCGCGCCCGCGGGCCCCGGCGTCAACCGGACACAATCCGTTCTCCGCATCTCCCTGGTGGTCACGCTCGCCTACGTCGTCGTCACCTTTGTAGCCGGGCTGCGCGCGCACTCCCTCGCCCTGCTCTCTGAGGCCGGCCACAACGTCTCAGACTTCCTCGCGCTCTTGCTGAGCTTCGCCGCCGTCTACTTCCAGATGCGCCCAGCGGACAACACCCGCACCTTCGGCTATCAGCGCGCCGGCGTCCTCGCCGCCTTCGTCAACGCCGCCACCCTCATCGTCCTCTCCCTCTGGATCGCCCTCGAAGCCATCCATCGCCTCAGCGCGCCAGTCGCCGTGCATCCCCGCATCATGATGATCACCGCAGCCGCCGGCGTCCTGATGAACGGCGTCATCGCCGCGCTGCTCTGGGGCGTCGCCCGCGACGTCAACATGCGTTCCGCCTTCCTCCATATGGCTGGAGACACGCTCTCCACCGCAGCCGTTATCGCCGGTG
>JAJYAE010000135.1 GCA_021779695.1 Acidobacteriota bacterium | reverse complement strand
GACCTTCTGGCCTTCCTGCAGCGAGCGGAAGCCGTTCGCCTGGATGGCGCTGTGATGGACGAAGACGTCCTCGCCGTTCTCACGGCTCAAAAATCCAAAACCCTTGGCGTCGTTAAACCACTTGACTGTGCCTGTTTCCATTGTGTGTTGTTCCTTTTGAAGCAAATTTACCGCGAACGCAATCTGGAAGTGGTTGCGTGTAGAGCGGTAACTCGGAACAGGCAAGGACTTCAATTTCGAATTCTAGGGCTAACACCATTCTAGCACTAAAGAGCGTTCTGCACCCAGTTCGTCCAATTAAACCCTGCGCAGGTTCGCAAACTTCTCCATCAACTTCTTCATGCCGTGCCGGTTGAACATCACCGTCAGCTTGGCCTCATCCCCCTCGCCCTCGCGGATAAGGATGGTGCCTTCGCCGTACTTGGCATGGTGCACGCGCTGGCCTTTCTTCAGGCCGGTTTCGCCGCTCGGGGCCGGCACGTCCATTGCAGGCCGCGAAGTCGTTCCGGGCTTCGTCTTCAATCCGCCTGCACCCGCGCCGCTTCCGCCAAAAAAACGCGCAATGTTGTCGAGCGACTCTGGCGTCGCCGCAGGAGCCTCTGATTTTGAAGCGCTGCTTGAACCCGGGGATGCAGCCTTGCTGCTTGCTTTCATCCACGGCGCGACGAATGGCTTGGATGAGTCGCCGCGAGAGCCAAAGCCAGTGCGTGCGGAAGAGCTTCGCTCGCGGAACTGCGGCGTCTCCTGGCTCTCGTCTTCGTAGTTGTAGTGCCGGTCGCCAAATTCGCCGCTGCTTGTCCTGCGCCCTGCGCCGTAACTGTGCGCCGCACCTGTCCAAGCCGCATTGCGGCTGCTCAGATTCTCCGTCAACTGAGTCGGCACCTCCTCCAGAAAGCGTGAAGGCAGGCTCATCTCCGGCGCGTCATTGCCGTAACGGCGGCGATATTGCGCGCGTGTCAGGATGAGTGTATTCATTGCCCGCGTCATGCCGACGTAGCAGAGGCGGCGTTCCTCTTCAAGCTCTTCAGGGTTGTTGAGCGTGCGCGAATGCGGAAACAGACCCTCTTCCAGCCCGGCTAGAAAGACCAGTGGAAACTCCAGTCCTTTGGCCGCGTGGAGTGTCATCAGCGTCACGCGCGCATCCGGGTCAAACTGGTCGGTGTCCGATGCCAGCGCTGCGTGATCCAGAAACTCGGCCAGTGTCTCGCCACGGCTTTCGGCGTCGTGCGCGGCGTTGGCCAGTTCCTTCAGGTTCTCAATTCGGCTGAAGGCTTCCGGCGAGCCCTCGGCCTCAAGCGCCTTGATGTAGCCCGTGCGATCGATAAGGAAGCGAATCAACTCGGGCAGTGTGGCCGCATCACCCGGCGCGCGAAATGCCGGTCGCTCGGCGGCGCTGTCCTTGCTTTCATCCGGCGTTTTCTCTTTCGTTCGGCCAGCCTGTGATTGCTTTGGCATCTTCAGGAAAGGCTTCTTTGTGGATGCGGCAAACGGCGAAAAATGCGAGGCATCCAGCAGGGGAATCTGGTCTGCATTTCCGCCGAAGTCGAAACTTGTGTCAGTGACTGGCTGCGCAGGCTCTTCCGTCGTTGCGCCAAACGCAAAATCCGTGTCTGCGTCCGCATCCGCAGGCGCAGCGCCCACGTCGGCCATCAGCTTGCCGGCAAAATCCGGGTCCATCATCGCCTGCGCATCCAGAATGAGCTGCCGAAAGCTTTCAAGCGCCATCAATGCACGCCCCGGCACCAGCCTGTTCTTGATGGCAGCGCCAATTGCCTCCCAGGTCGATGTGCCTGTCTCCAGCGCCAGTCGTTCCAGTGTCTCCAGTGTCGTTTTCCCAATGCCGCGCGTCGGCGTGTTGATGACGCGCTGCACTGCCATCGAGTCATGAGGGTTCCGCACCAGCCGCAGATAACTCAGCAGGTCCTTGATCTCTGCGCGCTCGTAAAAGCTGAAGCCACCCACCATGGTGTAGCGAATACCGTAGCGTCGCAGCGCCTCTTCCACCAGCCGCGACTGCGAGTTGGTGCGGTAGAGCACGGCGCAGTGCGCGGCTTCCGAATCGTCCGCACTCTCGCGCAGAAATTTCTGAATGCGGTCGGCGATGAAGAGCGCTTCGTTCTCGCCGTCGGGCGCCTCGTAGTAGCCAATCAGGCTGCCGCCCTGGCGGTCGGTCCACAGCTTCTTGCCCTTGCGGCGCACATTGTTCGCCACCACCGCGCCGGCAGCTTCCAGAATGATCTGCGTCGAGCGATAGTTCTGTTCCAGGCGAATGATGCGCGCCTGGGGAAAGTCCTGCTCAAACTCCAGAATGTTGCGGATATCCGCGCCGCGCCACGAGTAGATGCTCTGGTCCTCGTCGCCCACGGCGCACACGTTCTTGGCTTCGCCGGCCAGCAGCTTCATCAGCTCATATTGCGGGCGGTTTGTGTCCTGGTACTCGTCTACCAGCAGGTAGCGGTATCGGCGCTGGTAGCGCTCGCGCACATCGGCAGCTACTTTCAGCAGCCGCGCCGCTTCCAGCAGCAGATCGTCAAAGTCGAGCGCGTTATTCTTCCGCAGCTCGTCCTTGTAACCTTTGTAGATGTGCGCAATTCGTTCGCTGTTCGGGTCCTTCGAGCCGAGGTAGTACTCCTGCGGATCGACCATGTGGTTCTTTGCCCACGAAATGCGCCCCAGAACCGTCCGTGGTGTCAGTTGCTTCGTGTCCAACCCCATGCGTCGCATAATCTGCTTCACAATGGCCTGCTGATCGTTTTCGTCGTAGATGGCGAACGACCGTGTCAGTCCCTTCCCGTTCACCTGCAGCGCCTCAATGTCGCGCCGCAAGATGCGCACGCAGAGCGAGTGAAAGGTCGCAATCAGCGGCTTGGCAACGGTGGAGTGGCCCAGCAGCTTTTCCACGCGCTCGCTCATCTCGGCGGCGGCTTTGTTCGTGAAGGTGACGGCCAGAATCGCGTCCGGCGCAATGCCCTTCTCCTGGATAAGCCATGCGATGCGGTTGGTAATCACGCGTGTCTTGCCCGAGCCGGCGCCGGCAAGGATCAGCAGCGGCCCTTCCGTCGCTTCAACGGCGGCGCGCTGCTCAGGATTCAGTTTGGCAGTGAGTGACGACACGGCGGGTCCAGGCGGGAAGCTTCCTTTGCCTAGTGTAACGGTTCCGGCGCAAGCAGGCTTGCTCAGTTCGGTGTGCCTCCGGTGTTCTTCAATATCAGCACGGAGATGCGCCCGTCAGAGTGGAACTCGCCTCCTGTCGCCGTCTTCGCCGTGGTCAGCGGATCGGCCGGCGTCACATGGTCGCGCTGCGCCACCAGGCCAGTGGCCACCAGCGTGCCGCTCACAAACTCGCGTTCGGTATCAATGTTCGGGTCAATCTTGTGCGTGATGCCGTTGTTCCGCTGGTCGCGTTCAAATCCAATATCGTGCGTGGATGAGATGCACCACAGCGGCCGCCCCTCCACTTCATAAGGCGACTTCCATAGGCGCAAGTGATGCCGCGACATGGCAACCTTCACCGCCTCACCGTGCGCCAGGCCATAATCTTGCGGCCGGTTGAAGAGCATCAGGGTGCTCATCGGCATTGTGAGGTAATCCTTCTTTTCCAATGAATCGAGAATGGCCTCAAGCGCCGAACCTCCGGCAGACTTGTCGACCTGTACCCATCCCGCTGCGGCAAAGGCCTGCAGCACCTGGTCCTGCGTGCCCACGAGGAAGACATTCACCATGTCCCCGGGATTGCCGTCTGGATCCGTTACGCGTCGTGGAATCTCGGCCAGTAGCTGCGGAGTGATGCCTGCAATTGGCGCATCCGCCGGACCACCCGCCGTCGTGGCGGCAGCGGTGGATAATCCTTCGGCCAGCAGATCAATCTGCACCTTGAAGCTTCCCGTAGCGCTTGCACCCTCACTCTTGCTCTGATTGATGCCGAGATAGAGCCGCCCTGCTACGGGCACGTCGTATTCCTTGCTCGCACCCACCAGAAACGGCTGCGCATAAGCTGCGTCCCCGATGCGGGCAATCACCGCACCGTGGCCCGCATCGTTGACGGGGTACTGATGCAGCAGATCGGCAAACCCGCGCGCAAGCCCTGCCGGGCCAAATGTACCCGATGTGCTCAGGCGGTCCATGGGCGACTGTCCTGTGGGATACGTCATCGTCCCGGTGGCCGTGAAGCGCACTTTTGCACCACCGCGCAAGTCGATCTTCGTGTCCACCCAGGTCGCCGTGGCTGGTACGTCGACCTTGTACGTGTGCAGGCTGCGCGCCTTTTCCGCCGTTTGCGACAAGGCCGCGGCCTGCCAGCAGGAAGCGGAGAGGCAGCATCCGAAAAGGCCGAAAAGGAAGACTGGATAAAAGGGCGATTTCTTCATCGGTGCCTCACCCCTCGCGTCCGCCAGGGGCCGGTGGCAGATACGCACGCCGACAGCATAAGCCCGGTGCGGGCCGCACGGCAACGCCCTTGGAGCACAGTTGTCGCCACCGCCCTTTGATCAGATAGCGCGTTGCGGCCCAAGGCCTCACAATGAGGACATGTTCGATCTGGCTCGCGGCCTCGCGCTTCTCATCGGATTTTTCTTGTTGGGCAATCTGCTGCACCGCCTCGGGGTTCCCATTCCCGGGGGCGTGCTTGGTCTGCTGCTCCTCTACGCGGCGCTGACCACGGGAGTGGTGCCGCTGGCCTGGCTGCAGCGCGCTGCAGACCTGCTGCTGCGCCACATGGTCCTGCTCTTCGTGCCGCTCACGGTGGGCCTCATGGACCTGGGTCGCGTGCTCTCGCGCCAGGCATTCGCGCTGACGATGAGCCTCGTCGTCAGTTTCCTTGCCGTGCTTCTCACCACAGGCCTTCTCGCGCGCTGGCTCGTTGGCGGTTTGCCCGCAGATGCTGAGGCGGGCGAATGACTGTCCTTACCGCGCTGCGCCATCCGGTCTTCAGCATCGCCTTCACGCTCCTCTGCTATGGCGTCGCGCTTGCGCTCCACCGGCGCTGGCGCTGGGTTCCGCCTATTGTGGCCGCCTGCGTGCCGATTGTCGCCCTGCTGCTCGCCGCGCACATTTCCTATGCCGACTACAACCGCGGTGGCGACTTCCTGACGTGGTGGCTTGGCCCGGCTACGGTTGCGCTGGCTGTGCCCATGTATCGCAACGGCAAGCGGCTCCGGCGTTCGCTGCCGCGTCTACTTCTTGTTGTGGTCGCAGGCGCTGTCGTCGGCATGGCCACCGCAGGCGGCACAGCTTGGCTGCTCGGCGCGCCCATCGCCGTGGCCATGTCCGCCGTGCCCAAATCCGTCACCACGCCCATCGCCGTTGAAGTCGCCCGCGAACTCGGCGGCATTCCTCAAATCACCGTCGCGCTGGTGATTCTCGCCGGCGTGCTCGGAGCCACCTTCGGACCCGTCATCCTCGCGCTCTTTCGCGTCCGCGAGGACCGTTCCGTCGGCGTGGCAATCGGCTCCGCCTCCCACGGCATCGGCACCGCAAGCCTGGTCCGCCGTTCTGAACTGCAGGCCGCCGTCTCCTCATGGGCTATGGCCGCATCCGGCGTGGTCACGTCGCTGCTCGCCGTCCTGCTCGCCCTGCTGCTCCGCTATGCAAAGCCCTGAGCGGTACTTTGTGGTTGCACGCTCACAGCCGGCGCAGCCGCGCGCAGGCTTCGTCCAGGTCCGCGTCCTTCTTGGCAAAGCAGAACCGCAGCAAGTCTTCGCCACGTCCATGCCGGAAGAATGCCGACCCCGCCACGGCCGCCACGCCGGTGGCCGCCAGCAGATACCGCGCCTTTTCCGCAGCGGTCCTGCCCTTCAGCCCCGTCGTCTTTGCCAGCACGTAATACGCGCCCGCCGGCACGCCCGGCTCCATGCCCGCATCGCGCAGCGCCGCCACAATCTTTTCGCGCTTGACGCGGTGGTCGGCAGCCAGTTGCGTGTAAAACGACGGCGGCAGTTGCTCCAGCCCTGCGGCCGCGCCGTGCTGCAAAGCCGAGGGCGCGCACACATACGTCAGGTCGTGGAAGTACGCCATCGCCGCCATCCACTTTGCGTCGGCCGTGGCATAGCCCAGACGCCATCCTGTCACCGAAAACGTCTTCGAGAAGCCCGACAGCACAATCGTCCGCTCGCGCATGCCTTCGAGAGTCGCAGGGCAGATGTGCTCCGCGCCGTCGTACACGAAATACTCGTAGATCTCGTCCGTAAAAAGGAACAGGTCATGCTCGCGGCAGGCATCGGCAATCGCTTCAATCTCCCTGCGCGAAAACACCTTGCCGCTCGGGTTGGCCGGCGTGTTCAGCAGAATCGCCTTGGTGCGCGGCGTGATGGCCGCATGCAGCGCGTCCACGTCCAGCGCCCAGTTCGGCTCAGCCAGCGGCACCAGCACCGGCTTCACGCGCATCGATTTCAGCGTGGCCATGTGGTAGCCGTAGAACGGCTCAAACAGCAGCACCTCGTCGTGCGGATTCAGGAGCGCCATCGCCGCCGCATGCAATCCCGCCGTGGCGCCGGACGCAACGAGCACCTCAGTCTCCGAGTCATACTGCAGGCCGTAGTCCCGCTGCTGCTTCTGCGCAATCGCCTCGCGCAGTCGCGCAATGCCGTCCAGCCGCGTGTAGATGTTGTGGCCCGCGCGAATCGCCGCGATGGCCTCCGCCTCCACAGGCGCGGGCACCGGCGTGTCACACACGCCCTGCGCCAGATTGATGCCGCCGATGCGATCGCACTCCGTGGTCATGGCGCGAATCTCGGACTGCATCGCTCCGGGAGCCAGTTCGCTCAGGGCCAGGCGGGAGGTCGTATGCGGGTGGGGCGCAGCGGCGTGAGTCACGGGGAAGTCCCTTTCAGTGCCATCTTACAACTGCGCCGCGGTGCGCTGCGGCACAGGTTGCCAACCTCGCCGCGGCGTACAATCATGCTTTCATGCACGAGCTTTCGATCGCCTCCAGCATCGTCGACTCCGTTACGGCGTCGCTCGTCGCCTATCCCGGCGCGCGGGTTGTGGAGGTGCGCCTGCGTCTCGGCGCACTCGCCGCAGTCGTCGAAGACTCATTGCAGTTCTGCTACGGCATTGCGACGGAAGGCACGCCACTGGCTGGCTCCCGTCTGCGCGTGCATGTGCAGCCGGTGGTCATTCATTGCACCCATTGCGGTCGCGACGGCTCATTGCCGGGTGTGCAGAGCTTTCGCTGCCCCAGTTGCGGCGAGCCCGCGCATGACGTGAGGCAGGGGCGCGAGCTGGAGATTGAAGCCATCGAACTTGAAGAGCCGGAGATACAGGCATGACCACACGCATTGTCGAACTGAGACAGGGAATCCTGAAGAAGAATGACGAGCTGGCACGCGCGCTGCGCGAACGATTCTCCTCGGCCGGCGTCCTGGCGCTCAACCTCGTCTCCAGTCCCGGCACCGGCAAGACCACCTTTCTGGAGCGCACTCTGCGCACTCTGCGCGAAGGCGGTGCACGCGTGGCTGCGCTGGTGGGCGATCTGGAAACCGACAACGACGCCCGCCGCCTCGCCGCCAGTGGCGCGCCCGTCCGCCAGATCAATACCCATGGCATCTGCCATCTTGAAGCCGAGATGGTCGGCAGGTATCTCGACGGCTGGGATCTTGACGTGCTCGACTACCTCTTTATCGAGAACGTCGGCAACCTCGTTTGCCCGTCCAGCTATGACCTCGGCGAGCGCATCCGTGTGGCGCTGCTTTCCGTGACAGAGGGGGAAGACAAGCCGCTCAAGTACCCCACGCTCTTCAACTCTGCCGATACCGCTGTGATTACCAAGATGGATCTCGCCGGCCCCTGCGGCTTTGACCGCGAAGCCGCGCTCCGCAATCTCAACGAGATTCGCCCCGGCATCCGCATCATTGAAACCTCTGCGAAGACCGGAGCAGGTATGGCCGAGTGGCTCGACTACCTGGAAAGCCAGCGAACCAGGCAGCCGGCCGGATAACAGCCAACGGGCCCGGGATTGGGAGGTCGACGATGAAACCTGCGAAGAAGGGAAGCACTCGCCCGGAAGATGGCGCAGCTGCCGTGGAGGCCTATCTGGCCCGCGTGCCGGAGCCAGCGCAGGCGACTCTGCGCACTCTGCGCGACCGAATCCGCGCCGCCGCACCCAGGGCCGCCACCGAGTGCATCAGCTATGGCATGCCCGCCTTCCGCTACCACGGCGCGCTGGTGGCCTACGCAGCCTTTAAGAGTCACTGTAGTTTCTTCCCCATGCAGGCCTCGCTCACGGACGCCATGCAGGACGAGCTCGCTGGTTACCGCACCTCCAAGGGCACGCTGCAGTTTCCGGTCGACAAGCCCCTGCCCGCGGCGCTGGTCAGGAAGATGGTCAAGGCTCGGGTCGTCGAAAACGAGAGCAGGGAAGTCGCCAAAGGCTCTCGATGAAGTGATGCAAATCACATCTTGCCTTTTCCTGCTCACGGTATAAGGTGGTTGCCATGTGCCTTGCGATACCCGGCAAAGTAGAGGAAATTGTCACCGAAGGCGGCCTGCGAGTTGGGCGTGTCAACTTCGGCGGTGTGGTGAAGCGCGTCTGTATGGACTACGTACCTGAAGTTGAGGTCGGCGACTATACCCTTGTCCATGTAGGCTTTGCCATCTCCAAGATTGACCAGCAGACGGCCGAGGAGACGCTGGACGCCTTCCGCCAGATGGGCGTCCTCGACGAGGAATTGGCCGGCGAAGAAGAGCAGCTTGCCCGTGCGGCCAGCGCGCCGCAGTCCAATTGCCCGGACGGGAGCTGCGATTCCCAATGAAGTACCTCACCGAGTTTCGCAACGGCGAAATTGCCCAGCGCATCGCGCGGGAGATTCACGCCGTCACCACGCGCCCCTGGAAGATTATGGAGGTCTGCGGCGGCCAGACTCACTCCATCATTAAAAACGGCATCGACCAGATGCTGCCCGCCGGCGTTGAGATGGTGCATGGTCCCGGCTGCCCGGTCTGCGTCACGCCGCTGGAGCTGATTGACAAGGCGCTCGCTATCGCCGCCCAGCCTGGCGTCCTCTTCTGCAGTTTTGGAGACATGCTCCGCGTGCCCGGCACAGAAGGCGACCTCTTCCAGGTCAAGGGCCGTGGCGGCGATGTCCGCATCGTTTACTCGCCTCTCGACGCTGTCGAACTCGCTGCGAAGAATCCGGACAAGCAGGTTGTCTTCTTCGGAGTCGGCTTTGAAACCACGGCCCCGGCCAACGCCATGAGCGTGCACGTGGCCAAACGGCGCGGACTGCGCAACTTCTCGCTCCTCGTGTCCCATGTACTCGTGCCGCCTGCGATTGAGGCCATCATGAGTGCACCCGGCAATCAGATCCAGGCCTTCCTTGCTGCCGGTCACGTCTGCAGCGTGATGGGCTACTGGGAATACCCACCGCTGGCTGAGAGGTTTCGCATCCCCATCGTCGTCACCGGCTTTGAGCCACTGGACCTGCTCGACGGCATCCGCCGCGCCGTGTTGCAGCTTGAGTCCGGCCGTCATGAGGTCGAGAACGCCTACGAGCGCGTCGTGCACTACGAGGGCAATCAGGCCGCGCAGGCGCTTTTGCGCGAGGTCTTTGAAGTCACGGACCGCAGTTGGCGCGGCATCGGTGTCATCCCGCGCAGCGGCTGGCGGCTCAGCGCGGCCTATCGCGACTTTGACGCTGAGGAGCGTTTCCATCTTTCCGGCATCCGCACGGTCGAGTCGCCGCTCTGCCGCTCGGGCGACGTGCTGCGCGGCGCCATCCGGCCTGCAGCGTGCCAGGCCTTCGGCAAGGAGTGCACGCCCCGCCATCCGCTCGGCGCAACCATGGTTTCCAGTGAAGGCGCCTGCGCGGCCTATTACAACTACGGCCGTTTCCTCAGTGCCGAGCAGTTGGCCGCAGCCGGGACCGGGCTTACCGGTAACTCAGCCGCAGGAGCTGCCCATGACTGAGTCGCTCGACACGCCCGACTTCGCCAGCTGGACCTGCCCCTTGCCGCTCCGCGACTACCCCACCATCGTCATGGGCCACGGCGGCGGCGGCAAGCTGGGCAATGAGCTGGTTGAGCATCTGTTTCTGCCCGCCTTTCGCAATCCAGAGCTTGAAAACCTGGGCGATGCCGCGGTCTTCGATCTCAAGCCCGGATTCGGCCCGGCGCGCATCGCCATGAGCACCGACTCCTTTGTCGTGCAGCCTCTGTTTTTTCCCGGCGGCTCCATCGGCGCGCTGGCCGTGAATGGCACGGTCAACGACCTAGCCGTCTCCGGCGCGGAGCCGAAATTTCTCAGCGCCAGCTTCATCCTCGAAGAAGGCTTTCCGTTGGCGCAGCTTGCCGCAATCGTCGATGCCATGGCTGAGGCCGCGCGCGTCGCGCACGTCCACATCGTCACCGGAGACACCAAGGTCGTTGAGCGCGGCCACGGCGACGGCTGCTTCATCAGCACGGCCGGCGTGGGCATTCAGCGCCCCGGCATCCTGGTCGGACCCGATCGCGCCCGCCCCGGCGATGTCGTGCTCGTTTCAGGCACACTCGGAGACCACGGCATGGCCATCATGAGCGTGCGCGAGGGGCTGGAATTTGAAAGCCCCATTCGTTCCGACTGCGCTGCGCTCAATGGCCTGATTGCTGACGCACTCGGCGCCGGTGGCCGCAGCGTGCACGCAATGCGCGATCCCACCCGCGGCGGTCTCGCCTCCACGTTGAACGAGATCGCTTCCGCATCGCGTGCAGGCATGGAGATCGACGAAGCTGCCCTGCCGGTGCGCCCGGAGGTGCAGTCCGCCTGCGAACTGCTTGGCCTCGATCCGGTCTATGTTGCCAACGAGGGCAAGGCCGTCTTCTTCGTCGCGCCAGAGGCTGCGGACCGCGTACTCGCCGCGCTGCGTGCCCATCCGCTCGGCCAGGACGCCGCGCGCATCGGCCACGTCACCGCTGAGCATCCGGGCATGCTGGTGGCGCGCACGGCCATGGGAGCCAACCGCGTCATCGCCACGCAGATTGGCGAGCAGTTGCCGCGCATCTGTTGAGTTCGACGGGGCTCAACTCAAGGCTCCGTCCGATTTTCTAGCCAAACACGGGAGGCCCCCCGCCTCTGGCGGGGTGGCAGTAGAAGTTTGACATTTGCGGGAGTCCATCCAAGAAACTCCAGAACGTGAGCCGCCAAGCACACGAGGAGGAGATC
>JAJYAE010000462.1 GCA_021779695.1 Acidobacteriota bacterium | reverse complement strand
GGCTTCGGCAGGGTTCTGCATGGCCAGGTGCGCGAGGCCGCCGTAGCGGGTGGGGCGCTTCTGGATTTCCTTGGCGAGAAAGTCGTTGACCCATTTGGCGCGCCGCACAGCGACGGCGGTGTCTTTTTCGATTTGCACGCCGGGACCGGAGAGTGAGAGGACGGAGTAGTCGACGCCATTCTGGTCCATGATGGCGATGCGCTGGTCGCCGAGATCCTGCAGGGCGACGAGGGCGAGACTGGGGAGTTCAGGACTGATGTTGGGATAGGTCTCCGCAAAGTAGGGGACGAACTCGGGCACCATGAAGTGCTCTTCGAGAGCGATCTTGCCGAGGCGCTTGCCGGAGGCTGCCTGCGCGGCGGGAGGCTGTGCGGAGGTGGCGATGGAGCCGAACGCCTGCGTGGCGACGGCGAGGGTTGCACTCTTGAGGAGATCTCTGCGCTGCATGACTGCGGCCTCCCGGAGAAGTGAGTGGACCGAACGGAGAGAGCGCGGGTCGAAAAAAGCTCCGGCCGCGCACGGAAATTTGAGGTGTTTCGACTCCCCGCCTTTGTAATGGAGCGGCGGAGAAGAAGCAAGATTCAAATTTCGCGGCGGCCGGAGGAGACCGAGCAAGAGCTTACTTACTGGAGGGAGACTTCAGCGCCCTCAAGCTGGGTGATGGGCTTGCCCTCTGCAGCCTGCACCAGAACTTTTGTGCCGGTGACGTGGGCGAAGCCGATGAAGAGACCCTTTTGCGCGCTAATCTGCACGTTGCGCAGGACGACGTTGCCAACGGGCACTTCAGGCAGGCCGACGATGGCGCCGGCATTCTGAATGTTGGTCGCGGTGATGTTCTCAACGGTGATGTCGTGGAAGTAAGGCGTGAGGCGGCCGATGGGCTGCGCGGTCTCGCCAGGCTCGGGCATGATCTTCGGATAGTACTCGCTGATGATGAGCGCGTTCTTCACGTTCTTCATCTGCATATCGCGGAAGAGGATGTTGCCGACATCGTTGCCGCGGTCGCGGTTGGCCTTGACGCGGATGCCGTTGTCGGTGCCGTCAAAGGTGATGCGCTCGGCGCGGATGTTCTGCGCGCCGCCGGCGAGCTCGCTGCCGACGGAGAGGCCGTGGCCATGGAGGAAGGTGCAGTCGACGATGGTGATGTTGCGGCTGGGCGCGTCAGGACCGGGTGAGTTGATGGCGCCGGACTTGATGGCGATGTCGTCGTCGCCCACATCAGCGTAGAGGTGATCGATGACGACGTTCGACGACGAGAAGGGATCGACGGCGTCGGTGTTGGGCGCGTGCTGCGGGGCGAGGACGCGGACGTTCTTGATAACCACGTCATCGGAGTAGTAGGGGACGACCTGCCACATGGGCGAGTTCTGGATGGTGACGCCTTCAATACGCACGTGCTTGCAATGGTCGAAGACGACGAGGCGCGGGCGGCTGTAGCTGGAGCCGAGGATGCCGTGGTCGTGAATGGAGCGCGCCTCCTGCCACCAGCTTGTGCCGTTGCCGTCGATGACGCCTTCGCCGGTGATGGAGATGTGCTCCGCGCTGGTGGAGCTGACGAGCGATTGGTAGCCGGGCGCGCGGAACTCAGTCTTGGCCGGGTAGTCGGCGTGGTCGGGCGAGCCGAGCAGCGTGGCGCCCTTGTCGAGACGGAGGGTGATGTTGCTCTTGAGCACGATGGGCGCGCTGAGCCAGGTGCCCGCGGTGAGGCGCACCGTGCCGCCGCCCTGCTTGGCGCAGGCGTCGATGGCGGACTGGATGGCTGCGGTGTCCTTGGTTTTGCCGTCGACCTTGGCGCCGTAGGCGTGGGGATCGCAGACGGGCGCGGCGTGAAGTGCAGCTGATGCGACGAGAACGAGCAGCGCGGGCAGAGCGGTGGAGGCCGCTCTGCCGATGCTTAAGGTGCGGAGTGAAATCACGGAATCTCCTTGAGGCGATTGGTTGAGATCAACGCGTGCGGTGTACCCAAAGCAGGCTGAAGAACAACTGCAGATCCTTCGACTGCGCAAGCCGCACAAAGCGCGGCTTGCTACGCGCCGAATAACAGCAGGGCTCATGGTGAGACCTTCAGCTTCCTAGCGCTGGATGCGTGCCGAGCCGCCGGCTGCGAAGGCGCGCACCTGGTCCACGGTGGCCATGGTGGTGTCGCCGGGGAAGGTGGTCATGAGCGCGCCGTGGGCCCAGCCGAGCTTGATGGCTTCTTCGGGCGACTCGCCATTGAGCAGGCCGTAGATGAAGCCCGCCGCGAAGCCATCGCCACCGCCGACGCGGTCGAGCACGTTGAGCTCCGCCGTGGGCGCGTGGACGGCCTTGCCGTTGACCCAGGCGACGGCGCTCCAACTGTGGTGATTGGTGGTATGGACCTCGCGGAGCGTGGTGGCGACGACCTTGACGTGCGGGAAGCGCTTGACAACCTTCTCGATCATGGCGAGGAAGACGCCTGCGTCCAGCTTGGACTTGGCCGCGACTTCCGGTCCGGAAAAGCCAAGGCCCTTCTGCAAATCTTCTTCGTTGCCGACGAGGACGTCGACGTTTTCAACGATGGAGGCGAGGGTCTTTTGCGCGCGATCGGCGCCGCCGCTAATCTTCCAGAGCTTCTCGCGGTAGTTGAGGTCGAAGGAGCAGATGGCGCCGGCCTTGCGCGCGGCCTTCATGGCCTCGATGG
>JAJYAE010000461.1 GCA_021779695.1 Acidobacteriota bacterium | reverse complement strand
CGCGAGGGATGCTCTCTTCACTCCCAGATCCAATTCGCCATCCATGTCCGGTGCGGCCGATTCGATCCGCGTGAAGCCGACCTGCGCAACAACTTCGCGAAGTCGATGAACCAAAACGATGCGCTCAATCGAAGACATCCACGGCGAATCCCAATCGCCTTTTGGCAACGCGCGAGCGAAGAAAACGCCATCAGGACGGTCATTGCCGATTTCAGCCTTTGCAGCAATCAGCGTCTCCAGTTCTGCGACCTTGACGGGCTTTTGATCTTTTTCGGTCTCGTTTGTTCGCGATTGAATCTCGGCCAGGACCTCCTCGTCGGTAAACCCTTCCAATGCCTCCTTGATCTTGGCCTTTTTGCGTTCGTATTTCAGTTCGTCGATTCCCATCACCTGTTCGAGATCGCTCCAGATCCTATCGACGATCACCTTCAATTCCTGATCTCTTTCAGGTAACGAGATGACGCTCATCAGCTGAGGGAAGTAGGCGTTTGACGCTGACCGGATGAGCAGACGGTTAGGCTCGCCACATTGTTCGTTGGTGAACGGCCCTAGCCATGGTCTCGTGCCATTGCACGAGCCCAGCGCCTGGTTCGAAAGAACTGCGGCCTGTGCCATGCTCCTTTCTGCCTTCCCGCACTCACAGCGGATTACGATCTCCGTGAGGTCTCCGCTCGTACCTCTCTCATCGATGTAGAGCTGCTTTCCGTTCAATGCGCAGTCAGACGGTCCGTTGTGCACGAAAACAAACCAGTCGATATCGCCGATGTGGCCAGCCCGGCACGCACGAACGAATCGAACTGGGACGACGGGGTGCGAAACGCGGTCCCGGTCTACAAACTTTCCCCGTACAAGCGATTTGCGGTGGACGAGCAGCCGCGTCTGGAATTTACTCTCCTCCGATCGTTCGATGTTCTGACTGATGAACCACTCCGGGAATTGGAAGGCGTAAATCCCTCTTGCCGGCGCTGTGGGATCGTTTTCTGCAGGAGGTGGGGTCCGTAGCTCAATCGATGGCAGATTGAGAATCCGAGCTAGTTTCTGGCTGAGGCGCAGCTCAACGATAGTCTCGCCACCAGTTGTCCAGAAGTCGAGCCCGGCAACCAACACCGAGTGTTCCGGGAGATCGAGCATGGCTCCAGGGCCAAAAGTTGTGATGAGCTGACTCTGCCGGATTTCTCCGCGTGGCTTCTGTCGAGTCATTGGCCGTCATCCTCCAAATCAACGTTCTCGAGGGTACGCAGCCAAATGTTCACCGTGGGTTCGACATCGCGGAGTGATCGATTTGCTCGGAATTTCATTTTTCGATTCGATGAAGGCAGGCCATGCAGTTCGGGGCTGAGAAAGCCGTACAGGAGATGCTGCGCACCGCCCGTCTCATGCTCGTTGTACTGGAGTGAGACGCCGTGCTGCACCAGATCTTGCGTGGTCTTCGCCCACGAGTCCAGCAGGTCGAGGCAGCGGTCGCGCATCACCGTCCTAAGACGGTCTTTCTCATTCGCATCCATTTCCCTCGAATGCGCCTGACTGCGATCAACAAGCGCCTGGATTGCGAAGTCTAGCCGTCCTCGCTCATTCAATATTTCCTTGGCGCCCAAAGCCGGCGTCATCGGTCGGTGTGCTTGGCGCACCAAACCCACCAAAGCAGCGGCCAACCCCTTATCGAGCGCCCGTGGCGAAAATGGTGTTACGCTAGTCGGCTCGACAGCGCGGTAGAAGCTCTCGTGGTAAGCCTCAAAGCGTTCGTAGTGAGACCGGTCGCGAGGCTTGTGCACGTTGAGAATCGTTACCACCAGGCCAGGCCTGTTTGCGTCGCGCCCAACACGGCTTGTTGCCTGAATGTACTCGGCACTCGATTTGGGCTGTCCGAATACCACCATCAGCCCCAGGCGCGTGATATCAAGACCAACGGAGATCATGTTCGTGGCAATTGCCACGTCTACGCGCTTGTCGTTGCTGAAGGGAAGAGCCAGCCGCCTCTTTGCTTCGGCCACTCGCGCCGTATCGACACGGCTCGTGAGTTCCACTGGCTCATAGCCAATCTTCCTATCAGCGAAGAGCCCTTCGGCCTCGCCAACCCGCAATCGAGTAGCGTATCCCTTCAAGCGATTCTGGACTTCATCTTCAATGAGACGCCGCGCGCCACCCAATTCGCGCAGGCTGTTGAAGTAGCCAAGCAGGGTCATGTAAGGGTCTGCGGCTTCTTCCGTCGGGCCTCTTCTGAGCTTCTTGTGCCACTTCTGTCCCGCCGCAAGTAGCGCCAGATAGACGCGTAACATGGCCACCTTCGGACTGCGGCCTTGTGCTGCGACGCCAACGTAAAGACGAGCATTAGCTTCGGTTGACTTCAGCGTTTTCGAGAAGAACGTGTCGCGGCGGTCCGGTCCCGGGGGCGGGAAGATGTCTACAACATTGCGGGCAAACAGCGCTCTGATCTGCGCTTCCGCACGCCGCACGGTCGCGGTGGAAGCGATGATCTTCGGCTGAACTCGCTTGCCGTCGATCACTTGACTGCAGAGTTCATCGAGCGCCGTCTCGTACAGGCCGACCATGGTTCCAAGCGGTCCGGAGATCAGATGCAATTCATCCTGGATCACCAGGTCTGGCGGCAGCAGTCGCTTGCCGGGCAGGTTATTCCCCTTTAGCGGATCACATGGACCATAAAAGCCCGCTTTGTCGTA
>JAJYAE010000134.1 GCA_021779695.1 Acidobacteriota bacterium | reverse complement strand
TCTTCGCAGCTGCTAATCCAATCTTTTGGAGAGATCCTACGGGACGAGACATCATTGAGGACACGCTCATCATCTCGAACAGGTCTCTCGGTGCCAAGGAGTACTTGAACACTATTGGGTGTGTGGCAAGCATTGGATTTGCAGCTGCAGCAAGCGAACTAGACGCATGGGGCGCAACGGGAGTGGTTTCGGCTGCTTACGGGTGTGTGTCGTCATATATTTGGCCAAGTGGCAAATTTGCTCTGACACTTAAGACAACTCTAGATTTCGGTTCCTGTGCAGCCGGCCTGGCTCAGGTCGCCAAGGACATTACGCAGGAGGCTCTGCAGGGTGGCGTTAGCAATGAAACCTTCTATACAGATTCCATTGGCGGTGTACTTGGCTGTGCTATTACGCATTTAGGTCAGGTACTGGGTGGAGGTTAACGAGATGGAAAAAGAGCCTGAAGAGCACCGCGCAGAAGAGGAAAATTATCCTTCTGAACTGGACGGACCGCTACCGAGAAAGGTGCAATTGGGTACGACGGATGCTTCGTTTCTGCTGGGCGTCGTAATCGTGTGCCTGGGACTAGGGATTTTGGCGGTCGGATTTGATTGTTCCAGCATTTTTAAGCACGTGCAGCAGCGCACAGTTTTGCGACGAGATGGTCACAATACCGTTGGCAGAGTAAACACGATTCACAGCGGACGCGGAGGATCCACGGTAAGCTATACATTTTCAGTTAACGGGGTTGACTATCCGGGGAAGGCTCAAATGCCGAATTATCGTTTCGCTCTCCATGAGTCAGACCAACTTGCGATTCGGTACCTTCCAACGGATCCGACCGTGAATCACCCGGCGGATTGGGAATGGTCGGGACTGACGGATCTGATCCCAGAGGCGCTTGCTCTCTTCTTCTCGATCATTGGAGCTGTGGCATTAGCAGCTCTGCTCCGAGAGCGAAGGTTGGCGCGCGAAGGAAAGCTCTCGAAAGGAGTTGTGACGAATTGTGCGCTCGACAAGCAGCAGTTTCGAGTTGACTATGAATTCTGCACGGAAGACGGTGTGCGAATCAAAGGACACAATGACTGTTCGGAGCAATGTGAGGTAGGCAGCCGGATCTGGATAATTTATTTGCCAAAGAAGCCTCGGAGGAATCATAGCTACCCCTTGTCCTACTTTTCCATTGTTGAATGAAAGATCGTTTCAATGCATTCTCACGTCTGGCCCGGCCTAGATTCGGGTGACCCGTCCAAGCTTTGAACGAGATGGAACTCCAATGCTCTTAGACTTACCAACTCACAGGCGGGGGTTTGCGCGAAGACTCTATTGCAGCCATGCGAAGCACGAAGGAGGCGGGGGAAATTGCAATGGGAGAAACGCGGCTTTCGGCCATCAATTGCGACTCCACTCCGGAAGAGGCGCGTCGAATCATGATGACCCTCGAGCTGTACTCGGCGGATCGAGAACAAGAAGCGCAGGTTCGTCTGGAAGCGAGTCAGGCGCTATCAGATGTCGGCACTCCAGAGTGCGCAAACGCCATTCGGGTGGCGAAGTCGGTGAACGGCGTGGTGACGCGCTATCTGGTGGACGATCTGAACCCGACCGGCTATCCGCAGGTGGTCGATGAGCTGACCAGCGGTGCGGTGACGCGGACCTACACCTACGGCCTGCAGCGGATCAGCCAGGACCAGGTTGTCTCGAACTCGTGGACGGCGAGCTTCTACAGCTATGACGGTGGCGGCAGCGTGCGCGCCCTGACCAACACCGCAGGAGCCACAACCGACACCTACGAATATGACGCCTTCGGCAACGAGTTCACCATCAGCGGCTCCACGCCGAATAACTACCTCTACCGCGGCGAGCAGTACGATCCCGACCTCGGCCTCTACCACCTGCGCGCCAGGTACTACAACCCGGCCACGGGCAGGTTCATGAGCAGGGATCCGAATGCGGGTACTCCGCTCATTCCAGCAATGCTGCACAAATATCTGTACACGGGCGGAGACCCGGTCAACCATATTGATCCCCGCGGCAGGGCAGACTTATTTGGCTATGCGATACGATCCAATGCAGCCATTTCGGAAGCGAGACTCATCGACATCTATGGATGTGTTGCTGATGCCAGTCTCGCAGCCGCTGACCTTATCTTGAATGACACTATATCTGCTGGGAGTGCATTAGGCACAGGGGCAGCAGTCATCGGCTGTGTTACGTTGGCGCCGGGACTAAGTGATCTTGCCGAAACGGGAAGCACAATCACAAAAAGGGCAGTTGGTGCTATTAAGCTTATTGGCAGTACAGCTGATTGGGGGTCATGCGCGCTCAACATCAAAGAATTTGTGAATGGCCTCAACGACGTAATATCAGGGACGCCGGATGGTGTCCAGATCTCCGATTCCATTACAGCACTGGCAGGTTGTGTGAGCGATGCGTTGGGCTATTTGCTAACGCACCCAGGTAAGACACTGCAGGGGTTAGGTCTTTGACGATGAGCGTTCATATGGATACGAGCGTGACAGCCACCCTACCAATCGCTAGCATCCTGATGTTCGGCGGAGGTCCACTCACTCGCTTCGAGGTCATTCTGTTCTTACTTGTCGCTGGGACTATCATTCTCGTGGCTGTCAGTTGGGGGGCAATAGAGCAGTGGATTGAACGCGCTCGCGGTCGCAAATGGCCGACAGTCTCCGGGATCGTTGATGTTGTTGATGTTACCGGTGTTGAGAGCAAGGGCATATCTTCCGCAGCCGTTCATTACTGGCCTACTTACCTAGCTACACTCACCTATTCCTATCATTATCCTGACCAGCAAACGGGCGACTACAAGCGCAGTTTTAGCAACGAAGAGGATGCCACGGTGTGGGCAAATTCCTACAAGGGCGAAACCGTCAAGGTCCACGTAGACCCACGCGACCCGACGCGTTCCGTGTTGCGAGAAGAAGATCTTTAGGGAGCCTGGGCGCAAAGCTACGATGCGCAGAATCATCTGGTGGCAATGAAGGGCGGAGCGGTGCAGATGCTCTATGACGGCGACGGCAACCGGGTTGCGAAGTCGGTGAACGGCGTCATCACGCGCTACCTGGTAGACGATCTGAATCCGACCGGCTACCCGCAGGTGGTGGACGAGCTGACTAGCGGCGTGGTGACGCGCACCTACACCTACGGCCTGCAGCGGATCAGCCAGGACCAGGTCATCTCGAACACGTGGGGGCACCACAGACCTCACCCCGCCGCCGAAAAGCTAAAAGCTAGGAGCTAGCAGCTGGAAGCCGTCTCGCCGTCAATCCCACTCCGCGCAGACTTTCCTTTAACTCCCTCATTCCACTCATCAAAAAACTTCCGCAGTTTTGCATGTTAGTTCCAGCAAACGCGCATACTGGATACATCAGCCTGAGAACCGCGCCCACCGGCCCGCCTTCTCAGGCATTTTCATTTCAGGAGCCTCGCGCCATGCCGACAACCTTCGCATCTGGTCCGATGTCCGTCCCAGTCCGTACCCTTGGTTCAAGATGTCAGGGATCCGACCGGTCCGTACCACCGGAAATACCCCCCTACCCCCCTAAATTTATTTGCACTTTTCCACATTTTCTTTACATGTTTTCGAGCCGTCAGCTTTCGCATCTCTTCGCCTCCAGTCAGAGGAAAGAAATATCCACCCCAAAATTCATTTGTAATGCTCCACAAAAAACATGCACAGAGTTGCAAAGTCTGACTCGTCGAAGTTTCGCTTTGTCGGCGAAGCCATTTCCCATTCCGCCGCCCTCGTGCAGGCACAGCTGTCCGTCGGCGCAGCATCCACTTCACCGAATCTGTCTTCTATTTAATTGAGCTAATTCGACTTAGCTGTTTGTCTGGATGTTGACCAGCTCACCGTGCCCGCCGGGTGAAATCGTGTCCGTCTGCGGCGCGCGCCAGTGGTCGATGTAGCTGATCCGGTGCACGCAGCCGATCGTGCAATTCGGCGCGCAGCTCTTCGCCGTCCGGAACTCCCGCTCCACGTCAGCCTTCGTGTACTCCGCCAGCGGCACGCCCGGATACCCGCGCTGCTGCGAGCAGTAGTGCACCAGTCCGTCCTCGCAGATGTACAAGTACCGCGAACCCGCCCGGCACCGCCAGTCATTCGGCCGTCCCTGCGCAATCGCCTCCTGGAACTGGTCAAACTGCGCGTAGTTCGTCTTTCTGCGGTTGTTCATCGCAAAGTAGACCTTGGCTTCGTCGTCCTTCAGCGGCTTCAGTTGCCCGCTGCCGTCGTGGATAATCCCGATCGTCGACTCAAACCCCAGCTCCAGCGCCCGCCGGCCAATCACCAGCGCGTCGTTCGGGTCCTTGAACCCGCCGCCCACCACGGAGTTGATGTTCACGTGAAACTCCGCGTGCTCGGCCAGCATCTGCAGCTTCTTGTCCAGCACCTTCAGGCTCTTCTTTGAGACCTCGTCCGGCTCCAGGTTGTCGATCGAGATCTGCATGTGGTCCAGCCCGGCGCGATTCAGCCGCTCGATCCGTTCCACATTCAGCAGATAGCCGTTCGTGATCATCCCCGCAATTGCGCCCGTCCGCCGCATCCGCCGGATAATCTCGTCCAGCTCCGGATGCGTCAGCGGCTCTCCGCCGCTGATGCCGATCATCGCCGTGCCCAGTCGTCCAAGGTGGTCGATGCGCCGCAGCATCTCCTCCAGCGGCACCGGCTCGCTCACCTTATCGTATTCATTGCAATAGGCGCAGCTCAGGTTGCAGAAGCGCGCCGGCACAATCTGTGCCAGCACCGGGTGGCTGGTTGAGGCCAGCGCCCGCGCCACCATGGCATATTCGCGCGCCTTGCGCCGTGCGGCTATCCAGCGCCCGCGTGCCGTCGATCTCCGGGGAATGCCCATCCTTACTATTGAATCACATTGCCGGGGTTTGACCTACCCCGCGCAGCGTCTGCCGCCTGCCAATGCCAGCCGCATTAGAGCTGGTCAAAGATCTCGCGAAACTCCCACGCGCCCTGCTTGTCGTGCACCCACTCCGCCGCGCGCACAGCCCCCAGCGCAAAGCCGCGCCGCGAGTGCGCGTCGTGCCGCAGCTCCAGCACGTCGTGCTCGCTCGTCGCCGTCACCACATGCTCGCCCTTGGCGTCTCCAACGCGGTGTGAGGTCACAGGCACTTCCACGCCGGGCCGCACGTGCTGGATGATCTCCTTCAGCGTCAGCGCCGTGCCCGAGGGCGCGTCCAGCTTCGACGTGTGGTGCGTCTCGTTGATGGAGAACGTATAGCCATCGAGCTTCGCCAGTTCCGCCGTCAACCGAAAAAGCTTCTGTACGCCGATGGAGAAGTTCGTCCCGTAGAGCAGCGCTCCGCCGCGCTTGTGCGCCAGCGCCTTCATCTCGGCAAGGTGCCCATACCAGCCCGTCGTGCCCACCACGATGCGCCCGCCCAGCGCCAGCACCGCGCGCATATTCTCCACTGCCGCCTCTGGAGCCGTGAAGTCGATCACCGCATCCACGCCCGCCAGGTTCGGCGCCGTCAGTGCCGAGCCGTGCTGGTTCTCATGGATGTCCAGCGCGCGCACGCCATGCCCACGCTCCCGCGCAATCTCTGCCACCAGCGAGCCGGTCTTGCCTTTGCCGAGAACCAGAATGTTCATCGAGCCTCCATTGTGCTGTCTAGTTGTGCGCGTAGGCCTTGAAGAACCGGATCCGCACCGCCGGTTTGCCGTCGATCTTCATGCCTTCCAGCGTGCCAACATAGGCTCCGCCATTCAGCCAGTCGTACTTGCCTTTGGGCGCTTCAAACACTGGAGTCGTCAGCATCGCGTCGTGCATTCCGGCCGTGTTCGGGCAAACCATTCCCGCATTCACCACATGGATGATGGCCCCGTCGTCGGTCTCAATCATGTAATCCGCATGCAGGTTGAAGCACCCGCTCGCGTTGGTCAGTTGCCAGTCCCATCCGCCGGGCAGAACCTTGCCCTTCAGCCCCGGGCCGGAGAACGTTCCACCCGTAATCGGCACAATGTTGCGCTTGCCCATCGGCGTTTCGCCCACGGGAATTGAAGACGCCAGGGCCACCTGCTCTTCATACACAAATTTGAGAGCGGGAGGCGCGGGCAGGCTCGCAGCAGCCTCTTGTCCGGTTGCGAACCGCGCGGGCAAAAAAGCAGCAAGCAGGAAAAGCGCAAGACCCGATACCACCCGGCAACCCTTCATTCCCGCGATCCTCTCCGGCTATGCAAGTACCTTGCGCGCTTCCACATCAAAGACCGTCGGGTCAGGATCCTTGAAGAACGCAGCGTGCAGGGAGCGCACCGCCTCTTCCGCGTCATCCTCTTCGATCATGAAGCTCATGTTGATCTCGCTCGCGCCCTGCGAAATCATGCGCACATTGATGTGGCTCACCGCGTTGAAGACCTGCGCGGCAATGCCATTCTGCCCGCGAATATCCTCTCCCACCAGGCAGATCAGCGCCTTCTTGCCCTCGTACTTCACATCCGCGAGCTGGCTCAGGTCCTCGGCAATCGCGGGCAGCTTGTCATTGGAGTCTACCGTCAGCGACACCGAAACCTCGCTGGTCGAGACCATGTCCACCGGGCACTTGTGCTTGTCGAAGATGGTAAAGATCTCTTTCAGATACCCATGCGTCATCAGCATCCGGCTCGCCACCACGTCGATGATGGAGAGCTTTTTCTTCAGTGCAATGGACTTGAACGGGCTCTTGCAGTGCGGCGCCAGAGAAATGATCCGCGTGCCTTCATTCGTCGGATTCCTGCTGTTCAGCACCAGCACCGGAATGTTTTTCTTGACTGCAGGCAGAATCGTTGCCGGATGCAGCACCTTCGCGCCGAAGTAAGCAAGCTCCGCAGCCTCTTCAAAGCTGATGACCTTCACACGCAGCGCGTCCGGGCAAATGCGCGGGTCGGTCGTCATAATGCCGTCCACATCCGTCCAGATCTCGATGGCTCCTGCCGTCAGCGCGCCGCCAATCAGCGCACCTGTAAAGTCCGAGCCGCCGCGGCCCAGCGTCGTCGTCAGGCCTTCTTCATTCGACCCGATAAAACCGCCCATCACCGGCACCTTGCCATGGTCCACCAACGGGCGCAGCTTCTCTGCTGCACGTTTTTCAATCAGGTCGTCCTGCGGCACGGCCTTCTGGAACTGCGAGTCGGTGATGATAATCTCGCGCGCATCCACATGCACGGCCGCAATGCCGCGCTCCTGAAACGCCTCCGCGACGATGCGGCTGGAGATGCGCTCGCCGTAGCTCACAATCAGGTCAGAGATGCGCGGCGTCAGCTCCAGGATCGCGGCCAGTCCGCGCAGAATCTCATCCAGCGAGTCGAACTTCTCGTCAATCAGCCTCACCAGTGTCGCGCTGTCTTTCACCAGCGCCACAGCCGTGTCGCGGTGCCGCGCGCGCAGCCGCGAGCTGATCGCCAGCGCTCCGGTGCGGTCGCCCGTTGCCGCGGCAGAGGCGGCACGCAGAAGCTGGTCCGTCACCTTGGCCAGCGCGCTCACCACCACTACGGGGCGTTTCTTATTCGCAACCCGCCCGGCCACAATAGAGGCTGTACGGGAAATAGCGGCGGGATCTTCCACCGAGGTGCCGCCGAACTTCATGACAACCAGGCTCATCTTCAGGGTTCCGTCGTTCCTGGCCGCGGGGCTTTCGCCCTGTTGCGTCGCCGGCCGGTTTGGCGCGGCTCATGCCGCGCCCTGATGCATTTGCGCTCGAGGCGGTGCTAGGCCCGTGCGGCGACTGCAGCCGGTTCCAGTTTGCCCAGACTCACCAACAGCTCCGCGTTCAGAATGGTGGCTCCAGCCGCGCCGCGCACCGTGTTGTGCGAGAGCAGCACAAACTTCCAGTCCAGCAGGCTGCACGGGCGCAGACGGCCCACCGTCACCGCCATGCCGCGCTCGCGGTTGCGGTCCAGCCGCGGCTGTGGCCGGTCCGGTTGCGTGGCAAACTGCACCGGCTGCTGCGGCGCAAACGGCAGATCCATGCCCGCCAGTGGCCTGTACTCATTCCACGCCGCCACAATCTCTTCGGCCGTTGCCTTTTTGCCGAGCTTGATGGAGACGCACTCCGTGTGCCCATCCACCACCGGCACGCGGTTGCAGTGCGCCGTAATCCTTGCCGCCAGCGGCGTCACGCCGTGTCCTTCCAGCCGGCCCAGGAGCTTCAGCGTTTCGGCTTCCATCTTCTCTTCTTCGCTGCCAATGTAAGGCACCACGTTGTCGAGGATGTCCATCGAGGCCACGCCGGGATAGCCCGCGCCGCTCACCGCTTGCATCGTTGACACAAAAATCTGCTCAATGCCAAAACGCTCTTCCAGCGGCTTCAGCGCCATGACCAGCCCAATCGTCGAGCAGTTGGGATTGGTGACCATGTACCCGCCCGACTCGCGTCGCGAAGCCTGCTCCTCAATCAGGTGCAGGTGCTCGGCGTTTACCTCGGGAATCACCAGCGGCACATTCGGCGTCATCCGGAAGGCGCTCGAGTTCGAGAGCACGGCGCAGCCCGCCTCGGCGAACTTCGGCTCCAGCTCGCGCGCAATCGGCGCATCGATCGAGGAAAAGATAATCTTCGGCGCTCCGGCCGGGTCCGCGGGCGAGACCGGCATTTTGGCAATGTGCTCGGGCAGCGGAGTGTCCAGCCGCCACTTCACGGCCTCGCCATACGGCTTGCCGCTCGAGCGGTCACTGGCCGCCAGCCAGGCAATCTCAAACCACGGGTGGTCTGCGAGCAGTTGTATATAGCGCTGGCCAACCATTCCGGTCGCGCCAAGGATGCCAATTGGGTATTTGTTTTGCATGGTTCTGAACACTCCAGTGTACAGGAGAGTCAGTGCGCCACAAAGAAGAGAAGCACCGCATTGCGAGGCAACTTGCGGTGCTCGTAGCGCAAGGTTCTAATTGCCGGTTACATCCGGCCGCACCGGCATCGCGCAGCCCTCGCCCACAACTGTGGTCCACTCGCGCACGCGCCAGCTCTTCACCACCCCGTTCAACACATACGGATCGGCCTTGGCGAACTTCTCCGCCACCTCGGGCGAATCGCCTTTGAACAGCAGCACGGCTCCATCCGCTGGATTGGCCAGCGCGCCCCCCAGCACCAGTTCGCCACGTTCCGCCGCCGCCCATGCAGCCGCCAGGTGTGCCCCGCGAAACGCCGCCCGCCGCTCCATGTAGTCGTCCGCCACCTCGTAAAACAGTAGATAATGCTTCATCTTCGCGCCCCTTAACCCATGGCGGCCAGCACGGCGTCGGCAAACTGGCTCGTTCCTGCCTTGCCGCCCACATCGCGCGTCAGCGTCCTGCGCTCGGCGTACACCGTCTCCAGCGCCGTCTGCACCTTGTTCGCCGCAGCTTCCTCGTTCAGGTGATGCAGCATCAGCACCGCCGACTGCAGCAGCGCCGTCGGGTTGGCAATATCCTGCCCGGCAATATCCGGCGCCGAGCCATGCACCGCCTCGAAGATGGCGCACTCGTGTCCAAGATTCGCGCCCGGCACCAGGCCCAGTCCGCCCACCAGCCCCGCGCACAGGTCGCTCACAATGTCGCCGTACAGGTTCTCCAGCAGCAGCGTGTCGTACTGGAAGGGATTCATCACCAGCTGCATACAGGTGTTGTCGATGATGTGCTCGCCGTACAGAATGTCCGGGAATCCTTCGGCCACGCGGCGCGCGCAGCGCAGAAACAACCCGTCAGAGAGCTTCATGATATTGGCTTTGTGGATCGAGTGAATCTTCTTGCGGCCATGCTTGCGCGCGTAGTCAAACGCAAACTTCGCAATGCGCGTCGAGCCCTTGTCGGTAATCACCTTCAGGCTCTCCACCACGCCCGGCACCACCTCGTGCTCCAGGCCCACGTACTCGCCCTCGGTGTTCTCGCGGACGATAATCAGGTCCACGCCGGGCCACTTCGTCTCAAGGCCGGGCAGGTTCTTAATCGGGCGGAAGTTCGCAAAAAGGTCGAACTTCTTACGCAGCGTCACGTTGATGCTCTTGAAGCCGCCGCCCACCGGCGTCGTCACCGGCCCCTTGAGCGCCACCTTGTTCCGCTCGATCGATTCATACAGGTCGGCGGGAATGTATTCGCCGTAGATCTCGAAGGCCTCCGCGCCTGCGGCGAAGCGCTCCCAATCAAACTTCACTCCGGTCGCTTCAAGAATGCGGACCACGGCCTGCGTCACTTCAGGCCCAATCCCGTCGCCGGGTATCAATGTGACTTTGTGCGTCTTTTGCTCTGCCATGTTTAGTTTTCAGCTCCAAACCTTCAGTTTCTAGGGTATCGCGCGCCCTGCCATGTGCTTCAGACTCTCAGCGCAGCGCTGCGCGGACTCCGATCTTGTGTGCGACATTGCCCAGGCGCCGGTCTCTCGTCCAGATCAAAATCGTGCTGTCCAGAAGAGCAGAGGCAATCAGGTGCAGGTCGGTGACTCCAATGCCCCGGCGGGATAACTTGTGCGACTCAATCAGCTCGAAGAGCTCGCTCGAACCCGCGACGGGAGCGTGAAGCAACAGGGCCAGATCCGCCAGCACTTTTTCCCGGCGTGCGATTGAGCCCAGAGCCAGTTCCAGACGAATGAGCGGGTGCGTCACCACTTCTTCAGCTTCGAGAAGTTGCTGGAGCCTCGGTTCAGCTTTGCGCAGATGGTCGATCCATACGGAGGTGTCGACAAGAATCACTCTGCCGTCCTGCGTCGAGGTGCGGCTTTCGCCTTCGGATCGCTGCCCCCGAGAGCCGCAAGCCGCCGGGCAGCCTCATTCCGAACAAGACGGGTGAGCGCCTCCCGCACCAGGGCCGCCTTTTCCGTAATGCCCGTATACTGTGCAGCCTGTCTCAGCAGGTCTTCGTCCAGTGCAATCGTCGTGCGCATCCGGTCTCTCCTACATCTATTTTAGCACTGAGTTGATGCCGAAACCAGTGCCTTCAAACGCCGCGGTGACCGAGTTTAGAAGGAAGCGATAGGAATCAGTTCAACAAGGCGTTCGCGATGAGGGTGTACCTCGCCGCACATGTTTCTCAACGTTCCGCAAACAAATCCATCACTTCTTCCTGCCGCCGCGATGGCTGTCCAGCAGCCCTTCCAGCTCTTCCTTGAACTCGCGCACGTCCTTGAAATCGCGATAGACAGAGGCAAAGCGGATGTAGGCCACCGTGTCGAGGCCCTTCAGATGCTTCATGATCAGCTCGCCCACCTCATTCGTGGTGCGTTCGCGTTCCGTAGCTTCCATCAGGAAGGTCTCCGTGGCGTCCACAATGGCTTCCAGCTGAGTGGAGGAAACCGGGCGCTTTTCGCAGGCGCGCAGCAGTCCGCTCAGCACCTTCTGCCGGTCAAAGCGCTCGCGGCGGCCGTCCTTCTTCACCACCATGTAAGGAATCTCGTCGATGCGCTCGTAGGTGGTGAAGCGGCGGTTGCAGCTCTCGCACTCGCGCCGGCGGCGAATCGAGT
>JAJYAE010000133.1 GCA_021779695.1 Acidobacteriota bacterium | reverse complement strand
CTCTTTGGCCCGGTCTTCGTACGGCTCAAGCCCTGCTTGATTTTAACAAGGAAGCAATGATTTCGAGGCCCAATTCCTGCTGTGGAACAAGCCGTCCGTATCTGAAAATCCGCGCCAAAGCGGCATAAGGCGGCCGGCTCACCGTCTGAACCCGTTCGCTCACGGCCACTGAAGTCCCTGGATCGACAATCTTTGCGCGAAAGATGCTCAGGAGACGCGGTGGGCCCCGCCGCTGGCATGGCAAATATGGATCTGTGGAACGATCCCGATCTCGCTCGTGTAGCGAGCGGCTAGAGCCTCTGCAAATTCAGCAGCCTTCTCCACCTCGACGAGATTGATGGTGCAGCCGCCAAATCCGCCCCCCGTGAGCCGAGCGCCGATCAGGCCCGGCAGATCCTGCGCCAGAGCCACCATGGCATCGGCCTCCACACAACTCGCCTCAAAGTCCTGGCTATAGCTTCGGTGGGCTTCCGCCATCAGGATGCCCAGCCCCTTCAGATCGTGCTTTATCAGCGCCTCGGCCGCCGCCAGGGTGCGCGTATTCTCTGTAATCACGTGCCGGGCGCGCTTCAGCGCGTTGGGGCTCATCTCTCCGCCCCATTTCTCCAGATCGCTCACCGTCGCATCCCGCAGGAATCGCACTTCCGGGCGATGCTTTGCGATGGCCGCACAGGCCTCCTCCACCTCGGCGCGGCGCGATGTGTATTCCCCGCCTGCCACCGAATGCTTCACCATCGTGTTCGCGATCACCAATGCCACGCTATGAGGAATTGGGGCCAGCTTATAACTCAGGTCGCGGCAATCTAGAAGCAGGGCGTGGTCCTCTGCACCGTTGGCCGAAATGAACTG
This sequence comes from Acidobacteriota bacterium, assembly GCA_021779695.1. The sequence continues at coordinate 10,597 of JAJYAE010000133.1, read as the reverse complement.
ATCCATAATGCCGCAGTTGGCGCCCACAAATTCATTCTCGGCCCGCTGGCAAAGGCGAGCCAGCACCGGCCCCGGATAATCCGCACCTGCCAGATGACTGACGGCAAGGGCTGTCGCCACCTCAACCGCCGCGGAACTCGACAGCCCCGAAGCAACAGGCACGTCGCCCCACAGGCTCAAACTGAAGGCCGGAATCGTATGGCCTTCCCCGGCCAGGACCGCCAGGACGCCCATCGGGTAATCCGTCCATCGTCCCTCACGCTGGCGTGGCAGCGCCGCCGCATCGTAGCTGTACTCCTCGCCGAAATTCTCTGAGTAGAACACGACCTTGCCATCGGTTCGGGGAGAGATGGCCGCAAGTGTCGCGAACTCAATGGCCGCGGGCATCACAAAGCCTTCCGCATAGTCCGTATGTTCGCCAATCAGGTTGACGCGCCCAGGCGCAATAAAGATTGACGGCTCGGATTGAAAAATTCTCACGTGCAGGGATTTCAACGCAGCAGGATCATGCATGACGGCTAACTCTCCACAAGTTCAAACTCAACTGCCATCGTCCAGGAGCAGAAAGATCCGGGAGCCAGGGTTCGAGACCACGGGCCGGTTTGTGCCAGCGAATCCACGGGCGCCGTCGCCGGCTCAAGCGCCACACAGTTCTGCTTGGGTCCCGAACGATCGGGCCACCCACCATAACAAAGCCAAAGCCCCAGATACGGCGTCTTGGTCACATCGAAGCTCATTCGAAGGCTTAGTCCAGCGGCAGGCCGGTGCAGTGTGCACCAACCCTCACTGGGCGACAGCGGACCCGCGAACAGCTTGTCCCCGATTCCCGAGGCAACAGGCTGCACCATGCGCAGATCACTCGTCGAGCCATCCGCGAGCTGCGCCATCGGCCACTGCACTGTTGCACCACCCTTGCCAAGTCTGCCTCCGCCCGAACCCTCAAGGCGAAGATGGCTCACCGACGGCGGCAGTTCAATCTGATCGCCTGGAGCCACGTCAAAGAGAGGATGTGCGCACCAGGACCATGGGATGGTCGCATCGCCACGATTTGTCATCGTGTAGTCAAGGTGCAGTCGCCAACCGCGCGAAGTCTTCGCAAGCTCGCCTTTGCGCACCATCTCAAGCGGAAGCGAAAAGCACCTTGTGCGCAGTGTCAGGGAGTTCGCGCTCTCCGCAATCGTCTCCCAGGCTACTCGCCACACATCCCCGTGGTCGGGAACTTCGATTCGCGCCCCACCAGCCTCCAGAACACATGCGGCCACCGAGGGCACACACTCATCCCATCCACTCGCATCGCTTTCATCAAACGGCATGGTGCGGGTGCGCTCGCCCAGCGGAGCCAGGGGCGGCTGGAGAACTTCAGTGTCTTTGACGCGGATCGAGGCGATCTTTCCGCCTAGCTGAGGGGCAAACGTCACGCAACAATCCCCGTTGCGAATGAGAACGTTTTCTTTCTGGCTACGCTCTTCACATACTTTCATCATCCGCCTTACGCCCCCTTAAGCGAGGCACAACTTGCCAGCAGCTTTTCCCAGATTGCATCGATCCAGCCTTCATGCTCCGGCTTCATCAGCACGGAGCGAAGGCATGTCACCATGCTATCCTGCCCGGCTTCCATTCGTCCGTTGGACTCAAACCAGTTTCGCGGCAATTGTACAAGGGCCAGGTGCAAATCGCGGAGTGCAGCGTTTGCAAAGATTGCATGGGCGCGCTCGGAAGACTCGGCCGCATCACGGCCCGCGACCATCCAGACGACATTGTCCAGTTCCGGCCGCCCTCCGATCATCGTGCAAAATCCTGCCTCTCCTCGCAGCCGGCCATCCAAAGCAAGAGCTGCTCTCCGCCCGCACTGCAGGCCCCGCGCAAACTCGCCGTCCGGCACCAGCGGCAGCATCCGTTGTGTAGCCCACAGCGCCACCGCCGCAGCTCCCGCGCGCGAGCACTCCAGGCTGATCTCGCCCAGGTGCAACTCCTTTGAACTGAAATAGGTATAGGGAGAGTCGTGCTTGTAGAAGCGACCTACCGCCGGGTCCCGGAAGAGCACGCAGCCACACCCATACGGCTGCAGGCCGTGCTTGTGCGGATCGACAACAATCGAGTCCGCCTGCGCAATGGCTTCGAACGCTCTTCTCGCCGGTCCGTCCAGGTGCGTCTCAATCAGTTTGAAGTACCCGCCATACGCCGCATCCACGTGAATCCGAAATCCATATTTCGATTGGAGCGCAAGAATTTCGTCCAGTGGATCGACGGCTCCGATGGCTGTTGTGCCAAGTGTTGCCACCACGGTTCCTACGTCACCATTCCGCAATTCGGACTCAAGCGCGTTCATGTCCATCCGGCCGCGGTCATCGGTGGTGATCGGCGTGTAATCCAGCCGTAGGACGCCCGAGATGCGGGAGTGGGTATAGTGCGCCTGCTCCGAACCCACAATGCGCTTGCCTGGCGCGCTCTGCCCGGCCACCCAAAGTGCCTCCAGGTTGGCAATGGTGCCGCTCGATGTCAAATGGCCCAGGTAGTGCTCGGCCCATCCAAACATCCGCGCAATCTCCGCCACAGCCTCCATCTCCATGGCGGAGCTGGCCCGGCCGCCATCCAGCGCGTGGTTGTTCGGGTTGATTGCCATGGCCAGCGCATACGCCGCGCGCGCCACGGGATGGGGCGGCTTGAGCATCTGTCCGGCGTAAAGCGGGTGAAAGTACGGGTAGTTATCGCCCAGCCGCTCGGCGACAACTTGGAGCACTTCGGCCATCCGGGCCGAGTCGTCTGCCCCAGCCGTCACTGCCTTAAAGCCAGCCAAATGAGAGAATTGCGCTTCCAGCGCCTCAGTGGCGCGCGCGAGCAGGGCGGGTACTGGATCGTTCGGCATGGGAACCCTTCACCCTACCATATCTCCAGGCTGCCTTGGCTTGCCCGGGGCTCTTGATTCCGGACGACTTCCACATTACCAGCGGGCGAACCGGGCGGCCTGTGCGGTAAATATTCATGGAGCAGGCACTTGCCACCGGTGCTACACTACACCCAGCGTTAGAAACGAACCGGGCGTGAGCAGTAACTCGCCCAACCAAGCAAGATTCTGCCAGTGGTCGCTCCGATTCATCCAGCGCAATTCAATCCAGGAAATACGAGCAAAATGGAACAAGGTACTGTGAAGTGGTTCAATGACGCGAAGGGCTTCGGCTTTATCTCGCGCCAGAACGGCGAAGACGTGTTCGTGCACTACTCTGCAATCAACTCGAGTGGTTTCAAGAGCCTGCAGGAAGGTCAAGCCGTGCAGTTCAACGTGGTGAAGGGGCCCAAGGGCTGGCAGGCAGCTGACGTTCAGCCTCTGTAAGCGAACAGGCCAGATTCGGCAGAATCTAGCAGAAACAGGCAAGGGCTGGGAGCAATCCCGGCCCTTGTTGTATCTGCGGCGAGCGCAGCGGCCTGAACGCGAGCCGCCTTACGCCTGATTCCTCAGCTCCGGATAGCGCGCAAAGATCAGCCTCAGGTCTGCCTCGCTCAGCTGGCTCAGGCGGACCGGCTTGTCCTGCGGGCGCAGACCCTTTTGATTCAACACATTCATCAGGCTCCATTCTCGCTGCAGCTTTCGGGGTTCCGCGGCTGGCAGATCATAGCGCGTGAAGTCGATTGCCATCCACGGCGAGGGCGTTTCCCAGTTTCGCAGGAGGGCCAGGCGGAACTCCTCATTCATGAACCACTCGATTTCAAGATTCTTCTCTGAACCAGGCGCACCGGTGCCTTTTTCGTCAAAGCGGTAGTTGAGCCTTGCGTTGTCGGGATTGTGACGGCGCCACTCCATGCCAAACGCGCCTTCCGTTGTCACCTGCGTGTCAGGCCAGCGGTCGCGCACAGCCTGCAGCCAGTAGGTCAGGTCCTCATCGTGGCCGACCGAGATCTCCCAGATCGCCGTGACCCAGCCAAAGCCATTCAGCGCATAGCCGCCGTCGAAATGGATGGCTGTGGTGTCGAGCATTTCCTTGCGGCCGGCCGACACGCCAAGATCCTGGACTGTCTCAATCGGGCCGACACCCATCCGGCTGTTGAATCCGCCCTCAAAGCCGTTGCGCCGCGCCGCCAGAAAGTCACAGGTCCACCCGTCCAGGCAGACGCAGTCGATGATGTCGGCCCGTCCCTGCGCAGGCTTCAGATAGTGCTCGCGGCTCGGGTAGTAGGGATAACAGATGCCGCCGTCGCCATCGCCATTGTCAATGCCGTGCTGGCTCCAGATCTGGCCCTGGCAAACGTGGATGCCTTCATCCTGCGCAAGCAGCCGCTGGTTTTCGGCATCCATGAATCCGGCAATGAGGCATTGCGGGCGATAGCCCCCACCCACCATCTCGGAGACCATGCCCAGCGCCGTGTGAATCGTCTGGCGATTGTTCTCCCGGGTGTCGTACATCGGCGCAAAGTAGCCGCCGGGAATGAAGGTCACCTCATCTCCGTAGCGATCGTGATAGCTGGCCAGCAGCTTGCGCGCTTCCTGGTATTCCTTGCGCGTATCGTGCAGCGCCAGCCAACTGATGGCCCAGGTCATCTTTCCGTCCGGACAGCCGCGGGCAAAGGCCTCGCGCCGCGCGCGAATCGCGTCGGGCCGGTTGTCCGCTGATTCATCCTGGCCGATGGAGCGGGTCGGGGTGACCTCAATCTGATTCACGCGGACGACAGAGATATGGGTCAGGAAGCGCCCGCGCAACGGGAGAACGGCATTGCCCCATGCGGGAGCAGGACCTGCGAGCGCGAGGGATGTTGCTGTCCCGGCTGCAGCGCGCAAAAACTCGCGCCGCGACCATTCAGCAGTCTGTTGCCCTGGACTGTTTCCTTTGCTCATGGACAGGCCGCCTCATCAGCCTGTGTTTCTCAACCCCGCGGAGATGCCGCTGATCGTGGCCGCAATGGCGCGGTTCACCTCCGGCGTGTTTTCACCGGCGCGCTTGCGGCGCAGCATATCCACCTGAATCAGGTGCATCGGATCGACATAAGGATTGCGCAGCTTGATGGACCGCGCCAACACCTGGTTCTTTTCGAGCAGAGCCGCCTGTCCCGTAACTGCCAGTACCGCATTGACCGAACGGTGAAACTCCTCTTCGAACATGGTGTAGACGCGCGCACGTAGTGCATCCTCTTCCACCAGCGACGAGTACAACCGCGCCGTGGCCAGGTCTACCTTGCCGAGCGCCATCTCCACGTTGCGCACCAGGTCAATGAAGAGTGGGAACTCACGCGCCATCGTCTTCAGCAGCTCCAGCGAGCCCTTGCGCGCCATGTGCTCGGTGAGCGCAAAACCCACGCCAAACCACGCCGGAACCAGAAGCCGTGACTGCGTCCATCCAAAGACCCAGGGAATGGCGCGCAGGTCGGCGATGTTGGGCGATGCCTTGCGGCGCGCCGGCCGCGAGCCGATCTTGGCATTCTCAAGCTCGCCCACCGGCGTTGACTGCTCGAAGTAAGTGACCACCGACGGATTCTCGAGCACGTGCTTGCGATAGAAGCCAAACGAGAGCGTGGAGAGCTCGTTGAGTGTTTCTTCCCACTCCGGCTTCAGCACGCCCGTGAAATGCCCCTGCGGGTCGCGCGCGTTGGGCCGCGCCAGTGCGTCCAGCGAGGCTGCGATCATCAACTCCAGATTGCGCTCCGCCAGCACCTCGTCGGCGTACTTGAAGTTGAGCACCTCGCCCTGCTCGGTGATACGCAATTGGCCCTCATATGAATCCATAGGCTGCGCGAAGATGGCGCGGTGCGTCGGTCCGCCGCCTCGGCCCACCGTGCCGCCGCGTCCGTGGAAGAGCCGCAGCTTCACGCCACACTCGCGCGCCACCACGTGCAGATCGCGATGCGCACGGAAGATCTCCCACGTGCTGGTCAGCATGCCGCCGTCTTTGTTCGAGTCGGAGTAACCCAGCATTACTTCCTGCCAGTTGTCCCAGCTCTCCAGCAGCTTGCGATAATCGGGCCGCGACCACAACTCGCGGCACACAGCGGGGGCGTTGCGCAGATCTTCAATCGACTCGAAAAGCGGCACCGGCATCAGACCCGGATCGCGCCCGGAACCTTCCACACGCACACCACCCAGCCGCGCCAGCCGCACCACGGTCAGGACGTCTTCCACCGTAGCGGCGCCGGAGATGACGTAGTGGCGAATCGTCTCAGGTGCGCAACCGTTCTTGATTTCGGCCACCACGCGGACGGTCTCCAGCACGGATGCGGTCTCCGCGGACAGTGCGCCGGAGAGCTCTGGCCCAATGGTGTCGGCAGCGGCTTCTTTCAGAGCCGTGGCGTGCACGCGCGCATGCTGGCGAATATCCAGAGTGTGCAAATGGAGGCCAAAGGCACGGACCTGCAAAATCAGCGGATCAATCAAGGTGCGCGCAATGCGGATGCCGCCATTCGACGCCAGCGAGACACGCAGCGTCTCCAGGTCCTCCACGAACTCCGCGACGGAAGCGTAAGGCGGCAGCGCCTGCGTCAGCTTGTCCTGGCCCTGGGCCAGTGTGTAGGCCATCACGGGCAGCGGACCCGGTACCGGCGCAGGCCGCTCCAGCGTGCGCTGCACCCGCGCCTTGAGGCAGATGACGAAGCGGCGATAGTACTCGAATTCATATTGCGCACCAAAGACCTGCGCCTCCGGCGTGTGCACCTGCTGAATGTACGCGTCCAGCTTCTTCATCAGCTCGGGACTGACCGGCTTCTGCTGCGCGCTCGTGGTCAGCAGGTCCATGATGGCGTTGAGACGCCGCTGGTAGTAGAGCAGCAGGTGGCCGCGCGCCAGTTGAATGGCGTCGCGCGTGACTTCGGGCGTGACAAAAGGATTGCCGTCGCGGTCGCCGCCAATCCACGAGCCGAAGCGCAGCACCTGCGGCAGCTCATGCGGCTCCAGTTCCAGGCCATAGGTGGCTCGCAGGGCCTCGGCAATTTCGCGATACAGCGCAGGCAGCGTGGCAAAGATTGAGACGTCGTAGTAGTCCAGCCCCATCTTGATCTCGTCGTACACAGAGGGCCGCCGCGAACGTACCTCATCCGTCTGCCACAGGCTCGTGATCTCCGCCAGCACCAGCTCTTCCAGTTGCGCCAGATCCTGCTCGGGCATCGGAATGCGATCAAGCGTGGTGAGAAATTCGCCGATGCGGCGGCGCTTCGACATCACCGAGCGCCGCGCCACCTCAGTGGGATGCGCCGTGAAGACCGGCACGATGAGCACGCGCCGCAGCCAGGCCATCGCCTCGTCGGCGCTGATGCCGACGCGCCGCATCTCCGCCAGTGTGCCGGCCAGCGAACCGCGCTGGCGGCCAGCTTCGCCGCTCAGTTGCAGCGCAATGCGACGGCGCTTGCGGTGGTTGGTCTCAGCCAGGTTGATGAGCTCGAAGTAGAACGCAAACGCGCGCGTGAGCAAAACCGCACGGTCCACCGGCAGCGAGTGAATCAGATCCAGCGCCCTGACGCCATGCTGCGCAGCCTCCTCCGCGCGGCCGCGCGCCTCGGCGTCGCGCCGGCGAATGGTGCCCTGCCGCAGCGCCTCAACCTGCTGGTAGAACTCGTCGCCTGCCTGCTCGCGCAGCACCGCGCCCAGCAGCGTTCCCAGCGAACGCACATCACGGCGCAGGGGAGCCTCTTTCAGCTCGCCGGACCGCGCCTCCAGTTCAGCCAGCCGCTGCGACCAGCTCTCGGGATTCCATAAAAGGGCCATCTTCTTTTGATTATGCACGATGCACTGTGATGCCTGTCTCAGGACGTAGCCTTACGCGCTCTCCAACTGCAGCATCAGCTCTTCCCACTCCGCCGTCAGCGACGCGGCTTGCGCGCGCAGTTCCTCGGCCAGCCTGGTCAGCCGCTCCGTCTCCGCGGCGGAAACAAACACGCCAAGTTGCGCTTCCGTATGCGCAAGCGCCGCCTCCACGCGCGGCACCTCCTCTTCGAGGAAGGCGCAACGGTCCTCCATCTGCTTCTGCTTAATGGGATTCAGCCGACGCTTCCTGGCCGCGTCCTCTGGCCCGCCCTCCATCACGATCGTCGCGCCCGATGGTCTCGCATGCTGGACAGCTTGCGCGGGTTCCTGCGCTTCACTCCGGGGCGGAGCCGATGCGGCCGCAGCCGCTCCCAGCGCAAGCGATTCCTTTTTGCGCAGATAGTCCTCGTAGTTGCCCTCGTGCATCGTGACGCCGCCGTTCTCCACCTCCAGCACGCGCGTGGCCAGCCGGTCAATGAAGTAGCGGTCGTGCGAAACAAAGATCACGGTGCCACTGAAGGCCGCGAGCGCGTCGAGCAGCACATCTTTCGCGCGCATGTCGAGGTGATTCGTCGGCTCATCCAGCAGCAGGAAGTTCGACGGCGACACCAGAATCCGCGCCAGCGCAAAGCGATTGCGCTCGCCGCCCGACAGCACGCCGAGTTTTTTGAAGACATCGTCGCCCGAAAACAGAAAGCAGCCAAGCAGCGAGCGCAACTCGCTCTCCGGCACCTTGAGCGCCGCACGGCTGATGTCGTCGAGCATGCGCGCCTCAGCATCCAGCACCTTGTACTGGTCCTGTGCAAAATACTCGCTCACCACGTTATGGCCCTGCTTGATGGTTCCCGCCGTGGGCTGCTCCACGCCGGTGAGCAGCTTGATGAGCGTTGACTTGCCTGCGCCATTCACGCCCACCAGCGCTACGCGGTCGCCGCGCTCGATGGAGAAGCGCACGTTGTTGAGCACCTGCTTTGCGCCGTAGCTCTTCGAGAGCCCTTCTGCCTCAGCAACCATGCGCCCCGAGGGCGGCGGCTGCGGAAACTTGAAGTGAATCACCGGCTCTTCTTCGGGAATCTCGATGCGCTCAATCTTTTCGAGTTCCTTGATGCGGCTCTGCACCTGTTTGGCCTTCGTTGCCTGATAGCGAAAGCGGCTGATGAAGGCTTCAAGATGCTCAATCTGTTCGCGCTGATTGCGATAGGCCGCTTCAAGCTGCGCGCGGCGGTCTTCCTTTTGCGTCAGGTACCTTGTGTAGTTGCCGGAATAGATGGTGAGCCGCTTGTTCCAGATTTCGACCGTGCGATCGACCGTGACATCGAGAAAATAGCGGTCATGCGAGATGAGGATGTAGCCGAAGGGATAGCCCTTCAGATAATCCTCCAGCCAGTTGCGCGTTTCCAGATCCAGATGATTCGTTGGCTCGTCGAGCAGCAGCAGGTTCGGCCTGGCGAGCAGCAGCTTGGCCAGCGCGATGCGCATCTGCCATCCTCCGCTGAACTCATCCGTCTTGCGCGACCAGTCGTCCTTGCCGAAGCCAAGCCCCGTGAGCACGCTGCCCACCTGTGCGTCCAGCGCATAGCCATCGAGCGCGTGAAAGCGATCCTGCAGCATGGAGTAGCGCTCGGCGGCGGCCTCGTACCCGGCGCTTGCATGGTCCAGTTCCGCCAGCTGCCCGGCCAGGCTCTCACTCTCCGACTGCATGCCGCGCAGTTCGTCAAAGACCGTCAGGCACTCCTCAAAGATGCTGCGCCCCGCCAGCCGCAAGCCCTCCTGCGGCAGATAGCCGATGGTCATGCCGCGGGTCAACTGCAGCGTGCCGTAGTCCAGCGGTTCCAGCCCGGCGAGCACCTTCATCAGCGTCGATTTGCCCGTGCCATTGGCGCCGACGAGCGCGGTCTTCTCGTTGCTGCGGATGAGCCAGTTGGCCTCCGTAAAGAGGATACGCGCACCAAAGCGCTTGCCGGCGTTTTGCAGAGAAAGCATGCTCTCCTATTTTCGCAGAACATCTCTGCCACGATGCGCCGCGTCTCGTCTCCCACTGCACTTACGGACATCCCCCGCATCCGATATGATTTTCAGCGGCGTGACGCGTCAGAAATCGCGCAAAGGGATGACACCATGACGATTGCAGCCGGCAGTCCCACGGACGCAAAGCAAGAGCTGCGCAAGACGATGGGCTTCTGGGATGTGCTGCTCTTCAACATCGCAGCCGTGCTAGGGCCCCGCTGGATCGCTGCAGCGGGTCACAACGGCACTTCGTCCATCAGCCTCTGGGTTTTGGCAGCCGTCTTCTTTTTTGTTCCCGGAGCGCTGGTCATCAACGAGCTCTCTTCGCGCTTTCCGCATGAGGGTGGCCTCTACGTCTGGTCGCGCGAGGCCTTCGGTGACTTTCACGGTTTCGTCGCCGGCTGGACCTACTGGATCTACACGGTCTTTTACTTTCCCGGCCTGCTGCTCGCCAGCGCCTCGATGGCCGCCTACGTTGTGGGCGGGCGCGGCGTGGCTCTCTCGCAGGACCGTACGTTTCTTCTGCTGGTTTCGCTTGCCATGCTGCTGGTGGCCGTACTGCTCAACATCATCGGCCTCAACATCGGCAAGTGGCTGCAAAATGCGGGCGGCGTGGGCACATACGTTCCGCTGATGATGCTTGCTGCCATTGCTGCCGTCTTTGCGCTGCGCCATGGCTCGGCAACGCACTTCACACTCGCCGACATGTTGCCCGCGTGGAACTGGGACACCGTCAACTTCTGGTCGCAGATCGCCTTCGCCTTCACAGGCCTCGAACTCGTCTCCGCCATGAGCGAAGAGGTGCACAACCCACACCGCACCTTGCCGCGCGCAGTCTTTGGCGCCGGCGCGCTGATTGCGCTGATGTAC
>JAJYAE010000460.1 GCA_021779695.1 Acidobacteriota bacterium | reverse complement strand
GCAAACCAGGGATAATACATCCCGAGCCACGGCACTCAGGCCGGCGCTGCCATCACAGAGTGGCGGACTTGAGCGAAACCAGACAGAAGAGAGCCTCTCTGGTCCTGCCGCAGGAGAGAGTACCAGCACTATGTGGATTGTCCGGCTTGCGCTGAGGCGGCCCTACACCTTCGTCGTCTTCGCGTTCCTGATCCTGATCCTTGGCGCCTACAGCATCCTCTCGATGCCGACGGATATCTTTCCCAACATCGATATCCCCGTCGTCACGGTCGTCTGGAACTACACCGGCCTCTCCGCGCGGGAGATGTCCACCCGCATCGTCTTCAACAGCGAACGCGTCATCACCACCACGGTCAACGACATCGAGCACATCGAATCCCAGTCGCTCAATGGCGTCGCCGTCATCAAAATCTTTTTCCATCCCCGGGTCAACATCGGCTCCGCCGTCGCCGAGGTCAGCGCCATCAACCAGGTGATCCTGCGCCAGATGCCGCCGGGCACAAATCCGCCGTTCATCATCCAGTACAACGCATCGAGCGTGCCCGTGCTGCAGCTCGGCCTCTCCGGAGAAGGCCTCAACGAGCAGCAGTTGTACGACCTTGGCACCAACACCATCCGCACCCAACTGGCCACCATCGAGGGCGCGCAGATGCCCTTTCCCTATGGCGGCAAGCAGCGCCAGATCCAGGTCGACATCGACCTGCCGGCTCTGCAGGGCCGCGGACTCACGCCCTCCGACGTCGTCAACGCCGTCTCTGCGCAAAACGTCATCGCGCCCTCCGGCACCATCAAGATTGACAACTTCGAGTACGCCGTCGAAACCAATTCCGCGCCCGACGTCCTCAACGACCTGAACAACATGCCCATCAAGGGCATCAATGGCGCCATCGTCTATGTCCGTGACGTGGCCCACGTGCGCGACGGCTTTCCGCCGCAGACCAACATCGTCCGCGTCGACGGCAAGCGCGCCATCCTTCTCAGCATCATGAAGACCGGCTCGACCTCCACCCTCGACATCATCGCCGGCGTGCGCGCCAAGCTCGAAAGCGTCAGGGGCCAGTTGCCGCCGCAACTCCAGATTAATCCGCTGTCGGACCAGTCGATCTTCGTCCGCAGCGCCATCAGCGGCGTGGTCCGCGAGGCCATTGTCGCCGCCTGCCTCACCGCCATGATGATCCTGGTCTTCCTCGGAAGCTGGCGCTCCACCATCATCATCGCCGTCTCCATCCCGCTCTCCATCCTCTGCTCGCTCATCGTGCTCGCCATGCTGCACGAGACCATCAACATCATGACCCTCGGCGGCATGGCGCTCGCCGTCGGCATCCTGGTCGACGACGCCACCGTCGCCATCGAGAACATCAACCGCAATCTCGAAGCGGGCAAGGAACTGGAGCAGTCCATCCTCGACGGCTCCGCGCAGATCGCCATTCCAGCCCTCGTCTCCACGCTCTCCATCTGCATCGTCTTCGTGCCCATGTTCTTCCTCAGCGGCGTGGCGCGCTATCTTTTTGTCCCCATGGCTGAAGCGGTGGTCTTCGCAATGCTGGCCAGCTACCTGCTCTCGCGCACCCTGGTGCCCACCATGGCCAAGTATCTGCTCAAGGAGCACGACGACGCCGAAACCGCCCGCAAGCGCATCAGCTACAACCCCTTCGTCCGCTTCCAGCTCGCCTTTGAAAACGGCTTTGAGAAGTTTCGCCGCGCCTATCTCGGACTGCTCACCCTCTGCGTGGATCACGCGCGCATCTTCCTGATTCTGTTTCTCGTCTTCAACGTGGCTTCAATGGTCATCCTCTTGCCCTGGCTGGGCCAGGACTTTTTCCCTTCAGTCGACTCCGGCCAGTTCAAGATTCATGTGCGCGCGCATACCGGCATGCGCATTGAAGAAACCGCCGCGCTCTGCGACCACATCGACAACACCATCCACCGCGAGATTCCGGCGAGCGAAGTCGTCACCATCGTCGACAACATCGGTCTGCCCTACTCCGGCCTCAATCTGTCTTACTCCACTTCGGCCCCGGTCGGCACCGCGGACGCCGATATCCAGGTGCAGCTCAGCAAGGACCATCACCCAACTGAGGCCTATGTCAATCACCTCCGCCAGGTACTGGCCGATCAATACCCCGGCGTCACCTTCTACGTGCTGCCCGTTGACATCGTCACGCAGATTCTGGACTTCGGTCTCGCCGCGCCCATTGACATTCAGTTTGTCGGACCGAATCTCTACGGCAACCGCGCCCTGGCCGAGCGCATATTGAACGAAGTGCGCTACGTCCCCGGCATCGCCGATGCGCATATCCAGCAGCCCTTTGACATGCCCAACCTGACCGTCAATGTGGACCGCACACGAGCCCGCGATATCGGCCTGACCCAGCGCGACGTGGCACAGAACCTCCTCGTGGCCCTCAGCGGCAGCTTCCAGACCTCGCCCACCTTCTTCCTCGATCCAAACAATGGCGTCAGCTACAACGTCGCCGTGCAGTCTCCGCAATATGGCGTGGACACTATGGCTGAACTCAAAAGCCTGCCCGTCAACGGCAGTGCCTCTTCGCTGCCCGCCGGCAGCATGTCTGCCGCCACCGCCGCGCCCGGCGCCGCAAGCCCCGTGCAGGTGCTCGGCAACGTCGCCGGCATCGCGCCCGGCGCTGAACTCGGCACCGTAAGCCACTATGACATCCAGCCCGTCCTCGACATCTACGCCAACGTGGAGGGCACCGACCTC
>JAJYAE010000459.1 GCA_021779695.1 Acidobacteriota bacterium | reverse complement strand
CCGATCTTCATCTTGGCCGAGGAGAGCGAATCGTTGATCACGACAGCGACACGCACATCACTCGCGGCCATCTCTTCGAGAGTCTTCGCGTACGCATCGCGGCAGTCATACAATTGCTGCTTCCCGGCTTCCTGCTTGTTTTCAATCGAGGCGCTCACCACGTCACCTCCACGCCCAACTCCTGACGCGCCTGGTCAAGTTGTTCCTGTGTCGGCACGCCGTGATGCCAGGCTGGCTTGTTCTCCGCAAACGAAACCCCCTTGCCCTTCGTCGTCTTCGCGATCAGGCAGGTTGGCTTGTCCTCGGCCAGCGGCAGAGAAGTGAAGGCCTGCAACAGAGCCCGATGGTCGTGTCCATCGACTTCTTTCACGGCAAATCCAAAGGATGCCCAGCGATCTGCGAGCGGCTCCATGCGAATTGTGTTCTCCGTGAAATCGCCCTGCTGGATACGGTTGCGATCGACGATGACGGTCAGGTTGTTGAGCTGGTATTGCTGGGCGCACATGGCAGCCTCCCAGTTCGAGCCCTCCTGCAATTCACCATCCCCGACGAGTACAAAGACCCGCCAGGTTTCCTTCCGCATCCGCGCGGCGAGTGCCATGCCAACAGCGATGGGAAGGCCATGCCCAAGCGGCCCCGTGTTCGCCTCGACACCGGGAAGCTTGTTCCTGTCCGGATGTCCATTCAACATGGACAGCGGATCCATGAAGGTCTTCAACTGACTCACAGGGAAGAACCCCCGCCGCGCCAGCGTCGAGTAGAAAGCACCGGAACAGTGCCCCTTCGACATCACAAAGCGGTCCCTTTGGGGCCAGAGCGGATTGGCCGGATCCAGTTTGAGCACCTGGCCCAGGTACAGTGTGGCCAGAATATCGGCAGAGGAAAGATCGCCGCCCGTGTGGCCCAGGCGGGAATGATTCGTCATGGTCATTGCGCTCAGGCGAATCCAATTCGCCTGAGCAGATAACCAGGCGGCACGTTCTTCCAGTCCGTCCAATTCTTTAAGTGTGGTCTCGTTCATCTCTTCAGAAATCCCGTTGTGTGTGATCAGCTCGTCATCGCCATCCGTATGCGAAGTAAATCAGACCATCTGCAATCGCAGGCGTCTGTTCTCCACTTGGAATGGACCGTGAGGATCGGAACTCAAACGTCTAAAGTGCCGAAATTCAACATTCCTCTGCGGTTCATCGAACACCTACATTTCGAAGACACGGCCCAACTACAAAATACACGCAGCATTTGTCTTTGTCATGGAGTTATTTCTTACATGCATAAATATGCCGATGGGCGACCCGCAAGGTTGGCCTCTAGAAGGGTGACGCATACCTTTGAAGCAACTGGTCAATGGGCAATACCTCTTCCTTTGCGGGTGCGCTATCCACCCGGATAAGACGGACCAATCCCGGCTCAATCAGAGATCGGAATTGCTGTGACACCCCCGACGTGAAGCCCACATGGTGGACCTTCATTTGCCATGTGTCAATCATCTCAACCCGGTACACCCCTTCCACAATGGTGAATTTGGGAGCCTGCGTTCTCCAAGTATTCGGATCGACTGAGCGGTTCACGATCGGCAGCGGTTGCGCAGGAGTAGCCGGACCGAAGAAACCCAAATTCCATGAAGCCTCTTCCTTGGGTTGATCGAAATGAAAAATATAGTAACTACCGGGCGTACCAAGCACAGTGATCGAAGGATCTTCACTGGAAATGACAGTTGGCAATGGTTCCAACTTATGGAACGGCGCTTCCGCCATAATCTGCTTCAGGAAGAATAGCCGCGCGGGCGCTTCGCCAACGAGTTCCCCATGTGGCGTCTTGAAATAGGACTCGCCGTGCGATCCATACGCGCCCGCCATTACGATGCTCCAATGCATTTCCACGGCCTCACGCGGGGCAAGACTACCCCAAGTCATCGCAATATTTCCTTCGTAGCCGTATTCGTCAATCACGACAGGCTTGCCGAACCCCCGAGCGCTCAATCCCATGGCAGAGTCATTGCGCTGAACCGCCGTCAGACGCTGTAGAGTGATGTCCTGCAGAATGACGTGTGTAATCCAGCTTTCCGAGTTGTCATAGAAACCCACACAGCTGTTGTGTATACCGCGAAGATGGTCAAATGGATCGCTAGCGGCCAGCAGGTTGCCCAGCGCTCGCCAGTCTTTATAGATACCGAATTGTGGATAGAGGTCGAACTCGTTCGTGAGGGTCCACCAGACATTCCGAAACGCGGAAAGACGTGCGACTGTATAACGAATGTAATTCTCATCCTGCGATTGTGGAAGTCGTGAAAACTTGCCCTGCATATCGTATGGGTGGAACAGAATCAAATCAGCCTCGATGCCCAATGCCTGCAGATCGAGCAATCCAGCTTCATATCTTCTGAAGAAATCAATGTCGTACTGTTCAAAATCGAGCTCGGAGTCATCTTTGTGCAAGAAAGGGCATGCTCCAGAACTTAATGATGAAAACGGCATGACAAAGAGCCTGACTTTGCTGAATGCTGTCCGGGCCAAGGTGCCCATGTTCCGGACCTGAGCCTCCCGACTCTGCTGAAACAGCTGATATGTTGTCGTTCCGAGCGGATAATACGGCGTGCCATCGGCGTAACTGAAGTGAAACCGATTTGCCACATGCACCGGGCCGTGATTGCCATTACGTGCTGAAATGACATCGAACTCACCCTGCTGGCCATCTAAAGACGGGTCGTTTGATTTCGTTGTGAAGGCCCAC
>JAJYAE010000132.1 GCA_021779695.1 Acidobacteriota bacterium | reverse complement strand
TGCGGGAACAAGCTGTTCCCGCACAAATCGCCCTGGCCAGGCTGATGGAGCAGAAACCGTGGATTGTCCCTATTCCTGGCAC
Organism: Acidobacteriota bacterium; assembly: GCA_021779695.1. Next base: position 11,468 of record JAJYAE010000132.1, on the reverse strand, counting down.
GACCAAGATGCCGCAGATGCTCGACAACATCGGCGCGGACACCGTGCACTTCTCACTCGGCGAAATCACACAGCTGAATGCCGCGTTGCTCCGCACGCCGGTCCACGGTGCGCGGTTGCCGGCAATGGTTCTGTTGCTCTCCGGTGTTGAAGCACCCGCAAAGTAGAAATATCCGCAACGCTGAGCGAATCGTTGAGATAACCGAAATCGAGAAGAGGGAACAATGCAAAGGAGCAATGATATGCGCGCAGAACGTGGCCACAGCGTCACGGAGGCTTCCAGGTTGATCAAGCTTCTGTTGTGTTGGCTGGCGGGGGTGGCTGCGATGGGTGTTGGCTCCGCCGCGCAGCAGACGCCTCCTCTTGTGCGAGTGGACAGCGGCCAGTTGCAAGGGGTGGTTGAAGACGGCGTCGTTTCTTACAAAGGCATTCCATTTGCAGCACCTCCGGTGGGCGACCTGCGGTGGCGTCCGCCTCAGCCGGTGGCGCGGTGGTCCGGCGTGCGGCATGCGACAGAATTCGGAGCGGACTGCATGCAGGCACGGTTCGGCCCGCCGCCCGCACCTGGTGGGCCTCTGACGCAGGCGCCATCGGAAGACTGCTTGTTCCTGAACGTCTGGAGCCCCGCGGGTGCCACACTAGGTGCAAAGCTACCCGTGATGTTCTGGATCTACGGGGGCGGATTCGTGGGCGGCTCCAGCGCGATGCCGTTGACATCGGGAGCCCAGTTCGCAAAACAAGGCGTCATCCTGGTCGCTGCCAATTACCGCGTGGGCCGCTTCGGGTTCTTTGCCTTTCCCGCGCTGAGTCACGAGCGCCCCGATGAGTTAAAGGCGAACTACGCGTATATGGATGAGATCGCGGCGCTGCGGTGGGTTAAGCGCAACATCACTGCTTTCGGAGGCGATCCGAACAACGTCACGATCTTTGGGTTCTCCGCGGGCGGCGTTTCGGTGCACAGCCTCCTTACGATGCCCAAGGCGCGCGGCCTGTTCCAAAAGGCCATCGTCGAGTCTGGCGGCTCGCGCGACAGCGTGCTCACTGCCCGTCCCTTGAGCAAGGACGGTGTGGATCCGAACTATCCGGTTTCAGCCGAGACGATCGGGATCAACTTCGCGCGCTCGATGGGAATCGAGGGCACGGATCAAGCCGCATTGGCCCGTCTGCGCGCCCTCAGCGCCGAAGAGGTTCTTCGCGGAGCGCCGGCCCAGCCAGGAGTCAACGTGCCATCCTACGAAACGACGCCAATCCTTGACGGCAAGCTGATCACAGAGACTGCGGAGACAGCCTACAAAGCAGGCCGTGCGCCGCATGTTCCACTCATGCTAGGAAGCAACAGCGCCGACTTTGCAGGTCCCCGGATCAGGGCAACTACCAAGGAGCAGCTGTTTGCTCATTTCGGCCGATGGAGCGCTCAGGCGAAGGCGGCCTACGATCCCGACGGAAAGACTGCTTTGGCCACCTTGTTATCCGAAGCGAACAACGACTTCGGCCAGGCAGAGCCAGCCCGTTTCGCAGCGAGGGCATTCGCAGCCAGCGGTTCTCCCGTCTATCTCTATCGGTTCTCCTACGTACAGACTGCGCTGCGGGAACGGTTACCGGGGACCCCTCACGGCGGTGAAATCCCCTTCGTATTCGGCACCTTGGGCGTCGCAGGCTTCGGCCCGCCAACCCCGCCGACAGCCCAGGATCAAGCGATCTCCCGGATGGCGCAAAGCTACTGGGTCCATTTCGCCAAGATCGGCGATCCGAATGGTACGGGGCTGCCGGCGTGGCCGCGCTACGATCCCAACAAGGATTTGATCTTTGAATTCCATCCCGATGGCTCAGCCGGGGCAATCCCGGATCCCTGGAAACCGCGGCTTGACGTGATGCAGTTGGCCACCGAATCGGGGAAGCGCGCCGATTTCTGAGATGGGATAGTACGGCCAGGATGACGGGGCAGGAGCTTTTATGGGCAGTGCGGTTGCCAGGATTCTGATGATGCCCACAGCGACACGGAGCCAACTTATTTTGCACCTGGATTTGGGGGACTAGAGAATGGAGGGCGCTGAATGGGAGTCACGTTGAACGTAAACAAACAGACTCATGCAGTCGATGTGCCGGGCGATACGCCACTGCTTTGGGTTCTGCGGGACGTGCTTGGTATGAAAGGCACCAAATACGGCTGCGGCATCGCAATGTGTGGGGCATGCACAGTACATATTGATGGTCAAGCGGTTCGATCATGTATCACGCCCGTGAGTGCCGTGGCGAATGGAGAAATTACGACCATTGAGGGCCTTGCCGCAACAGAGACCCATCTTGTGCAACAGGCATGGGAAGAAATCGACGTGCCCCAATGCGGCTATTGTCAGCCGGGACAGATCATGTCCGCTGCAGCATTGCTCTCGAAAACGCCGAAGCCGACCGATGCGGATATCGATTCGGCGATGAGCGGCAACCTTTGCCGCTGCGGTACCTATCCGCGTATCCGCGAGGCGATTCATCATGTAGCTGAGTTGCTATCCGCGAAAGGAGTTGGACAATGAAGCTCGATCGCCGCTCATTCCTGAAGATCACGGCTACAGCCGGTGGAGCATATGTCCTTGGCATCTACGGGAGGCCCGTGGCGTTCGGACAGTCGCCGCGCCGTTCTTTCAATGCCCTCGAATCTCGCGCCTTCGTTCGCATTGCGCCTGACGGCGCCGTCACCATCATGGCCAAGAATCCCGAGGCCGGTCAGGGAGTGAAGACTCACCTCCCGATGCTCATTGCTGAGGAGCTCGACATTGATTGGAAGGATGTACGAGTTGAACAGGCAGACGGGAATGACAAGCTTTACGGCTTCCAGTTCCTGGGCGGCAGCACGGCGACTCCAATCAATTGGGATCCACTTCGCCGGGTTGGAGCAGCATGGCGGCAGATCCTCGTATCTGCTGCCGCGGCCGCGTGGGGTGTATCCGAATCTGAATGCACGACCAAGGCCGGCCATGTACTGCACTCTGCATCGGGCCGGTCTGCGGGCTATGGCGAATTGGTGGCTAAAGCTGCCGCACTCACCCTGCCTGCGCTCGACGCAGTGAAGTTGAAGGACCCGGCAAATTACACCATCATTGGAACTTCGCGAAGTGGAGTGGATAACCGCGCCATCGTTACTGGAGAACCCATCTTCGGTATCGACGTGGAGATTCCGGGAATGCTCCACGCTGTACTCCACAAGTGTCCTGTATTCGGCGGTAAGGTCAAGACGGCGAACACCGAGGAAATCGCGAAGTTGCCCGGAGTGCGACACGTCATCGTCGTCGAAGGAACACTGACAAGCGATAGGATTCTTCCTCTTAACCCCGGTCTTGAGCCGGGCGTGGCGATTCTTGCTGATACCTGGTGGCAGGCGCAGAGAGCGCGCAAGAGCCTCAAAGTCGAGTGGGACTTCGGCCCAGGCACTTACCAGGACTCCGCAACTTTTGCGCAACAAGCCGCCGACGCCCTCAAGCAACCCTTTGGACAGGTGGTGAATGGATACGGGGATGTCGATGCCGCTTTGAAGAATGCTTCTAAAGTCCTGGAGGCCACGTACGCTTATCCCTTTCTCCCGCACAACACGCTTGAACCGCAGGGTTCCACTGCATCCTTCCAAGCTGGAAAATTGGAAATCTGGAGCACGACACAGGATCCTGCCGCTGTTCGCCGCGTCACGGCAAAGATTACCGATATCTCCGAGTCAGACGTGAAAGTCCACATGATCCGTGCTGGTGGAGCCTTCGGCCGTCGCTATGTGAACGATGATGATGTGGAGGCTGCATGGCTCAGCAAGCAGGCGGGCCAACCGGTCAAGATTACATGGTCTCGTGAAGACGACATGACGCACGACAATTATCGCCCCGCCGCTACAATCGGCCTGAAGGCGAGCCTTGATGCAAAGGGCAGTGTTGTTGCGTGGCGACAGCACTTCATCACCTTCGGCGATGGCAAGCGAACGTCCTTTGATGCTGGCATCGATCCTCACGAGTTCCCGGCGGGATACGCGCCCGTATACCAGCTCGGAATGTCGAACTCCATTCCTCTTTGGATCCGCACGGGGCCGCTACGTGCACCAGGCGCCAATGGCCGCGCCTTTGTTCTGCAATCTTTCCTCGATGAGCTGGCCTTCGCTTCGGGACGGGACCCGCTTGATCTTCAGCTTGAATTGCTCTCGCATTCGCCTGCTTCAGGCTTTGAGTTCCAACCCAATAATCCTCAAACCCTGAACCCCGAGCGCTTGCGTGGAGTGTTGGAGTTGGTTGCAGAGAAGTCAAACTGGCGCAAACGCAAAAAGGAGACGGGACGTGGGATGGGTATCGCGGCTTTCTTCTGCCACCAAAGTTACTTTGCAGAAGTCGCCGATCTCAGCGTCGATTCCCAGAACCGCATCACTGTTCACCAGATCTGGGCGGCTGGTGATGTGGGCAGCCATGTGATCAACCCTCGTGCGGCAGAGAATCAGGCTTTTGGCGGCATAATTGAGGGATTGAGCCACATGGAGCAAGAGATTACATTGGCCAAGGGACAGGTGGAGCAGGCGAACTTCCACCAGCAACCGATGCTGCGTATGCGTCAAGCGCCAAAGATCGAGGTCCACTTCCGCAAAACGGAGTTTGCGCCCACAGGACTCGGCGAACCTATGCTGCCGCCGGTAATCCCAGCCGTAACGAATGCAGTCTTTGCCGCAACGGGCAAGCGCATTCGCACGCTGCCGCTCAAACACAGCGGATTCGCATTCGCGTAGAACCCACGAAGGAGAAGAAATGCAAAAGCGTATTCTCGGACGAAACCTGGAGGTCTCCGCTCTTGGCCTCGGCTGCATGAGCATGACCTCAGCCTACGGCCCAGCAGGGGACAAGGGCGAGATGATCAAGTTGATTCGTGCCGCCTATGACCTAGGCGTGACCCACTTCGATACGGCTGAAACCTATGGCCCGTTCGCGAACGAAGAGTTGGTGGGCGAGGCGCTCGAGCCGATTCGCAACAAGGTAACCATTGCCACAAAGTTCGGCTTTGATATTGACCTTGAAACCGGCAAGCGCGGTCCCGGGACCAATAGCAAACCCGAGCATATTAAGGCTGTGGCCGATGCCTGCCTGAAGCGGCTTCGAATTGATTGCATCGATCTCTTCTATCAGCACCGTGTTGATCCTGATGTGCCGATCGAGGACGTAGCAGGAGCGGTGAAGGAATTGATCGCAGAGGGGAAGGTCAAACACTTCGGCATGTCGGAAGCGGCGGTTCAGACCATTCGCCGCGCACACGCGGTGCAGTCAGTCACCGCGGTGCAGAGCGAATATTCGCTCTTCTACCGCGGCCCTGAGGCTGAGCTTCTGTCGGCGCTGGAGGAACTTGGCATTGGCTTCGTGCCGTTCAGCCCACTCGGCGCCGGGTTCCTGACCGGGAAGATTGACGAGAACACCAAATTCGATCCAACCGACTTCCGGAACATCGTGCCACGCTTCTCGCCCGAAGCCCGCAAGGCAAATATGGCTCTTGTCGAGATGGTCAAAGCCGTCGCGGAGCGCAAGGCTGCGACGCCTGCACAAGTCGCACTTGCCTGGCTGCTGGCTCAGAAGCCATGGATTGTGCCGATCCCAGGAACCACCAAGCTCCATCGGCTCGAGGAAAATCTTGGAGCGGTGAATGTCGAGTTGACAGCTGTCGAGCTTCAGCACATCGATGAAATCGCTTCGAGTCTGAAACTCGAAGGCGCGCGGCTTCCGGAAGCTGTGCTGAAGATGACTGGACTCTGAGCTACTCTTTTTCGTGGCACCTCGGGAGGACGACCATGAGGATCATTGCAGGAGTTGGAGTCGCACTTCTGATGGCGGCATCAGGTTTGCAAAGCCAAACCCCGAACGACCCAGGAGCGATCCAGATAATTCGGAGTGGCTCGCAACCCTCTCGGCAAGGGCCAGCCGAGCACTTCACCGGCACGGTGCGCGTTGATCCTCTGTTTCAGGCGACCGCTCCAGCGCGTGCGTCCGGCGCCCTCGTTACTTTCGATCCCGGCGCGCGTACCGCGTGGCATACCCATCCGCTGGGCCAAATCCTGATTGTGACCGCGGGCACGGGCCGGGTGCAGCGCTGGGGCGATCCAGTACAGGAAATCCATCAGGGAGATGTAGTGTGGATTCCGCCCGGCCAGAAGCACTGGCACGGGGCCGCGCCGAACAGTTCGATGGCGCATATCGCCATCGTGGAAGCACTCGATGGCAAATCCGTGGAATGGATGGAAAAGGTTAGCGACGCGCAGTATGCGAGTCTTCCGTCCGTATCGGAAGGAGTTGGAGGCATGACCAAAGAACCGTCGGCAGCCCAAAAACTAATGGGCGACATCGATCCAAAACTGGCAGAGTTGACAGACAACGTTCTATTTGGCGATGTCTGGGAACGACCGGAACTTTCGAAGCGCGATCGCAGTCTGATTACGGTCGCTGCACTCATTGCAATGAATCGTCCGGAACAGTTACGGTCTCATATTCGGCTCGCCCGCAAAAACGGCGTCACTCAGGAAGAAATTGTCGAGGTCATTACGCATCTGGCCTTCTACGCAGGGTGGCCGAACGCCGTGAACGCTGTTGCAGTCGCCAGAGAAGTCTTCCAGGAGAAGTAAATCGTGAAGGAAAAATGCATGACAATAGGGTTTCGAATCATCGCTCTGGTGGCGGGCATTTTATGCGTCTTTCAATGCCAAGGACAAACGAGCGGCACGCCATTTCCAAAAGGAGAACTGGCGACGGTCAAGAATCACACGGGAAAGATCTGGCTGAACGAGCTGAATGTAGGCGACAGCACGTTTGATCCAGGTATTGCCCTCGCAACTTACGGCGCTGGCGCCAGGCTGGATTGGCATATCCATCCGGGTGGCCAGGTGCTTCTGATCACCGAAGGAACGGGCTATTACCAGGAGAAGGGCAAGCCTGTTCGAATCGTCCACAAGGGAGATGTCATCAAGTGTCCTCCTGGCGTAGAGCATTGGCATGCGGCGGCACCGAATAGCACGTTTGCCTACATAGCGGTGACGCCCACTCAGAAAGGAAAGACAATTTGGCTAAGGCCTGTGAGTGATGAAGAATACAACAGCGTGAAGTAGAGGGATTGCAGGCTTGGCAATGTGAAAACGCTGCTTCCAACGAAAAGCAAGTGGAAACGCGCCGCTTTCAATGCCTCCATCGAGCGGGGCCTTAGCCCGAAGTGAGGGGCGTGGGCTGGCTTTTGAATCATGTGCCTCACCGCAGACCAGTTGCCATTCCTACGATGATCGCAATGCGAACGATTACTTTTCCTTCGACCTGCCTTGTCCTCGTTCTGCTGTCAGTCTCTCTTCATTCAGCGGCACAGGGACAGGAAAAAGATCGATCGAACATAGCTTCAGTCAATACCATGAATCGACAGGCTATGGAAGGTAGACGCGGTCATCTCAGCATCGACAGAACGATCCAGGATGTCTTGGTACATCCTGCCTTTGCGGGCTTTGGCCGATTGATGCTGCCGTGGGATGATCCCAATGTTGACGTCAACATGCGACTGAGCGACATCCGCACTCTTCTTCCATACCACACCGAAGTAAATCCGAGCGATGTGGTCTCTGCGCTGAATCAAATGATTGACGATGCGAACAGTGGGAGAGCCATCTTCTACGATTTCTACACTGGGGCACAAAAACAGGCCGACTCGACAAAGGAAAACACAGAACTCTTCTTCTTCCGTGGACAGCCCGGCGCGCCCTTCGCGATTGTGTGTCCCGGCGGCGGATTCTCCTACGTCGCCTCAGTGCATGAAGGCTTTCCCTATGCAGTTGAAATCAGCAAGAGTGGATACAACGTTTTTGTGCTGAGGTACAGGGCTGGGCTTGGAGGAGCGGTCGCCACCCAGGATCTGGCTGCTGCAATTTCCTACGTCTTCAGAAATGCAAAGACTCTCGGTGTCGGCGTGGGCAACTATTCTTTGTGGGGCAGCTCGGCAGGAGCGAGAATGGCGGCGTCGATCGGTACACATGGGGTCGCGTTCTATGGCGGCGACGCGCTTCCGAGACCGTCGGTTGTAGTGATGGCTTACACCGCGCATTCAGAATACTCATCTGAAGATCCTCCGACGTTCGTGGTGGTAGGTGAACAAGATGGTATCGCACCTCCGTACGTGATGGAGAGGCGTGTCTCCGCATTGCGTGCAGCGGGAATCCCGGTTGAATTCCACAAGTTCAAGACCTTAGGGCATGGCTTTGGACTTGGCACGGGCACAAGTGCCGAAGGATGGATAAGGCGCGCAATTCGCTTCTGGGAAGAGTTTATGAATTAGATCCGTTGCAGAGGCAGTGACAATGACAAAGAAAAGTGCTTAAGCAGTGCAAAACAATAAACGTTACAACTATCGACGCTGACGAGGAAGAATGGTGTAGTTCCATTCGCCATGGAACTTTTCGGGCTTCAGATTAACCAGAGCAAATTCCTCATCGGTGATCTTTCGTCCAACCGGGTACTTGCGATGGTCCAAGCGGCAAGTGACCTTTAGGCCCCTGGCCGTGGTCGTTGCGGTGATCAGGCGTACCACCGTCTCATAGTCGCGCAGAGGCTCACCTCGCCAGTTGGAGGAGATGAAGGAAAACAAGCGGTGCTCAAGCTTGTTCCACTTACGGGTGCCCGGCGGAAAATGGCAGACCGTGACGGCAAGTCCGGTCTGGTCGGCCAAGAGCTGCAACTCCCATTTCCAAAATCGCAGGCGCCGACTGTTGTTGCCGCCGCCGTCGGCGGTGATCAGGAGTCGCCGTGCTCCAGGATACAAACGGCGACCTTCGGCGCGCCACCAACCGCGGATCGAGGCCACCGCGAACGCGCCGGTATCGTGGTCCGTTCCCACATTGACGAAACCGGCATTACGCCCCTGATCGTAGATCCCGTAAGGATATGCGCGGGGCACATCTGGCCCGGGGAAATCATGACCGTTGACCTTCTCCGCTGTCCCCTTGGGACGCCAGCGGCGGCCGTGGTTCTGATAGTTGCCCATCAATTCCTTCTTCTTGGTGTCCACCGAAATGACGGGCTCACCGGCGCGCAAAGCGTTCTGGACGGCATGGTTTATATGCCGGAACTGCGCGTCCCGGTCGGGGTGATCCCCTCCCTCTTCGGTCTTCCGGTTGCCCTGCAAGCTGTAGCCAGCCTGCTTAAGTAGTTGGGTGACTTTGGTGTGGCTGACCGGGTGATTCCGCGCCGTCAGTTGTGCCGCCAACGTGCGGGCACTCTTGCAGGTCCAACGCAGCGGCGACTGGGAGGCGCCGCGTGCCGTGGGCTCAACCATGCGGTCGAGGGCCGGCACCAAGCCAGGATCATTGACCATCAGGGCGTGTCGTCCGCCGCCCTCACGTCGAATGCGGCCCGTCGCCAGAGGCGCGGCCTGCAGGTCCTCAACACCCTTGGTCAAGGTGACGCGCGACAGGCCACAGGCGCGGCTTACCCGAGAAATGCCACCATACCCCAGTTCCAACGCTTTGCTAGCGGCCACCAACCGACGAGCGTGTTCGTCCAGATGTGGCCACAAACCCGCAAAGTACTGGATGAGCTGGGCATCCGTATCCACACTCAATGGGATGCCACATCTGGATGAAAGATGTACAGATTATTTATTTACGACAGGCGCCCTTTGCAAGAGACTTAAAATGGCTTGAAACTCTCGAAGTTAGGTTCGGTACGGGGATTCGGTAGTCGGAATGCGCGAAGCCGCGTAGGCGCTGGCATCGGCTCCGGCTCCCATCCAGTATTCACTTGGAAGTATCGGACCGCGGTAGCAACTGATGGGTAGCTGCAATCGTCCAAGATCACCAGTCCACCCGGGCGCACCAACTCACGTAGGTAAAACAAATCAACAAACACGTTGTGAAAGATGTGACTGCCGTCCACGAAGGCGGCGTCTGCGAGAAAGCCGTCGTTCAGAAGGCGAGGTAGAACGAGTTGGGATTGCTCCTCAAACAGCAAACAGAGGCCAGGGATGTCTGCTTCGACTATGGCGCTCCATCCGGAACCATAGAACCTATTCTGGTAGGCGTCGATAATCAGGTGGCGCTCTTGACCCGATCCGCTGGCAACCAGCGCTTCTGCGATTGCGAGTGCAGAACCTCCGTAGGCGAGGCCAATTTCGATTACTGTGCGCGCTCGTTCAGCGAGCACAAGGTCGCGCAGGACATCGCCGTCCGACTTCCCAATCGAGATGCGTTCGAAGTCACCGGCGGATCGGACACGAGGTGGGCCATCAGTGGCGAGCTTGCGCCGCGCGGCGCGAATCTTCTCGACGAGACCGTTGTCCACCTTCATCCCCCTTTGTTGACCTGAGAATCATAATCGTTTTGCCTGCGAGATTGCTCAAAGGCCCGCTGCGGATCCGTGTCCACGCTCTATGAGATACCAGATCTGAGGGCGAGAATGTAAATGTTGTTGTGTTACGGTATCTTGCCCTATCTCAATCAATTGGATTTTTCGAGTGACGCATACAGGGCTACGCGCTCATTCGCGAAGTGGCGCCTGGTTTGTCGGCTACGCTTACTTGGGTGAGCTCGATCACTCGGACAGGAGCAGAGGCAGGTTCTCTGCCGCGCCTTGCAAATCCAGCATCTGCGATGCACGAGTGCGATAGCACTATCAGCAGAGAGAGTCTTACGCTCTCCCCAGGTGGTAGAGATTGAAAAACGGCCTTAGCAGAATCCTTTGGTGATAGCACCCTCCTTCGACCGCGGGTGCTATCACCAATTCTGCATGGAAAAATCCCTCCGCCTCCGCGAAGCCCTAAATACTCGTTCCAAAAGCGGGCAATGGGTGAGGGTGGATACCATCGAACTCCGCGCGGCCATCTTTGCGATCCGTGCCTATGTCGAATACGTGCGGCTTCTGAGACGGCAGCACCGGAGTAAGGACCGCAGGTTCAGAGCCACTGCGCCCATCGACAACAGTTCCTTTGCCCTACTCAAAGCAAAGTCACATCGCGTGATCCGTTCCCTGGAGCGGCACATGAAGCGGGCGAATCGAGTTTTGATCCAGGCAGTGGGGAAGGAACAGTATGCGGCGCTCCTGGTTGCCTGGAAGGCGCACCTGCGATGGATGCGCTTGCATATCGCTTTTTACAAGCCATGGGGAAAGCCCCTACATGGCCGCAGGAAGCGGCAGCAGAGAGAGCTGGACGAGCTCATGCAGATGGCCAGGCGCGGTCTGCGCGAAGTCGGCTATCAGCTCCCGGATGACAAGGAGCTTCGCCGCATCATGCGGCTCTATGCCCGATATGGCCGCGATGGTCGTCAGGGCGATTGGACGATCCAATTCCACCTGGAGAAAAAGACTGAAATTTACGGAAGACACCATCTCGCGCATTTTGTAATCGATCGTTCAGACCATAAGGAGCTATCCAAATCGTGACGAAGAAGAAGAAAGCTGGCAAGAACGAGAAACGCACCAACCAGACCGCCCATGAGCGTGCCTT
>JAJYAE010000131.1 GCA_021779695.1 Acidobacteriota bacterium | reverse complement strand
GGTCACTGGAGCCGTCATCGACGAGCACCAGCTCAAAACTATCTCCCACCTGTTCCATCACCTGTTTCAGGCGGGCATACATGACTGTGACGTTTTCCTCTTCGTTATGAAAAGGAACGACGATAGAGTACTTCGGCATATCTATCAGTATAGATGCGGGTTTGATGGAAATGGGTGAAAAGATTCATCGCCGTGCCGCGCCACCAAACCCTGCAAGGAGGCCTGGCTGCGGCACTTCGGCGCCCTCTCAGCGGTCAATCTCGTCGAGCATGCCTTGCATCTCGCTGAGCGCATGGCGGTTACCGGTGCGGGCTGCACAGGATATGCCATCCTTCAGGCGCTGAATTGCCTCGGGCACCCGCTTCGCGTTGGCGAGCGTCTGCGCCGCCATAAAGTAGCCGGCGGTGTAGTCGGGGTCGTTGGCCAGAAGCGTGTCAAACTCCGCCAAGGCGGCTTCCACCTGCCCGCTGCCTGCCAGTTCCATGGCTACGCCGTAACGGGCGAAGCTGTTCTTCGGGTCCAGGGCAAGAATTTCCTTCAGTCCTGCGAGCTTATCCATTCCGTATCCTGAGAATGCCGCGCTGCGGCATTTGCGTAATTGGCGGGGATTGCCGAAACTGGAACTGGCGTCTTCTGCGCGACTTCCCCGCTGCTTGCATTGTATCGGTCAGAGTAAGCCGGAACGAAGACGGCCTGGAACGGAGCAAGGAAACGAATGAGTTCGGCTGAGAACCAACCAGCGGCTCGCACGGTTGCCAGCACGCAGTCGGAGATGACAGAGATCATCCTGCCCAACGATACAAACACACTGGGCAACCTGCTGGGCGGCCGCCTGATGCACTTTATTGACCTGACGGGCGCAATGGCGGCGTACCGGCACACGCGGACGCACGTGGTGACAGCGGCAATGGATCACATCGACTTCATCCAGCCGGTGCATGTGGGCGACCTGCTGATTTTGAAGTCGAGCGTGAATCGCGCCTTCACCAGCTCGCTGGAAGTGGGCGTCAAGGTCTGGGTCGAGCATCCACAGAACGGCACACTGCTGCATGTCGCCAGCGCCTACCTGGTCTTCGTGGCCATCGATACGGAAGGACGGCCGTTGAAGATTCCCGGTCTGTTGCCGGAGACGCCGAATGAAATTCGCCGCTACAACGACGCGCTGCGTCGCCGCGAACATCGCGAAGCAGAGGCGGCGCGCCGGAAGCAGGAACGCCGCGAACAGGCCGAACGGCTGAAGTCCACTGCGGCAAAAGCCTGAGCAATTTCTGAACGATTCAGCAAGAACGGAAGGAGTCATCACAACCAATGGCACATTCACATGCCATGCCCGCGCCGGTCGCACTGCCGGGCGTTTCCAAGATCATCGCAGTCGGTTCCGGCAAGGGCGGAGTCGGCAAAACCACCGTCGCTGTGAACCTGGCGATTGCGCTTTCGCGGCTGGGCCAGCGCGTGGGCCTCATCGATGCCGACATCTACGGGCCCAATGTGCCCACCATGATGGGCTCGACCCAGCAGCCGCGCGTGGGCGCAGGCAACCAGATTGAGCCCAACGATACGCACGGCATCAAGACGATTTCGATTGGATATATATCGCCGGGCGACAAGCCGCTGGTGATGCGCGGGCCCATGCTGCACCAGATCATCCGCCAGTTCTTGCAGCAGGTGAACTGGGGCGAGCTGGATTACCTGATTGTGGACCTGCCTCCAGGCACGGGCGACGTGGTCATCTCGCTGGTGCAGACCGTGCCGCTGACCGGCGCAGTCGTCGTCTCCACGCCGAGCGATGTGAGCCTGCAGGATGCGCGCAAGGCGCTGGAGATGTTTGCGCAGGTCAACGTCGAGGTCCTTGGCATCGTGGAGAACATGAGCCACTTCACCTGCCCGCACTGCCATCATGAGATCGACATCTTCTCCAAGGGCGGCGCGGAGCGCACGGCAAAGCAGTTCAACATTCCCTTCCTCGGGTCGATTGAGCTGATACCAGCGATTCGCGAGGGCGGCGACCGCGGCCTGCCGGTCACGCTTGCCGGGCCCAAGAGCCCACAGGCCACGGAGTTCTTTGCCGTGGCACAGAAGCTGATGGAACGCGCAGAGGCTGCCGCAGCCGCAGCGGGCGACGTGCTCGAAATCAGTTAGCGATTTGCCTGCATCACCCAGCTCCCACGTTTGCGCTTGCGGCTCACCCGCATCGAGGCGTGGGAGCGCGGTGTCTGGCTACTCGACGCCGAGCACCTTCACGATGACGCGCTTGCGCCGCTGGCCGTCAAACTCCGCGTAAAAAACGCGCTGCCATGTGCCCAGGTCCAGTTTCCCGTTGGTTACAGGTAGCGTCGTCTCGTGGTGCAGCAGCAATGCCTTCAGGTGCGCGTCGCCGTTGTCTTCGCCGGTCTGGTGGTGCTTGTAGTCGGGACGCGCCGGGGCCAGTTCTTCCAACCACTTCCAGATGTCTTCGATCAATCCATCTTCCAGGTCATTGACGTAGATGGCCGCGGTGATGTGCATGGGCGAGACAAAGCAGAGCCCGTCTTTCACGCCGCTGCGCCGCACCACCTTTTCCACCTCGTCGGTGATGTGCACCATCTCGCGGCGTTTGACCGTATGGAAGACGAGATACTCCGTATGGCTCTTCATCCATTCTCCACAGCGCTCTGGCGAGTGCTCACAGGAAATACTCGAAGTCGGATTCGGCCTTCAGGTGGCGATGAATCTTGAAGATGTGGCCTGCGTGGCGCGATGGATTCAGTTCCACGTAGTTGCGTGGCCCGTGCCACAGATAGCGCTCGCCGGTGAGCAGGTCTTCCGCTTCGTAGCCGCGATCATAGGGAATTTCGAGATCGCCGAGCGGCAGCGAAACAAAGCCGGACTGCGTGTGGTGCGGATCGAGGTTGACGACGACCAGAAGCAGGTTGGAACGATCTTCGGACTCCTTGGTGTAGCAAATCAGCTGATCGTTCTCCGTAAAGTGAAAGCGGAGCGACCAGTCGCTCTGCAACGCATCATTCTCATTGCGGATGGCGTTCACCTTCGCGATGAGCGGGCGCAGGCTGTGCGGGCGGTCGAGGTCCCAATGGCGAATCTCGTACTTCTCCGAGTCGAGATATTCCTCGCTGCCCTGCCGCACGGGCTTGTGCTCCATCAGCTCGAATGCCGGGCCGTAGATGCCGTAGTTCGCGCCAAGCGTAGCCGCGAGCAACAGGCGAATCGAAAACGCCGCGCGTCCGCCGATCTGCAGGAACTCCGTGAGAATGTCCGGCGTATTCGGCCACTGGTTCGGGCGGAAGAACTCGCGCACCGGCGTCTGCGTAAGCTCGGTGAGATACTCCGTGAGCTCGCCCTTGGCGTTGCGCCACGGGAAGTAGGTATACGACTGGCTGAAGCCCAGCTTGGCGAGGCGATACATGATCTTGGGCCGCGTGAATGCCTCGGCTAGGAACAGGACTTCAGGATGGTCCTGCTTGATGGATGTGATGCACCACTCCCAGAAGGGAAAGGCCTTGGTGTGCGGGTTGTCGACGCGGAAGATGGTGACGCCCTGAGCAATCCAATACTCAAAGACGCTCTTCAGCTCCTGCCACATTCCCGGCCAGTCTTCGCTCTCAAAGTCGAACGGGTAGATGTCCTGATACTTCTTCGGCGGATTCTCCGCGTACTGAATCGTTCCGTCGGGCCGCTTGCGGAACCAGTTCTCGTGCTCGCGCACGTAGGGGTGATCGGGCGCAGCCTGGAAGGCGATGTCCATGGCGACAGAAAGATTGAGCTGCTGCGCCTTGGCGATGAAGCGGCGGAAATCTGCAAGTGTGCCGAGTTCCGGCAGGATGGATTTGTGGCCGCCCTCGGACGCGCCGATGGCCCATGGGCTGCCGTGATCGCCGGGCTTCGACTCAGGATTGTTGTTGGGGCCTTTGCGAAAGCTGCGCCCGATGGGATGGATGGGCGGCATGTAGACAACGTTGAAGCCCATCTCGGCGATGTACGGCAGGCGGCGCTCGCAGTCGGCAAAGGTGCCGTGCTGGCCGGGCTGCTGTGCAGTTGAGCGCGGGAAAAGCTCATACCAGGAGCTGAAGCGCGCGCGGACCGGCTCAACGACGATCTTCACTTCGCGCTCGGACTCCGTGGCGTGGCTCTTGTCCGGATACCGCTGGGCGAGCTCGTGCAGTGTTGGGTCGGTCGCGTGCATGCGCAGCTCTTTTGGCGCCTTGCCCGAGCGCAGCACGCCGGCGCGCTCGCGCAGCCAGGTGGCGTCTGCGCCGCTTGCACGGTCGGCGGCTTCGCGGATGAGGTCCGCGCCGATGAGATAGTCGACCGCCGCATCGGAGTCTGCCTTGATGCGCTTGAGCAGGGCCGCACGCCACGTCTCAAAGTGATCGACCCAGCCGAGCACCTTGAAGCCGTAGCGGCCAAGCTCGCTCACGCGAAAAGCGCCCGTCCAGCGGTCGTTCACCAGCGGATGCATGCGAATCTCGGTCCACTCATCCGAGCCCTCGCGATGCGCAATCAGCGATGCAGCGATGGAGTCATGTCCATCGGTGAAGATGTCTGCCTCGACGCGCACCTGGTCGCCGACGGTTCGCTTGGCCGGGAATCGGCCTCCGTCTACCTCGGGCGAGATGGCTTCAATCACAACACGCTTGCGTCCGTCTTTCGGAGTGTGGCTCATGGCGTTCGTCCTTCGTGTTTGCAGGCTTGCAGCAATGCCGCGGCATGCGCTCTGGCTCAGGGTGCAGCGAAAAAGGTGGCCTATTTATGCGTGCTTCGTTTGCGCTCGTCAATCAGTTGCGCATAGAGCGCGATAGTCTGGTGTGCGATTGCGGTCCAGCTGAACGTCTCTTCGACCCGGCGGCGACCGGCCTCGCCAAAGCGACGGCACTTCTCCGGGTCTTGCAGCATCTCATTGAGACGCCCGGCAAGATCGCGTGCGAACCTCTCCGGTTCACGCGGAAAACTGGTCACCGGGTCCGCATCGAACGGCACCAGGTAGCCGGTCTCTCCCTCTACGACGACCTCTTTGATGCCGCCCGTGGCGCTGGCCACAACAGGCGCGCGGCACGCCATCGCTTCAAGATTAATGATGCCGAAGGGCTCATAGACCGACGGGCAGCAGAAGACGCGCGCGTTGCTGTACAGCTGGATCGCTTCCTGCTTGGTGACCATCTTCTCAATCCACACAATGCGCGGATGCGCCTTGCGCGCCTCGTCGACCTTAGAGCGCAGCTCGGCGGCAATCTCCGGCGTGTCTGGCGCGCCCGCGCAGAGAACGACCTGCGTCTCCGGCGGCAGATAGCGGATGGCATCGACGAGATGCGTCACGCCCTTCTGCCGCGTGATGCGCCCGACAAACAGAATGTAGGGCACAGTCGGATCGACGCCGTAATCGGTGAGCGCTTTCGTCTCACTGGTCTTCTGATACTCGTTCAGGTCGATGCCGTTGTAGATGACGTGAATGCGTGCCGGGTCCACGTCGGGATACGCGCGCTGAATATCGGCTTTGGTGCCCTGCGAGACAGCGATAATCGCGTCGGCGTCGAGCATGGCGGTGCGCTCCATCCACGAGCTCATGGCGTAGCCGCTGCCCAGCTGCTCCGCCTTCCACGCGCGCAGCGGCTCCAGCGAATGCGTGGTGAGCACGAACGGCACACCATACAGCTTCTTGGCGAGAAAGCCCGCCATCGAGACATACCACGTGTGCGTGTGGACCACATCGACGCCGGCAAGCGCCTTGACCTGAGTGAGGTTGAGGCTCAGCGCCTCCAGCGCGCCTTTGAACTTGCCCTCGGTGCCGTTGGTGATCTCGGGCCATGGTTCCGCGCCGCGCACATGCAGGTTGCCCAGGTCGCCGTGCTGCGGGCCCCAGCAGTGGACTTCGACTTCAATCTCTTTGGCGAGCTCGCGGCTCAGGTAATCGACGTGCACTCCTGCGCCGCCATACACCTGCGGCGGATACTCACGGGTAAACAGGCCAACTCGCACTCTCACTCCTCCGGACTGCCGCATTGCCTCTCAGGAAAGGTGGCAGAGGCAGCGTATCGCCGTTGAGTCTATCCCGCGAATGCGAGGGGCGCAAGCAGGCTGTGCGGAGCAGGTTCTAGTGCGCGTGCGCCGGCGTTTCCATGATCTCTGTGAGCGCATCCACAGCCTTGAGGCAGGCGGCGCGGTCCACATCATGGTGCGTCACCAGGCGGATGGCGTCCGGCCCCACCGCGCTGGCCAGAATGCCGCGTTCCTTGAGTTTGGCGACGAGCTGCGCTGGCGTGATCTGGCCCGTGAGCCGGAAGATCACGATATTGGTCTCGACGGTCTTCGGGTCAATCGCGATACCTTCGAGCGTGGCCAGAGCCTCCGCCAGCAGGCGGGCATTGGCATGGTCTTCGTGCAGTCGTGCGGGCATCTGCTCCAGCGCAATCAATCCCGCCGCGGCGAGAATGCCTGCCTGCCGCATGCCGCCGCCGAGGGCCTTGCGCACGATGCGCGCGCGGTCAATGACTTCTTGGGAGCCGACCAGCATGGAGCCAACCGGCGCGCAGAGCCCCTTCGAGAGACAAAACATCACCGTGTCAAAGCCGCGCGTGAGTTTCTTTACCGGCACGCCCAGCGCCGCAGCGGCGTTGAAGATGCGGGCGCCGTCGAGATGCACCGGCAAGCCGTGCTCCTTTGCGCCGGCCCAGATCTCTTCCATGGCGGCAAGCGACGTGATGCGGCCGCCGGCCATGTTGGCCGTGTTTTCAATTTCAATGAGCCCTGTGGATGCGCGAAAGGTGCTGCGCGCATGCACGTGCGGCTCAATCTCCTGCCAGGTCAGCGTGCCGCGCTTCGTCGTCACGGTCCGCAGCAGGCAGCCGGAGAACGCCGCCGCCATGGCCATCTCCCAGTCGAGAATGTGCGCGCGCGCCTCGCAGATCACTTCCTGTCCTGGTTGCGTGTGCACGCGAATGGCGATCTGGTTGCCCATGGTGCCCGTGGGGACAAAGAGGCCGGCTTCGCGGCCGAATATCTCCGCGGCGCGCTTTTCCAGCAAATTTACGGTCGGGTCTTCGCCGTAGACATCGTCGCCGACGAGAGCGGCGGCCATGGCGGCGCGCATATCGGGTGTGGGCCGGGTCACGGTATCGGACCGCAGATCAATCAATGCTTCCACCATGAGATCTCCTCGGATATTGCCGGATAACCTGTGAACTTCACTGTTCAGCTTTGTTGAATCAGAGCTGCACGCGGCTAAGGAATCTGCCCCATGGGCAGTTCGATGATGGGCGTGACCTTGCCATTCTGATTGGTGTAGGCCCACAGGCCGTGAAAGTTCTGTCGAATACCGGAGTGCGATCTGAGCAGGGCGCTCATGACGGCGATGGCTTCTGTGCGTTGCGCCGAGGGATCGGAGACGCCCAACGACTCATAGATGACGCCAAGGTCGGCCTCGTGGAGAGAAGTGTCAATGCGGAGACCGTCAATTTTCCAGGTACGGGGCCCGTCGGTGAGCGAATAAGGGAAGGCACTGGCGGGCGAATTCAGGATGCGGCCCTGCTCCTGCAAGAGCTTCTCCAGGTTGTTCGAAGAAAGAAAGTCGACCGGCAACAGCAGGTAGCGGGCGAGTTCGTAGGTATACCAGGCGCTCCAAGTGTGGGGGCCTGCGGCGAGGCCGCGGGCGTGCGTCCAATACCAGACGCCGTCGTGACCGTCGATGATGCCCTGGCGCACGGAGAGGCCGCCGAGCTTCCACTGGGGCGTGGCGCCGGTGGCATCCCAGACGAGGACAAAGCCCATTTGGCCGCCGAGCGCGGAGCCGGCGGCATCGGCCAGCACGACGGCGTAACGGCCGGGAGGCAAGGCGCGCATGGTGACGGTGATGGTAAGCGAACCGGAAACATTGGAGCAGAAGAAC
Organism: Acidobacteriota bacterium; assembly: GCA_021779695.1. The sequence continues at coordinate 3,686 of JAJYAE010000131.1, read as the reverse complement.
TCCTGGTCCATGGTGGAGGTGGCGGAGGAGTTATCCAGGAGATAGAAGCTGCGCAGTTGTGCCTGGCCACCCTTCACCAGCGCGGCGGCATCTTCAACGGCGCCCTTCATGCCGGGCCAATCCTGCTGCACGGCCGGAAAAAGCGCGCTCTGGAGCGTGGATTCGTCCAGGCCGACGACAGCCTGGGCCAATCGCTGGCCGGTGGCGGCGATGAGGTTTCGATCCTGCGCCGAGAGCGCAGCCTCAGTGGTGCAGTTTGCGGCCAGGCCCGCTACCGGCACAGCCAGCAGCAACCCGGCGATCCAGCCCTTCCAGCAGAGACGCATCGCTTGCAAATCCCTCTCTACCTATGGAAAACGCTCGCGGTCGAGCGTCCAAGGTCCACTGTTAGTCTAGTACAGTGATGGGCAGCGGGCGGGCGACGCGCATTGGCAGATTCCCGCGCGCGGCTGCGAGATGAGGCCGTCATGGATGGGTTGCAGCGTAATTGGATGAGCGCGATTCGGCGCAAAGCCTTCGGCAGCTGGCGCAGGTGGAGTGCGCTGGCCCTGCTGGCGCTTGGCGGTCCATGGTGTCTGGCTGGGCAAACTGGCAGCAAGTCGTCACCGGCGGCCGAGCCCGCCCACGCAACAAGCGGAACAGCGCACCGGGCGCACCGGCATGGAGTGCGGCCGTCCAAAGCGAGGGCAGAGACCAAGGCAGCCACAGCCGTTCCTGCGGCGCCGGCTCCTCCGCGAATGCCGCAATGGCCAGTGAACGAAAAGCCGACACCGGCGCATGTCATGTGGGACAGCCACGGATTGCAGATTGACGCATCCAATTCGAGCCTGGTTCAGATTTTTGGAGACGTCACCACGGCGACGGGGGCAAAAGTGGTGGGACTTCAGCATGATGAACGGGTCTTTGGGCAGTATGGACCGGGACCGGCGCGGGATGTGCTGGCCCAGCTGCTGCAGGGCTCGGGATACAACGTGATGATGATCGGAGGCGAGGGACTGGCAGCGCCGAACGAGATTCTGCTCACCTCGCGGTCTGCCGGCGGCGGTGGAAGCAGTGCGATGACACCCAGCAACGCAGCCGAAGCTCCGAGTGACGCGGACCAGGATGAAGCGCAGCCGGCAACGACGCAATTGCAGCAGGAGAACCCGCCGGCTCCGCCCAGAACTCCGCAGGAGATTCTGGATCAGATGCGCGCGCGCCAGCTCCAGATGATCCAGCAACGCCCGCAGGCTCCGCCCAACCCGTAGAGCACGAATCGGCCGTGCAGGGAGACGCACCCTTTCCGGATTGAAGAGCAAGGATTGCGAAAGAGATTACAGAACGTTCGCGGGCTGATTACTTGGCTGCACGGCGGCCGCTCTGCGATACGGACGCATCAGGGCAAAGCCCACGCGAAAGATGGCATATGCCGCGAGAACTCCGAACGCCATTGCTCCGATGGATGCACACAGCAGCATCAATAAATTAAAGAAATCGGTCATTTTCCTACCCGGGCAAAAAATCCAAGGCGTTTCTGAAATCTCTCAGTGGCTCTGTGGCCGGTCGAGTCGATGTGCCGGTTCGCAGAATCGTTGGAGCGATTCTCGCAGAAAATGCGGCGCGTTGACCCTTGTTTCTGTTGACCAATAGAATACCCCCAGAGAGTCCCAATCCGGAAACAGCCACGCTGCAATTTCCCGTCATCCCTGCGGCTGAGCCAAACCCAGACTATGTCGATCACTCACATTTCGGTGCGCGGGGCGCGTCAGCACAATCTGCGCGACATCAGCGTGCGCATTCCGCGCAACACGCTCACCGTGGTCACGGGGCTATCCGGCTCGGGCAAGAGCTCACTCGCTTTCGACACGATTTACGCCGAAGGCCAGCGGCGCTACGTCGAAACGCTCTCGGCCTACGCGCGGCAGTTCCTCGATCAGATTGAGCGACCGGATGTGGATTCGATTGAGGGGCTGAGCCCGGCCATCTCAATTGAGCAGAAGACGACGAGCAGGAGTCCGCGATCGACGGTTGGCACCATTACCGAAATCTACGATTACCTGCGGCTGCTCTACGCCTCCGTGGGCACGCCGCACTGCCCCAACTGCGGCCGGCCCATCGCGCGGCAGACGTCGGACCAGATGGTGCAGCGCATCCTGCAGATGAGCGCGGGCGAGCGCGTCACGGTGATGGCGCCGGTGGTGCGCGGACGCAAGGGCGAGTTCAAGGAGCTGCTCGACGAGCTGGACCAGCAGGGCTTTCGCGCGCGGGTGGACGGCGCGATTGCGGACCTCGCCGACCCGCCGGCGCTCGACAAGCGCAAGAATCACACCATCGAGGCGATTATTGACCGCGTGCTCCTCAAGAGCGACGCCGCTGCACAGGCAGCCGTAGAGAAGCGGCTGGAAGCGGCCGTGAGCAAGGCGCTGCAACTGGCGAACGGGCTGGTGCTGGTGGCAGCGGCGAATGGCGAAGAGCAGTTGTTCTCGTCGTCAATGGCCTGCCCTGACTGCGGCCTCGACGTGCCCAAGCTCGAGCCGCGCAGCTTCAGCTTCAACTCGAACTTTGGGGCGTGCCCGGAGTGTCACGGGCTGGGTTCGCTCTATGACTTTGATCCGGCAAAGGTCATCACCGACTGGTCGAAGCCGCTGCTCGACGGCGGGCTGGGACCTGGTTCGGCGTCGCAGTACCTGCTCAAGCTGATCCAGCTGGCTGCAGAACGCTACAAGATTGACCTGAAGGTGCCGTTTGAGGACCTGCCCGCAAAGCAGCAGCACATCCTGGTGTATGGACCGCCGAAGAGCGAGGGCCCGCGCACGGGATTTCACGGAATCCTGGCCTATCTGCGCGACAGCGTGGAAGAGGCGCACAGCGACGGCTATCGCGAGTACATGATGAGCTTCATGTCGGCGACGCCGTGCCCTGTATGCCGGGGCAAGCGGCTGCGGCCGGAGTCGCTGGCGGTGAAGGTGGGCGGGCTGTCGATTGCGGACTTCACGGCACTGCCGCTGAATCGGGCGCTTTCCGCGGCGATCAACCTGCAATTCACTGAACGCGAGGCGCTGATTGCCGAAAGGATTCGCCGTGAAGTGGAGGAGCGGCTGGAGTTTCTGTGCGCGGTGGGGCTGAGTTACCTCTCGCTGGACCGGAATGCGGCGACGCTTTCTGGCGGCGAAGGGCAGCGCATTCGCCTCGCCACGCAGATTGGCTCGCGGCTGCGCGGCGTGCTCTATGTGCTGGATGAGCCCTCGATTGGCCTGCATCAGCGTGACAACATGCGGCTGATTGAGTCCCTTGTCCGGCTGCGCGACCTGGGCAACACGGTGCTGGTGGTGGAGCACGATGAGGATACGATTCGCCACGCGGATTACGTGCTGGACCTTGGGCCGGGCGCGGGGCGGCTGGGCGGCCATGTGGTGGCCGAGGGCACTCCGGCGCAGATTATGGCCTGTCCGGAGTCGCTGACGGGGCGGTATCTCTCCGGCGCTGCGGGCATTCTGCATCGCGAGAAGCCGCGCGCGCTGAGCGGCAAATGGCTCACCGTGACCGGCGCGCGCGAGCACAACCTGCACGACCTGACGATTCGCGTTCCACTGGGCGTGATGACGGTGGTGACGGGCGTGAGTGGCAGCGGCAAGAGCACGCTCATCAACGACATCCTGTATCGCTCACTGGCCAAGGCTCTCTATGGCTCGCGTGAGGAGCCGGGC
>JAJYAE010000458.1 GCA_021779695.1 Acidobacteriota bacterium | reverse complement strand
GGACCAGCCGCCTCCTCGAATCCAGGCTAAGCAAAGGCTGAATAGAGAAAATCGCCTAGCAAAATATGAGGCCGTGATGGACCAGGTCCGCAGGGGTGTCACTCAGCATGAGATCGCTCGTAGCTGCGGTGTCGGCATAAGAACAATTCGTCGATGGATCCGCGCTCAAGTGTTTCCAGAGCGACGGGTTGCGATGCGCAGGTCCAAGGTCGATCGGCATCGTGAATATCTTGAGCAGCGCTGGAATGAGGGTTGTCACAATGCCACCCAACTCTGGCATGAATTACGCGAGCGAGGTTTCACTGGCCAATCACCTATCGTCAGGCGTTGGGTTAGGAGCCACTATGGCTCACGACGCCACCGCACACAGCAGCAAACTCTATCTTCCTCGCCGCCGCCGTCGTCCCCACGGCAAACAGCTTGGAGTCTCCTGAAGGAGCCGGAAGATGCCCGCAACTACATCGCTGAACTATGTCGCCGGTCGCCCGAGATCGCAGCCGGCGCCGATCTGGCGCGGCAGTTCGTACGCATGATTCGAGAACGGAATGCAGCTGCTTGGCCCAACTGGAAGGAAAGCGCAAAAGGTAGCTTGTTGGCAAGCTTCGCAAAACACCTCTGCCACGATGAAGCTGCGCTTCTTGCCGCTCTTCAGAAACCCTGGAGCAACGGTCCGGTAGAGGGACATGTTCACCGCTTAAAGCTGATCAAGCGCTCCATGTACGGCCGTGCCAAATTCGATCTGCTCCGACTGCGCGTCGTGAATACCGACTGAAATCCAATGCTCTCGAGTCATCACGAAATCATCGCGGTTCTTCACCAAATGTGACGAAGAACCCAAGTCAAGTTGACGAAACCAGCTGGCGCTGCGGCAGTTTGTGCGCATCGGACTAACGGAGCAGACGCCGGATCACTCGACGATTTCGCGGACGCGGCGGTTGATCGATGTGGAGACGCACCGCGCGGTGTTCGTCTGGGTGCTGGGTTTGCTGGCCGACCGCGGACTGATTCAAGGCAAGCGAGTGGGCATTGACGCCACGACGCTGGAAGCCAACGCGGCCATGCGCTCGATCGTGCGGCGGGACACGGGGGCCAGTTACGAGGAGTTTCTGACGGGGTTGGCGAAGGCATCGGGGATGGAGACGCCGACGCGGGAGGATCTGGCGCGGCTGGACCGGAAGCGCAAGAAGCGCACCTCGAACAAGGAGTGGAAGAGCCCTGTGGACGTTGATGCGCGGATTGCGAAGATGAAGGACGGGCGCACGCATCTGGCGCATAAGGCGGAACACGCAGTGGACCTGGACACGGGCGCGGTGGTGGCGGTGACCTTGCAGAAAGCCGACAAGGGCGACACCGCTACGCTGGACCTGACCCTATGCGAAGCCGGTGAAGCGGTGGCGGAGTTGGCGGTGCGCGAGGCCGAGCAGCGGTCTGATGAGAAGCCGAAGGTGAACGTCGAGGGGATCGAGGAGATGGTGGCCGACAAGGGGTATCACTCCGCAGCGGCGCTGGAGCGGGTGAAGGGTTATCAGGTGCGCAGTTATATTCCGGCGCGGCAGCAGAAGGGGCGGCGCAACTGGGATGGCAAGGCCGGCCAGCAGCAGGCGGTGTACGCGAATCGGCGGCGGGTACAGGGCAACTACGGCAAAAGCTTATTGAAGAGACGCGGCGAACTGGTGGAACGCAGCTTTGCTCACTGCTACGACACGGGAGGCATGCGGCGCACTCACCTTCGCAAGCACGACAACATCCTCAAGCCGCAGCTGATCCATGTAGGAGCCTTCAATCTGCGCCTGATCTTCCGCCGCCTGCTGGGCGCAGGCACCCCGCGGGAGTGGAACAACCTGGGTGGGAGGCTGTTTTCGTTCCTATTAGCGGTCCTGCTGAGGCTCCAGAACCGGAACCGGCCTTGCAGAAGTCCAATCCGCGCTACGCGCGATCTTCCTTGCCAAACCCACTTTTCCGGTTCGTACCAGGACCTGCCGGAAATTAACTACTTACACCACGGGCTGATAGGCCAGGAGTGGGGAAGCGTAGATCCGGCAGGCTCGGCATCTCGCCGGCCTCGGAGGTAGACGCCCGGGTTCGATCAAACCCGAAAGCATGGTAAACAGCCCGGACGCGATTCAAATCGCGAACACCTAAAATGTTCCGGATGTATTTGTTAAGAAGAATCTTGCAAGCGAGCGCAGACAAACGAACCGGACACTACTGGTAACTTCCCTCAGGACACTTCCTGACTCTCTTCTCCGACTCCCGGCCGAGAGGATGCCGGGGGAATAAGAGAGAACTTCTCCATCCTATAAATAAGAGTCTTTCGGCTGATGTTCAGGTAGCGCGCAGTCCGTGTCTGATTCCACTGGTGTTTCTCAAGAGCCTGCAACAGAATCTCCTTCTCCACTCCCTCAAGATCGATCCCCTCGTCGGGCAATTTGAGACTGATGGAACTTATCCGGGATGTCGCATTCCGCATGTGGGCTGGCAGATCTTCGACTCGAATCGTTTCCGAAGCGCCGAGCACAACCGCGTGCTCGACAACATTCTCCAACTCTCTGACGTTTCCCGGCCAGTCATAGCGGGTCAAGATTTCGAGAACACCGTCGCTGACGGATGGCACAGCCAGTTGATATCGTGTGCAGTGCTTCCTCAGAAAATGCGATAGCAAAAGAGGAATATCATCGCGGCGCTCCCGCAGCGGTGGGAGTTCCACCGTCACCACGCTCAATCGATAAAAAAGATCCTCTCGGAACTGA
>JAJYAE010000130.1 GCA_021779695.1 Acidobacteriota bacterium | reverse complement strand
CCGCCCTTCCCATAAGACCTTGAAAATCGATCAAGCCGATTTTCACATTTCCACCGCCACGACGACCACGAGCAATCTTTTCATTTAAAAACCCGAAAACCCTGTCCGACTACCGGGACCACCTCACATCGTAGCCGGAACCAAGCCCGGCTTGCGAGTGCATCCTGAGGCCCTTGCCGTAATGCAGAAAATCGGAATTGACCTTAGCAACGCTAAGCCCCAAAGGTTGACGGAGGAGTTGGCAAAGGAGGCACAACTCCTGTTCCCTCATGAGGGCGTGCCGCGCAGCAAGAGGAGCTTCGGTGCTTTTTCCCGTGGGATGACGATGACAGCTCCAGGGTATTCTTCTGTTTCCGGGGCCACGGAAGCCTGGCGAAAGTCCCGAATTTTCAGTGTCTTGCCTGTATACGGCGCAATGCACCCTGCCCGGCTCCAGTAAACATCCGTGTACACACTTAGACAATCCCTTTATGCATCGTATTGAATTACAAGGGACTTGACTTGCGTTAGTTTGGCGTGACAATTGCATTTACAGCGAGTGAAGAGTTTTCAACAAGCAGCAGGGGGGCATAGTCTTGCATTCGATTGCATGGTGGCCGACTGTGGCTGTCGTAGGCATTGCGACGATCACAGATCTTCGTAGCCGCAGAATCCCGAACTGGCTCGTACTGCCATTTCTCGTGGCAGGGGTCGTAGTTGGTACATGGATGCACGGCTGGAGCGGTCTTGCAACAAGCCTCGAAGGGCTGGGCCTCGGGTTGTTGCTTTTTGGAATCCTTGCCGTGATGGGCGGCATGGGTATGGGGGATGTGAAACTTTGCGCAGCGATTGGAGCCTGGCTTGGACCTCATCAATTGATACTGGCGATGGTGATCACCGGGATTGTTGGAGGCATTATGGCGGTCGGCTGGGCCGCGGTGGGCGGGTTTCTCGGGGAGTTGTTCACGGGGAGTAGCGACTTGCTCTTTGCCTGGCGGAAAAGAGCGATGCAAGGAGATTCCGAATTAACACTCACCAGCCCGCGGGCCCGCAAGATGCCTTATGCGCCCGCAATTGCAATTGGGACGCTGATGTCATTCTTCGCGAAATGAGTGCTTTAGCAAGCCTGAGCAAGATAGCTTGGGCGAAGATACGGGATTAATCGACTGGTTTACTAACCTCAGAATTGGGAGTCTCAGATCTGCTATGTCGGCGAATATACAAGAAATGAATACCGTCGGTCTGGGGACACTGTCGGTGGGCTTGATCGGCCCAAGTGATCAGCGGAGAAAGGGCATCGCGCATGCCCTTGCAGGCTGTGATATCACGGCGGTCCATGAATATGCCACTTATCCCACGACTCCCAGCGAGGTCCTCCGGCTCCAGGAGTACCATTTCGATGCAATCATCATCGAGCTCGATAGTGACAGGGATGCGGCGCTCAGCCTAGTCGAGCAGTTGGGATCGAATGCAGAGACAACGGTAATGGTTTGCTCGTCACAAACTGACCCTAACGTGCTGATGCAATGCATGCGCTCGGGTGCACGGGAATTTCTGCCCCAGCCGATCGCGATTGGCACCCTGGCTGAGGCATTAGGCCGAGTAGCAGCCCGGCGTCCCGCATCCCGAGCCGGAAGAGAGGGCGACGGCAAGGTGTTTGTGTTCCTTGGCGGGAAGGGCGGTTCCGGGGTGACGACCGTAGCCTGCAACTTTGCCGTTGCACTTGTGCACGATTGCGGACACACCGCCTTGCTGATCGATCTGGATCTTCCGCTTGGAGATGTGGCGCTTACGCTCGGCATTTCTCCGCAGTTCTCTGCGGTGGATGCGCTGCAGAACCATAGCAGGCTGGATACGAATTTTCTTTCCAAGCTTTTGACGAATCACAGCTCTGGGCTAGCAGTCCTTCCGGCGCCGGGGAAGTTTCCACAGGTTGAGATCAACCGGGAAGCCTTGGAGAGGCTCATCGCGCTTGCACGTTCCAGCTTTGACTACGTCGTGATCGACGCAGGTTCTCGTTATGATTTGAGCGACAATACGCTTGTCGAGCAGTCCGATATGGTCTACCTGGTGATGCAAGCGGGAATTCCGGAACTCCGCAACTCACATCGGGTGATCTCGGAGTATTTCAAATCCGGCGGCTCAAATCTGGAACTGGTACTGAACCGCTTTATTCCGCGAGCGGGTGGAGTTGACGAAGAGCATATTGCAAAGGCGCTAAGTCGGCCGGTGCAATGGAAGATCCCGAGCGACTATGTCGCCGTGCGTCGCATGCAGAATGAAGCAACGCCCCTGACTCTGGAGGATTCAATGATTTCAAAATCAATCAGGGAAATGGCGAGAGCGGCTTGTGGTCTGGATACCGAACCAGCCAAGAAGAAAAAGAAGGGTTTCAGCCTCTTCGGGTAGCCCATCTTTGCAAGTACGAATACAGACTGGAATGGTGACGCGTGGAAAATCTCAATTTAGAGAACTTTAAATCCGAAGTACACCGAACCCTGATCTCCAAACTGGATCTCGAAAAGCTGTCGCGCGTCAATTCGAACCAGGCTAGGCAGGCAGTATCGAGCATCATCAGCGAGATTATCAGCGATCGGCGTGTTCCGCTTAGCTTCGACGAGCAGGAGAAGATCCAGACTGACCTGCTGGACGAGGTTTTTGGGCTTGGCCCGCTGGAACCTTTGCTGAAGGATCAGAAGATTTCCGACATTCTTGTCAACGACAAAGATCATGTGTTTGTGGAGCGGGGAGGAGTTTTGACCCGCGCCAATGCATCCTTTCGCGATGACCGCCACCTACTCCAGATTATTGATCGCATCGTCTCCCGAGTCGGACGCAGAGTCGACGAATCCTCTCCGATGGTCGATGCTCGCTTGCCTGATGGCTCGCGCGTCAACGCGATCATTCCCCCACTGGCGCTGGACGGACCTTCTCTGTCAATTCGCCGGTTCGGTACTGGGCCGCTTGCAGCCAATCAACTGGTGCAGTTGAAAAGCATTTCGGCAGAGATGATGGAGTTGCTCTCTGCGGCGGTGCGCGCGCGACTAAGCATTCTGATTTCCGGAGGCACGGGCGCCGGCAAGACCACATTCCTTAACATTCTGTCCCAGTATATTCCGCAGAACGAGCGCATTATCACAATCGAAGATGCCGCCGAACTGCAGCTGGCCCAGGAAAACATCGTGCGGCTTGAGACTCGCCCACCCAACGTTGAGGGGCAAGGTGCAATCCGTCAGCGACAATTGCTGATCAACTGTCTTCGTATGCGTCCCGACCGCATCGTGATCGGCGAGGTTCGTGGCGAAGAAGCATTCGACATGTTACAGGCCATGAATACCGGTCACGAAGGATCCATGACCACAGTACACGCTAATACTGCTCGCGATGCTCTTACCAGGCTTGAATCGATGGTTGCTATGAGCAACCTCAATTTGCCCGAGAAGACTGTTCGCCAGCAGATTGCATCAGCAATCACCATCGTCGTGCAGTGCTCTCGTCTCAGCGATGGAACTCGCAAGGCCGTCAGCATCCACGAAATCACCGGCATGGAAGAGAACGTAATCAGCATGCAGGAGATATTCACCTTTCAAAAGAAGGGAATCGGCCCGAATGGCAAGGTGCTTGGGACCTTCCAGCCGAGTCGTATCCGCCCGAGATTCCTCGAGCAGTTGCGGACTTCCGGAATTTTCCTGCCACCGAGCTTGTTTGAACGGGCCACGGAAGTCAACTGAACTGACCGGAGCAGATTGCAATGACAATCATCGTGATCATGATTTTTCTGGGAGTCTTTGCCGTTGCCGCATTGCTGATCATGGCGGCAGGGGATGGTGCGTCCCAAGAATCCAAACAGATGCTTGCTCGTCTCGACTCGGTCCTGGCTACCGGTAAACCAAGGACCGACATGGACGACCTTCTTGTAGATGTCCGTAAGACTGACCTCATCAGCGCAATTCCTTGGATGGACCGCTTCCTTCGACAGGCTGAATTGACACCGCGAATTCGGCGTCTCCTCAGTCAGGCTGACCTAAAGTGGACCGTTGGAGGGCTTGTGCTGATGTCTGTTGCGGCCTTTGCCATTCCAGGTTACTTAGTTTACCTTCGCACCGGAGCCATACTGCTTAGCCTGGCCGTAGGTCTCGTCGTCGGCTTCATACCCTTCGGAATCGTGCTGCGCAAGCGGGCCTCGCGCCTCAAGAAGTTCGAGGAGGGGCTGCCTGAGGCTTTGGAACTGATCGTCAGCGCTCTGCGCGTCGGACAAAGCCTCAATGCGGCCCTGGGTCTTGTGACCCGCGAATGTGCCGACCCGGTGGGAACTGAATTCCGTGTCACTTTTGAGGAGCAAAACTACGGGCTTGAGTTAAAGACAGCATTGGATAACATGACCCAACGCGTTCCGCTGCAGGATCTTCGAATCGTGGTTACCGCCATCATGATTCAGAAAGAAAGCGGCGGCAATCTGGCGGAAGTCCTGGATAAAGTCGTCGAGGTAATTCGCGAGCGCTTTCGTCTCAAAAGACAAGTGATGACCCATACCGCCCAAGGCCGATTGACAGGACTCGTGTTGACGCTCCTCCCCATCGTGCTCGGGTGTGCGTTGTACTTTGTCAATCCCGACATGATGAGCGTTCTCTGGAAGCGTGATATCGGCATCAAGCTGCTCTATGCTGCGGGCGGGATGATGGTGATTGGCGCTTTGGTCATTCGCAAGATTGTCAATATGGAAGTGTAGCGAGGACTTATGGTATTCGCAATTCTTGCATTCTGCGCCATCTTCCTGCTGATCGTAAGCGGTGGGCTTTTGATTTTCTATCGAGAGACTATCCAGGCACGCATCGCCTCCGCCATCAACCCGGCAGCAAAGCGTATTACTTTGAAGACGCGCATCAAGGACACGCGCGTCATGCTGGGAGATGTAGTTGAACAATTTGAACGGATCGTACCCAAAAGCGAGGCCGAGGTCTCCGTCGCGCAGCAGCGCTTGATACGTGCAGGATTGCGTGAGGAGTCCGCAGTCAAGTATTTCTACGGCGCCAAAGTTATAGTGCCGCTCGTCCTCTGTCTCCTGGCGCTGATCAGTGGCCTAGGAAAGCAGAGTCCGTTCGTGATGTATCCCATTTGCCTTGGAATCGGCTTTCTTGTGCCGGACTTTTGGCTCGGTCGAAAGATTACCAAACGCCAAGCCGCGGTGCGCAAAGGACTGCCGGACGCGCTGGATTTGCTCATTATCTGCATTGAGGCAGGACTGAGTCTCGATCAGGCAACGGCCAGGACAGCTCAGGAACTGCGTAATGCGCAACCGGTTCTGAGTGATGAGCTTGGCATTGTTGCCCTCGAGCAGAGAGCAGGAAGCCTGCGCTCCGACGCATGGAAGCACCTTGCAGACAGAACCGGGATTGACAGCGTACGGAATCTGGTTTCCATGTTGATTCAATCCGAACAGTTTGGGACAAGCATTGCAAAGACGCTCCGGGTTCACTCCGACACGCTAAGAACCAAACGTGTCCAGGAGATCGAGGAAAAAGCTGCCAAGTTGCCTATCAAGCTCATTTTCCCATTGGTCTTTTTCATCTTTCCGCCGCTGTTTCTGGTTACGCTTGGGCCAGCAATGATTATCATGGCGGATTCATTCAAGACGCTTTTCAACCATTGATAGAGAGAAGGGAGAGACAGAATGGACCAGGTGACTGTTATTCGCGTTGTCGCAGGCGTGCTTTTCGTGCTTGTGCTTGCGATACTGATCCAGCGTCGGCGTACTCGGGTTAAGTAATCGAGACGCCCGCGAGAACTCGTGAAGTACCTTCGCCAATGCGGCAAGGGTAACCAGGATCACTATCTGCAAAACGAAAGGGAAAAGGAATGGACACTACAACAATTATTCGTGTCGTTTCAGGTGTCTTGTTTGTCATCGTGCTTGTCATCCTGATTCAGCGCCGCCGCACACGGGTGAAGTAATTGTCAATGGGTGAGCGGGTGGGCGCTTGAGTCCATCGACACTGAACACTCTCTCGCTCCTCCCTTTGGCTACAGTTTGAATCGCGACTGCCGCGCCTCTCCTTTGAATGGAAGGAGTCGCGATTTTGCAGGCTCAGTGCGCAATGTCAATGAGGAGGCTGCGGCGGTCAGTCGGCTTAGATTGAGCGCGTAGCAGGTTTGTCGCTCAGAAACAGATAGAGCTACTTCAAGATAGGGCTGTGATCGAAGTGCGTAATGACATTGAATTGCCGGTGAGCAGACGGTCTCCGGGAGGACCAGGTTTGATGGAAAGCCCTAAATATTGCGTATACAACCAGACGCGAGAGAGCTTTCTGAGCCTCGGAGTCACCGTCGCGGATATAACTATAGAGAAGCTGCGTGCAATGATCGAAAGGCTGACGATCAAAGCAGACTGCGGGCTATGGATGATGCCGTACAGGGGGATTCCCTCAGCAAGAGGCCTCTCCCCGATCGACCTGCTGTATCTGGATAAGGATTACCGAGTAATTCAGGAAGTCGAGTCCTTCCCAACAACCTCTGTGGAGCCATTGAGGGATGAAGCTGCAAGTGCTCTTGTGCTGCCGGCTCATACCATCTATTCGTCGCAAACTCAGCCGGGCGATCAGCTAGTAATTTGCGTGGCCGACGAGATGGAGCGGCGCCTGGAGCGCATCGCGGAATCGTTCACAACAGCACCAGGCGTGCAGACCGGCACGTCAGTCAGCAGCGAAAGTTCTTCGGGGATTGCACCGGATAGTTCGTCGCCACTCAATGACCGGCTGTCAATCCTGCAATTTGGAAGCTCCAGTTCCGAAAGTGCGGTTAATACAGCATCCAGGCCAAGTCGAAGCGAAGCCTTCAGGGCCTGGCTAAAGAACTTGATCTCACTCGACAGGAGACGGGCCAGACGCTTGCCACTTCCTGGCTTGGTTGCCTATTACTGGACAGGCAGTACGCCGCGTGCCTATCAAGTAGCTGATGTGAGCTTGAGCGGTCTGTATCTTCTTACAGAAGAGCGCTGGTACCCAGGGACTCTCGTGCTGATGACTCTGCAGCGGACTGACGCTGAAGGACGTAATCTGGATGATGCTGTGGCGGTTCAGTCGAGAGTGATCCGTTGGGGTACCGACGGTCTCGGGCTCTCCTTCGTGCTGGCAAAAGCCATGGACCTGGGCGCCCAGGAAAGCTGGACGGGAAATGCCGCTGACAAAAAGGCATTGGAACGATTCTTAGACCGATTGAAAGAAGCGGAGCGGGACTCGAGAACAGTCTTCGATTAAGAATCTATCGCCTCTACCGGGTCTTCCCATTGACCTTTTCTTCATTGCCGGTTCCGCTCGCCTTCCCGGAAGAAGTTCAAGCAGTGCTGCGGCCGCGGCACGTAAGCACTCTCGTTCGAGGCCAGCACCAGCCTACCAATGCCTCCGGCCTACGCTTCACGGCACGCCCCGCAATATATCTTTTTCCGCCCCTCCGCGTCTATTCAACAAATAAGAACTGCTCGGCTTGGGGCTCCAGGGCGTGCAGCGCCCACGCACTCCTTAGCGTCCGATCCTCGGTCCAGGAGTGCCGCCAATGATCCTTCGAAAGGCGCCTTCCGCGTCCCACTCGAAACGCTCGGCAACGATCTGCACCAGGTTTGCCGTCAACTACGCAAGAGCCCGGGTTTCACTGTTGCTGTGGTCCTTGTGCTCGCGACGGGTTTTGGCCTGGGCACTTCGATTTTTACTGCGGTGCGCGCTGTGCTCCTCGCGCCCTTACCCTTCAGAGATCCTTCTCGGCTGGTGCAGATTGTCAGTTGGCTTCCCAAGACCGGCGAGCAAAGCGATTGGACCGCTCCCCTGCGCGACGCACTGGACTGGAAGTCCACCGTTCCGGCCTTCCAGGATGTGGCGATGTATCGGTACAACTTGTCGAACCTGACCGGACAGGGCGAGCCGGAGTCGGTGTACGGGCTTCGGGTGACTGCCAACCTGCTGCCGATGTTAGGCGTTCGGCCCCAGCTGGGTGAATGGTTCTCCGCGGAATTCGACCGCACCTCCAGCAAGCACGTTCTCCTGCTCAGCGACGACCTTTGGCGACGGCGCTTCCACGCCGATCCGGAGATTGTGGGCAAAATCGTACACATGGACGACGAGAGCTACCAAGTCCTGGGCGTCATGCCGAAGGGATTCAACTTCCCATTGAAACTTGGCACCAGCGCACAGCTTCCTACCGACCAGATGCAGTACTGGATGCCGCTAGGCGCCGACTTGGCCAAGGAACAGCACGGCGATCCGAATGCCGGCGCTATTGCGCGCCTGAAGAACAATGTGCCGCTTGACGAGGCACAGGTGCAACTGCAAGCTGCCTGCCAGCATCTGGCGACTGAGTATCCTGTTACCAACGCCAGCCTTAGCGCGCGCCTCTCCTCACTTCGCGAGCAAACCGTGAACCAGGTCGACGCGCCTCTGCTGGCCCTCTTTGCGGCCACCGGCCTCCTGCTGTTGCTTTGCTGCAGCAATATTGCCAGCCTGCTGCTGTCAAGGGGCGAATCCCACGCGGGCGAATTGGCCGTACGCCTTGCCTTAGGTGCAAGCTCCTGGCGAGTAGCGCGGCTCTTCATCCTGCAGGGAATCGTACTCTGCGGCGCGGGCAGCCTCGCTGCCGTGCCATTGGCAATCGTCGGCCTGAAATTCCTCGTTCACCTCGCCCCGGGAGACGTGCCGCGCCTTGCCGGCGCCGTGATCGGTCTGGACTCTATCCTCTTCACAGCAGCTCTTGCCATCCTGAGCGGAATTCTGGTGGGCGGGGTGAACGCGTTCCAGGTATTGAGGCGATCGCCACGAGAGATTCTCTCCGAGGCCTCCCGAGCCGGTGCGGGTCGGCCGCGCACCAAACTGCGCAGCTTGCTGGTTGTCGGTCAGGTTGCGCTTGCCGTCATCCTGGTGAGCGGCGCAGGCTTGATGCTCCGTACTTTCCTGAATCTTCTCTCCACCAATACCGGCTATCGTCCAGCTCATGTGATGTACGCGGTTACGGTTTTGCCGCCTTCGCGATACCCGCAGAGAACCGACGCGGACCTTTTCTACAAGAAAGTGCTCGATCGGCTGCGAGCCACGCCTGGCATCGATTCTGCCGCCGTGTCCTCTGGCTTTCCCCTGGTTGGGCAGTATGACAACGTGGAAGTGCAAATTCCGGGGACTGCTCCTACTAATGGAAGAAGCGGCGTGAACGCTGATTATAATGAGGTCTCCTCCGGCTATCTTGAAACCATGGGCGTGCAACTTTTGCGCGGCAGGCTTGTAGCTCCGGCCGATTCTGCGAATTCTCCCAAAGTTGCGGTCATCGATCAAAGCCTCGCTCAACGGCTGTGGCCCGAGCAGGACGCAATCGGGAAGCTTATCAATATAGAGGACCCGCCCAAGGCCGTTTGGCGCCAGGTGGTCGGCATTGTCGCTCCCACGCATAACAAGTCTCTTGAGCTTGCCGGACAGCCCGATATTTTCATTCCGCTCTCGCAGGGAAGTAGCGCGGTAAATTTTGTGGTCGTAAAGTCACCGGACGTGCCGGAGGAAACCGCCCGGCTGATCAGGAATGCGGTCAGCAGTGTCGATTCGGAGCAAGGCGTTTTCTTCGCACAATCGATGTCGGCGCTGATTCAGGACTCGATTGCCATTCGCCGTTTTCTCTTCGACGTTCTGATTTTCTTCGGCAGCGCTGCTCTTTTTCTGTCCGCTCTCGGCATTTACGCATTGGTTGCATACATTGCCGTCAGCAGGACGCGCGAAGTCGGTATTCGCATGGCACTTGGAGCCACGCGGAGCAGCATTGCGACCCTCGTCGTCATGGAGGGGTTCCGCCTGGCCGCGGCAGGCGCTGCAGTGGGTCTAGCGGCATTCCTTCTGCTCGCTCGGCTTCTCTCCAGCGTTCTTTTTGGAGTGAAGCCGGCCGATGCCGTAACCCTGATCTTCACGGTTCTCGTTATGGGATTCGCAACCACCCTGGCCGCGCTCTTGCCGGCCTGGCGCAGTGCAAGCCTTCAGCCTATGCACGCGCTCAGAACCGAATGAAATGGAACTCAATCACTCTGCAACACGGAAGATGGCGGATTCGTGATTGTCATGAGCTTGACCGGTGCTCGAATGTTGAATCCCACGAGCGCGATCGACCCACCAGAAGGAGCCACGCGAGCCAATTCTCGAGAAGCGAGTAGATAGTGCGAACACAACGGGTCGGAACCTGAGCCACCATGGCGAGCGTCTGGGCATGATGTTGATCCATGTGGGCCAACGGATGCCCATCTCAGTCGTAAGCCGCAGACAGACCCTGATTGGTTTGTTGCGCCAGATTGAATCCCAGTTCAAGGGCCCGAAAGCTGGCCATCTCCGTGTGGCGGAGATCCGGTCCGAGACCAGACTCTTCTCGATGATCCGCTTGGGCAGCGGCGCCATGGCTACACTCGCTCCTCGCACTGCCTGCAGGCCCGCCGGTCAGCAAGCGCTTCAGGGTCGCAGCATCGAATCCACTGCCGACCTCGATCCGCCGCCCGTTCCCTAACTCCACGGACAGAGCCCTGCCGATCTTGCCCACCGACACATCCGTCATCCCTTCCACCGCCACCAGCCGGCCTGCGCTCCCCACTCTTCGGTGACCATGCCGCTTGCGGTACTTGTCCAGCGCCGCTACGCTCAACCCGCGATCCGCACAGAACGCCTGCCGTGTCACTCCGCTGGCTTCAAACTCCTGAACCAAAGCCTCTGCCTTGGCTCGGCTGCGCCGACGGCGCGCTACCATCCTCACTCCCGTTTCGCTCATGTCCCAGCAGATCACCGATCCGCTTCACAAAGAAAGGTGTGTGGCTCTGGCCGATACGAACTATCGGCCACGTCGGAGAATAGCGCGAATGGATTATGGCGGACGAGATAGCTTCCCGTAGCCCCGCCGGGCGTCGATGAGTTCCAGCCGGCTATTCCTTGACGGGATGCTCTCCAGCAGGCCCGCCTCCGCTTCACCGGCCGTGCTCAGAATCCGATAAAGTGATCTTGCCGGTCGAGACTTTTGTAGCGAACGGGGAATAGAGCCTTACCTGTTTGTCTCAGCCAAGGGGGCAACCCCAGTTGCGGTCTACGGTCTAAAGCAGGTAAGACCGCCTCAATCCTCTAACCACAAAAGCGGTTGACGCTACTCGCAATTGTGCTTTGAAAAAAACAAGCTTTCACTCCCCGCCCAGGTCCACTGCGCCGTCATGACGTAGCTTTGTTTCCAGCCAAATGATCCGATGCCGCAATGCCTCTCAGGACGACAAGAACATCGCTGGTAGGCCGCAAGCGGACGACGGAGGCAAGTGGCTTCTGTTACACTGTAGGCGTACCACGAAAATGCTGAGAGCCCATTGATGTTGCTGATCGGCTTCTCATCGTCGATGTTCGGGGAGTGGCTCAGCCTGGTAGAGCACCTGGTTCGGGACCAGGGGGTCGGAGGTTCGAATCCTCTCTCCCCGACCATTCTATCTCGCATAGTTTGTTGAAATTAAGCCGCGCAAGCGGCTTTTTCTATGCCCTCATTCCTCGGTACATTCGGTACATTCGGGACAATTGAAAGACCGAACTCGGGAAGTTCAAATCCGATCCCACATTTCTCAGCCCATTCAAGCCGGAATTGCGCATCTTCTTTGACCTT
>JAJYAE010000129.1 GCA_021779695.1 Acidobacteriota bacterium | reverse complement strand
TATTTCGTGGACCGCGCCCACCATGTTGAGTTTGCGGGCAGCATCCAGAAACCAGCTGAGCTTCTCCAAATCCGATTCCGGCATCTCCTGGTGAAGCAGTCCGCTTAAGGCAGATGTTGTATCCTCCTGCTTGCAGAAGCGCAGCAGTGGCCCTTGCAATGTGCCTAAGCGGATCACGTCATTCGGCATGAGGGCCTGGCGCAAGACTGGCTCGCCGTTGACAAAACTGCCGCTCTTACTGCCGCAGTCGACCAGGTAAAACTGGCCCGCGTCGAATACGATCTCAGCGTGACTTCGTGAGATATAGGGATATGGAAGTATCAGGTCTTTGTCCGGAGAACGGCCAATCGTGAATGGCGAGTGAGCGATGACTGCCTCACGCTGGGTTGAGCCGTCGATCAGCAACAAAAGCGTGTTAAACGTCGGCAGCACAGATCTTTTCATGTTATTCCGGAGAATACCCCAATCAGTGACGGCGGCGCTAGCCATTTACGCCAGGTGGCGATACGCTCCAGCCTTCGCACCTGGGATGAGTCGCGCGAGGATCGAGCTTGAAGGCAACCCAGACGCAACTTAGTTCACAATCGGCGAAGCGAAGCATATCGTCAGTGGGTACGCAAACCTGCCCAAAATCCGCCTTGCGGATCTGATCCGCATCAGGGGCAGGAGCGACCGTGCGCCCTCCACTCTCCTGCCCCATCCACTTCGACACCGTGTACGGGGCAGAGTTCACCTAACACAGCCGGCACAATGAAGATTTGCCCATTTCATCCCGGCGAAGCTTCAGCGTGGAGTTACGTCCGGGCCTACTGCCGTTCTTGGGCTCAATACAGATTGCCTACGACTTGTTCTGCGACGCGCTCGAGTGGCGACGCGGCAAAGGCATCGGCAAGACGTGGATCCGAAGGCTCCGGGGTCATTGCGCCAGGAATGCCTGTCATGGTTATTACAAAGTACACATCTCGGATGCGTCCCGCGATAATGCTGGACGGCTGACTCGGTGATACCGTATGCGTGCATTGTACCGCCCCATTGCCTAGCGCTGGGAGTTTCAGATTGCCTTGCGGACAGGGATGCGTGTCCTTTGGCCCGACCAATACCTCGATGGAGGATGCGGCGGGGCTGATCAGCCGCATGAAACGGCACGAACCAGCCCAGGTGCCCTCCACATGCGATGAAACCGTTATATCGCCGCCGAGAAGGTTCGCTGCTGTTCCGGTTGAGAGCCAGGGACACGCGGTTGTTGCCTGCCCCATGCCTGGAACGGATGAAGCGATAGTACAGAGCAAAAAAATCGTCCGCATCATGGTGATCTCTAAGCGTGAGCCTTGCGCTTTGCGGGTGTAAGCGGATCGGACTTCAGAATTTTTCCACCCTCTTCAAGCACGTACAGGCGATTTGCATCGAGATTGTGAAATTCATCGACCTGCCCACTGAGCCAGTGCACCTGCACCAAATGAACCTGCTTGGCTTGGTCGAGCCCGAAGTGAAGCCGCAGATCATTCTGTGAGAAATAGCTCCCTCCGCTGCGCAGCTCGTCGGTTTGCACGAGGGCTTTGGCCGCGCCCAGCGTGGTGGTTGCGGTCACGATGACGCGGCTCCCAATCCCTGAGCGATTAGATTTGGTTCCAACGAGCTTCACCTTGATCCAGTTGCGATTGAGCGTAGAGGTGCAGCGCAGAAGCTGCGGAGCTGAGTTAATGCAGTTGACGGCAACGTCAATGACGCCATCGTTGTCATAGTCGCCAAAGGCACAGCCTCGCGCCGGGGCGTTTTCCAGGATGCCCGCGCCGGCTTTGTCGGTCACATCTTCAAAGCGCCCGTTGCGCAGGTTGCGATAGAGATATTTGTGCTCGGCATATTTCAGATCTGTCTTGGAACTATCAACCTCGGGATAGACATGGCCATTTGACATTAGAATGTCCGGCCATCCGTCGTTATCCATGTCGAAGAATCCCACACCCCAGCCCAGCAGCCGTGTGTTCACACCCAACCCGCCAGGATAAGTGCGGTCTTCAAAGTTACCGTCGCCAAGATTGGTATAGAGAGAATCTGTATCCCCGGCGAAGTTTGTCTTAACGATGTCGAAGTTTCCGTTCCGGAGATAGTCGCCTATCGAAACGCCCATGCCAGCCTGCGGTTTGGCCTCTGCGGAGAGTGCGGCTCCGGCTTCCACTGCTATGTCACGGAAGGTTCCATCCTTCTGGTTGAGATAGAAGGTAGCAGGAGCTGAGTCATTGGCGACATAGATGTCAGGCCATCCGTCGCCGTCCAGGTCGGAAGCCGCAACGCTCAGACCATAGGTGCCTACCGCTGTCCACATGCCGGACTTTTCGCTGACGTCAAGGAAAGTGCCGTCACCTTGATTGTGATAGAGAATGTTCTTGCCGCCCGGAAGTCCCGGCGGCCCGCACGCCACGAGAATGCCTTTATAAGTGCAGGGCCCGTCTTCAGGCAGGGGCGCAGTTTTCAGATCAAGATCAACATAGTTGGCAACAAAAAGATCCAGATGCCCGTCGCGGTCATAGTCTACAAAGGTGCAGCCTGTATTCCAGCGGATCTTGGGACCGGACTGGATAAGTCCGGCTTCCTTCGTCACATCAGTGAAGGTTCCATTGCCATTGTTGCGGTAAAGTGCGTTCTGTCCGTAGTAGGTAACGAAGAGATCGTCGATGCCATCGTTGTTATAGTCGCCCACGCAACATGCCTGTCCCCAGCCGAATTTATGCTCCAGTCCGGAGCCCACGCTTACGTCGGTAAACGTGCCATCGCGATTGTTCTTGAATAGACGGCAGTGCGGCTCCTGGCCCTTGGCAAATCCCTCCAGGCGCCACCCATTGACGAGGAAAAGATCCACCCATCCATCGTGGTCGTAATCGTAGAAGGCGAGGCCGCAGCCGGTCGTTTCAAGCAGATACTTGTTCTTGAACTCTCCACCATAAATGGTTTTTTCCGTTAGTCCGGCCTGGGGTGCGACCTCATCGAAAGTTACTCCCAGCGGTGTCCCTTCAATGGGCGACTTAGGCCCCGGCGGCGGAGGTGCGGGTTTTGCATCGTAGCTGCGCTCCATGGGGCCAATTTTCAGCGTCTCAGATTGAGAATCCGGTGGTTGCTGCCCCGCGAGTGCAAGCACGTCGGCAAACGGGAGCACCAGCGCCGCGCGGCTGAGCGACTGGATAAATTTACGACGGCTGGGAGAGCGAAGTTTCACAGGGTTTCCTTCCGACTTATTGCGACCCCGGTCCAGGGTCTTTCGTCTGGCTCTTCATGTCGGTGTGGAGATGCCAGGGAACACTTTCGTTGGATATCTCGGGATGCTTGCGGAGATAATCGAGGGAGTAAGTCGGTGCCCCCGGATCAACCCGCTTCATGGTGTACTGCGCAGCTTCCTGCTCGGCCTGCTTCCTCATTCCCTTTCGGCGATAAAGAATGGCGAGGTTGTAATGTGCTGCCAGATCATCGGGATCAATGGCCTGCAGCGCTTTGAACTGCTCAATGGCTTGCTCAGGCCGATGCCCCTGATAGTAGGAGATGCCTAATTCACGACGCGCATCGCGGCACTCAGGATACTGAGTTACTACCTTTTCCAGGTCAGCTACTTCGGCGTCAGAGTTTCGCTCGCGTCGCTCTACAATCGCCCGATAGTAAAGTGCGCGCGCGTCACCTGGTCGCAGGGCAAGCGCCTTTTCCAGGGGTTCAGCGGCCAGATTGTATTTTTCCCAATCAATAAACGTCAAAGCCAGGTTGATATATCCGTCCTTGTACTCAGGGCGCAGGCGCGTAACCTGCTGAAAGGCGTTGAGTGCGTCCGGATATTGCAACTGGTCAAGGTAACTGATGCCCAGGTTATTCCAGCGCATCCAGTCCGGGTTGTCGCCGGACATTGGCTCTTCCGGCGCATTGGCACCGATCTTCAAGATGCGCGTGCGTGAAGCAATCTCCACGACAGGATAAGCAGGATGACCTGAACCGAAGATATTATTCAGGTAACTTTGCCGGAGATGACGATAGTTTACCTGGGCTTTCAAGCTGATGGGCCCGTTGACGGTGGCCGGAAGGCTGAAGCGGTACCGCACCAGCGCAGAGCTGCCGGACTGAATCGTGTTGTCGTACGCCACGGAGTGAATGGCCCATACCATGTGATCGTCCACAAAGTTGCCCACCACGTCGACGGGGCGATTAGTGAAGCTGTGTGCGCTCGGCTCGAGGGTTCCATCTGGCTTCAAATACCCACTTGAGTAGATCGTCTTGCCGGTGGCGTCGCTCGCAGTGAATTGAACCCAGGCTTCATACAGATCGCGAACTTCAGGGACCAGCGAGTGACCGATGTTCTTGTTCTGAATGACAACCAGCGCTTCGACAACCTCGCCGCGCTGCAGCTTGAATGGGACCGTGCCTAGAGGAGCAATCAACTTGTCGCTGTTGCCCAGTCTCAGACCAAAGATGTCTACGTTGAGAAAGTTGCCGCTGCGGAGAAATGCGATCGTCTTGTCGAGTTGCTCGTCAAATCCGTAATAAAAAGGAACCGCAGTATTTCCCGCAGTCCAACGGTGCGACGCAAATGTGCCGTCCTTGGCGCCGGGTTCGGGCAGCGCGTTCGATGCGCGCAGCATATGACAGCCCTGGCAGGTGGTGAAGTCGGCCGTATAGAAGGTGAGCGGTGAACGATTGGAGAATTTGGAATTCTGCCACTCATCGTAGGTCGTAAATGCGCGAATCCACTTGTAATCGTTGAGTTGTGGGGGAAGGCTTGCCTTGTGGCAGGTGCCGCAAAACTCCGGCGTACGATAGATGTCCTGCATTACAGCCTTGGAATGGCGGTCAAGATGCGCCAGAATCTCCGCGTCCGGCACCTGGCCCGGAATCCGGCTGCCGTGCTCATCGACAAGCACCGAGGGAACGCCCAAAACATAACTGCCATTGCCGCGCTTCGAGTCGATCCACTGAATTGAATGGCAGGTGGTGCAGGTCAAGCCATCGCGGTCAAAAGAGCGGTCGACTGTAGCATGTGAATCTAGAGCGCCGGCGAATATGCCAATTGGGTTGTGGCAACTGTCACAGTGACGAGCATATTCAATGCCTTTGGTGCGCGACAATATGTTGACGCTTGTGCGGTAGAAGGGCGAGCGAAACGAATTGGCGTGCAACGATTCGCGCCACTGGTGATAGGCCTCGCGATGGCAATGCCCGCAGTAGGCAGCATCAGGAAACGCGCCTGGCTGAAGGAAGTTGTTCCCTTCCACTGCAGCGTTTCCAGGCGCAGAGATGTTGTTTTGACCGAAGGCGTAGTGATAAGTCTGGCCCACCTTGTTTGCGTATATGTCCCGCGCATTTGCCTGGTCACTGCTTACATCCTGCGCAATGGATAAACGATGAAGAGATAGCGGCGAAATCGCACAAAGCAGCAAACAAACATAAGCCGTGCGATTTGCGAGACTATTCATTCCAGGGGATACACCTGACGGAGTTTACTTGCTTCCGGAAGAGATCGCGTTGCCAGCGGCTTGGAAGAAGTTCATCATCTGGGCGGCCGGGGAATGGAGGCAAAGTAAACCGCCACCCTCTTTTAAAGCTAGTATAGGGGGCGCGTATTCGACTGTAAAGGCCGCACGAGCTGTCTTGGCGACAGTCTACTGGGCAGGTGCGGCACCGCCTTTCGCGCGTGCACGCTCGGCATCCGCCTCAGCCGACTTGCCCTGCTTATCCAGCGCCTGGGCCAGGCCGAGGTGAGCCTCTGCATAGTCCGGGTCAAAGCTGATCGCGTTGCGAAACTCGACAATTGCGTCGTCGACCTTGCCGCCGGCCAATAACGACTTGCCGGAGTTTGTAGCAACCTCAGCGCGCTGAAGATTCATGTGCGCGCGCATCAGGTTGGCCGCGAGCTTGCGCTCCGCCAAGGCTTCCTCGGGCTGATTCTGCTTCACAAGAACTGCGGCTAACGTGAGATGAGGATCTGCCTGGTCAGGCAGTTGCCTGATAGCCTCCCGCAGCGCGCTGACCGCCTGCGGCAACTGGTCAAGCTTGCTGTAGACGCTGCCGAGGGTTGCCCACGCGTCTCCATTCTGGGGGTGCAGCTTCAATGAAGATTCCAGACGGGGTGCTGCCTCGTCATAGCGGCCCTGCTGCATGTACAGCACGCCGAGCAGGTATTGCGGCTCATAAGCGTTAGGGTCCAGCTTTGCCGCAGTCTCCAGCTCCGGAATCGCATGAGCCGCATCGTCTTCCAGCTTGTAGGCTGCTCCCAGATCGTAGTGAAGCTGGGGAGAATTAGGCGTCAGCTTCAGGGCAGCCTGCAGTTGCGTGATCGCATCCGCAGTCTCATTGACCTGCAGATAGGCTGCAGCCAGATCCTGCAGCGCTGTCGCATCGCGCGGCTGCAGAGCGATGGCGCGTTGGAGGTAGGGCACTGCACTGCGTGCATCGTGCGCCTGCGTCAGCGCCAGCCCCAGATTGACAAGTGCATCATAGTTGTCCGGTTCACTCTTCACCACGTTCTTGAAGAGATCAATCGCATCCTGGGTCTGATTCATCCGCTGCCGCACAAGGGCTAACTGATACGCCGCCGTTGTCGAACTCGGTGCGAGTTGATGGGCCGCGGTGAGGATCGCAAGAGCCTGCTCATCCTGCCCCGCATCTGCCAGCGATTTGCCAACCATCAGAGCAACGTTCGCATTTCCCGGGGCAAGCTTGTATGCCTGCATCCATTCCTGCGCAAAACCAGCCTTTTGCTCTGCCTGAAGGACAAAGCCCAGATGCAGGTGCGCCGCGGCGAACCCCGGCTTCAAACGAATGGCTTCTGCAAGTTCTCCTTCCGCCTGCGGCCAATCCTTGGCCTGGGCATACAGCGAGCCAAGATCGTCGCGTAGTTGTGCATTGCCGGGTTGCTCGGTTGCGGCCTCGCGCATTTGCGCGATTGCGTCGGTTAACTGCCCGGTGGCCGCAAGCACCCGGGCGTAAGAAGCAAGCTGGCTGGGCGCCAGGATTTGCTTCTGCGCCCGTGCCGCCGCCTCTGCCCTTGCATAAAGCGGCACAGCTTTCGCCGGAGCGTCGCTCTGTGCATACGCCGCCGCAAGGTTCAGCAGCGCAACGCTATCGTCGGGCTTGATTGTCAGGGCCTTTCGATATTCCACAATTGCTGCCGTCAACTTCCCTTCCCGCTCCAAAACCACGCCCAATGCACTATGGCCCAACTCCACCGAAGGAGCAAGCCGGACAACCTCTTCAAGCTTTGATTGAGCAGTCGACAGATCGTTTCGATTGAGCGCGGCAACTCCCGCCCGATAGTCGGCATCGGCCTGTCGCAGCGTGGGAGACACTTCCTGAGCCGCTAGCCGGCTCGTCAATGCCAGCGCGGCAATCAGCACCCACCGCTGTTGAATTGGAATTCTGCGAGAGCTGCATCGCATCGGCATCCAACGAGGATATCCCGTCATGTTCAGCGAAGTAAAAGCTCGTTGCGGAGGGGCTCGACACCGGAACTTTGGTCGGAATGAACGACTTGGAAATGCCCCCGCTGCGGTCGGCTAAAGCAAGTACAAGCTCCCCACAAGGTGGCGTTTGTCTTTGGGCGCGTCTCAGACTCGATATTTTATGGTGGACGCGGTAGGAATCGAATCTGCAACCTAACGCATTTTCAACAACATGCAGATCAGCGGATGACACCTAAGACCATGAAAAGCAGTCGTAATCGGACAAACAGAGCGCAGATAGAGCGCACAGACATTGGGCATCTTTCACGGAAGTAGCTGCAGTGAACCCAGCTCCTGGACGAGTCGGACAGTTTCCAGGCTGACGGTAACAACCTGGCCGATCAGGCGGACGATGTACTCGGGATCATCGGGGCGGTTGGGATCGTTGACGATGCCCGACCGCTTGTCAGTGGAGACACGGTACTGGTCCACAACCCACTCCAGGGCGCTGCGGTTACCGAGGCGGTATTCGTAGACCTCGGGCGGAATGCCGCTGAGAGTCAGGAAGTCGTTGTAGCGGAGCTGAGTCTTGTCTTTGGACAGCACCATCTTCTCGACCCGCCAGTTAAGACGGCCTGTCTCCGGGCGCTCCAGTGGGTACTCGCGCTGCTTCTCGTAGTTAATGTGCCGGTCCATGAGTGCTTCCCCGTATATTGCGAATTTAGCGAATTCGGGTGCGAAAGGGATGCGGGGCAACTCGCGTTTGAGGTTGGCCGCGTAGCGGGTGCGGTACTCGGGGTGGTGAAGTAGGGCGTAGACATAGTGAAAGATGTCGAGTTTGGTGATGGATTTTTGGTCATAGTGACTGCGGAACTCGGCCAGCGCGGAGTCGGTGATATTCTCACGACGGTCGGTGCCGTCCTCGCCAAAGATGTAGAGCGGAAAGCACTGAGATGCACCTTGGGGAAGACCATTTGGGATGGAGTCAGCAGCCAAGACGAAGAACGGGACTTCAGTACCAGTTTTTACCCAAATCATTTTATTCACCGCGCCAGTAGCGTTCAGCGGTATAAAACGGGGCAACTGGTACCGTCGTTCGACGAACTGCGAATCAAAATACAACCACTGCTTACAAAATGGGCGATACAGAGAGGGGCGTATCTCCTCCCTGCTGAACACGGCTTTCTGCTTCCTTTTGATGTACCCCTTCAGTGTTTCCGACCAGCTGATCTTGGCGTCGTCATTGGTAAGGAAGGAGTCAAGTTGCTTATCAGGAACATGAGCTCTAATCCACCTCTCTAGTTCGGAGTTATAGGTTGTAACCAGGTTGCGGACGTTCTGCTCCAGGGACTGCTTGACGAAGTTGTATGTCCACGCGTCTCGATTCGTTTTTACTCCGTTCGAGTGGCTCCCAAAAAGGCTTCCACTGAGCGGGATCAGCTCCTGGTAGTCGTCTGCAAGGTCTTCATTGAGCCAGACATTGTTTTCACTCGAAATGATTTGATTCCATTCAATGCCGGAAACTTTCTGCTTCTGATCAAGAAATCCGTACTTCTGCTCCTTCCGCCAGTCCGCGCCGACATTGGCATACCAAATTTGCCCTCGCCGCGAGATTTCGTGATCCTTCTTCCGGCACAAGAGTGTGATTGAAACTCCGACTTGGATGCCAAAGACATTGTGTGTCGTTCCGGACAGCTTTGGGTTCTTGCGCACGTTGCCGCCGAGATCAAGGACATAAATCTTGTCGAACTCGTGAGCCAGGTACTTTCGCATGCCATCGAATGCGATCTGATCGATAAAGCTACTGTTGCTGACGAAGCAGATGAGCCCACCCTGGCGAATCTTATCAGTTGCGAATCGAAATGCTTTTACGTATGGGTCAGAAAGAGCGTTCTTGTTCGTGGCCTT
Organism: Acidobacteriota bacterium; assembly: GCA_021779695.1. Next base: position 2,302 of record JAJYAE010000129.1, on the reverse strand, counting down.
TGACGCTTTGGCGTAGGTTTCAGAGATACGTCTACTTAATTCCTTGTACTTCCGGTTCTTGTTTGCGTCATTCTCGGCCTCTTGCCACGCGTTATAGGGCGGATTCCCAATGACCACAAAGATGGGCGCCTTCTTCTGCCGCTGAATGCGCGCTGTGTTGCCCTCATTCATGAATTCGAATCCGGCTTGGCGCGGCTCAGCTAGCTCAAACGTATCCACAAGGCAAATGCCTTCGAATGATTCGTATTCACCGGTGCGGTCAAGGTAGGCATGCTCGATGTTCATGCTGGCAATGTAGTAGGGGAGCAGCATGACCTCGTTGCAGTGCAATTCTTCTTTGTACTTCTGTGGTAGGCGGCTAGTCTTGATCTCCTGCATGACGCGGGTGATGAAGTTGCCGGTCCCGACGAAGGGATCAAGTATCTGAACGTCCTTGTCTGACAGGCTGCGGCCGAATTCGGCTTTGAGCACCTCTTCGACGCTGCGGACCATGAAGTCGACGATGGGCTGTGGGGTGTAGACAATACCGTGGGTGTCAGCTTGCTTGCGGTTGAAGCCCTGGAAGAAACGCTCATAAACCTTATTGAGGAAGGCTTGCTTCTCTGCGTAGCTTTCGGTGGTGGATGCGGCCTCTTCAATGGCCTTGTAGAAAGGATCGAGGTCGCGGAGAAACGCGTCACGGCTGAAGTGGCGTTTGGTGAGCGAGTCAATGACCTTTTCGATTTCGGCGGCGATGACGTTGCGACGGGTGAACTCGGGGTTGTTGAAGATGCGGCGAAAGATGCGCTCGGTGAGCAGGTGCTGGACGAGCATTTCCTCAATGGCCTCGTCCTTCAGGTCGGGGTTGATCGACTCGCGGCAAAGTTCCGCAAAGGCTCCGAAGCGCTCGACGAAGGCCTTGTTGGTTTTCTTCTCGCTTTCAATGAGATCCTTGGCGCCCTGAGCGATTTGGGGTATACGGTCAGAGAATTCGGCGACGGCGCGATCCCAACTGTCATGATCTGGCTGACGCCAGTCGAAGAAGAGGCGCAGAACGTCGACCAGCTTCTGGGGATCCTCGATTGAGTCGTGGAAGGCGATGCGGCCGTCCTGAAAGAGGAGGGCCCGGGTGGGACGCTGGAATAGGATGTTGGAGCGCGGATAGCCGGCCTCGAATTTCTTCTTCATCTCGACTTCAAGCGAGTCTTTCTCATCCTTGGCCTCCCAGTAGCCACGTGGGAGGTTGAATGCATCCAGGAGGGCACCATCAACGCTCAATGGATGGCGCTCTTTCCTTGGGATGGAATACTCGGGCACGAGCGTCCAGTCGTATTGCCGGGAGCAGTGCTTGAGCAGATCCTCAAAGGCTCCGCGGATGTTCCCTTCCTTGTCGAAGTTCCCCTGGGCAAAGCGTTCGAGTGTGGCGTAGTACTTCTTGACCGGCGCGTTGGTAGGTTTGAGGCTCAGCGTTGGCATCAAGGATTCTCAGTTGAACAGGATAACGCGTCGGGGCTGATCCTCCCGCGGGTCTGTCAATGATGGTAGCTAAGGGATCACCCCTACTCACAGTCAGGGGCCTAGTGAAAACCCCGCTCCGTACCCACGAGAATGGCCCTGGACAGCAATGACCGGGGCCATTCTCGTTTCAGATTTCATTAACCAAGGTTGCCGGCATAGATCGTCCAGGAACCGCAACCAAGAAAGGAACAACCGTGAAAGACAATACAACCAAACAATCACCTACAGGATCCGTTCCGGCCAATCCCACCAACTTCGAAAGAAGACTGGCACTATTGGAAACCGAAGTTGGTCTCGATTTCCCCGAGCTTTTGCCGCAACTGAAGTCTGGGCTACCGCTCGTATTTATCAAGGCCAAGCAACTAGCAGCGGGCCTTCACCCCGACCTCGTCCGGAGGGTCTGCGGAATGATCGTACTTTGCCACCACTATGGCGCGACCGTTGTCATATCGAAGGACGACGATGTCTACGAAATCGGAGATGAACCGAGTGCGTAATGAAACTTGGCTCACCAGTTTGCTAGCGACGCGGTGTGTCCAGCCAATATAAGGCGATTTTGGACGAGATATAAGGGAATCACCTGATACTGCCGTTCCACAATCTCACATAATCTGCCAGCAGTACACAGGAATTCGGTCGGTTTCTGCAGGGTTCCGGTTGATGTTCGACGCACCGCAACCCTTCCGAAGCAATCCTGCCGATGAACCCGTTTACAAATTGATCCGGCCAGCCAGTGCATGTCTTGCATGCAGATGCTTGACGTGTGCCTTGCGGTCCAATAAGGAAGTGAAGCATGGACAACCAA
>JAJYAE010000457.1 GCA_021779695.1 Acidobacteriota bacterium | reverse complement strand
GATCGATTGGCTTCTCGCCGCTCGGTTTCATCACGAGCAAATTCATCGGCGGCCACTCCTCGTCCACTCTATTTTGCACCTCGCGGCCACACCATGGATGTGCCGGCTGGACCCGCCGTCTTGAGAATTGCACCCGGACGCCGTGCCTGCTGCTATCCTTCAAGAGACTGGATGCGGCGCTGCCGCCGGGCGCAATGGCTTTGCAAAGGGCCGGAGACGCCTCATCCGATGGTCCGAGCCAGGCTTGCGCCAATGCCATGAGGATTGATCCGCTCGGGACAGGTCCTTCCGGTCGCTTGCGCAGCTTTCTCGCCACAGGTTCCCGTTCGTCCACTCTTCATCCACCAAGGGATTGACCACTGTAATCTCCATGATGACTGAATCGACAACCTCCTCCCGTCCCGCGCAGGTGCCTTCCGCCCTGGCTGTCTGGGCGTTGCTTCTAGCCATCTTTGCGGCCGTGCAGTTTTCCTCACTCTTCTCGCCTCCCTTGCTGGACGACGTGGATGCCAGCCACGCCCAGGCAGCACAGCATATTCTGCAAAGCGGGGATTGGATCACCCTTCAGATTGACGGGATCCGCTACCTGGAAAAGCCGCCGCTGCCTTACTGGATTGACGCCGTAATGTTCCGCATCTTCGGCGAAAATGTCTTTGCAACCCATCTGCAAAACTCACTTGCGCTGCTGGGCTGCGCATGGCTCGCGTGGCTCTGGGCAGGGCGGGCATGGGGGCCGCGCGCCGGCTTTTACGCCGCTCTGAGCATCCTTACATCCATCGGGCCCTTTCTCTTCACGCGCTTCTCTATCCCCGAGGCGCTGCTCAGTTTCCTTTTCCTCCTCGCGCTGTACTGTTTTCTTACCGGAATGGAGTCACACCGGCCCGCACGCTTCTACGTCATGTGGGCGGCGCTTGCGCTGGCTACGCTCACCAAGGGCCTCATTGCGCCCGTCTTCTTTCTTGGGGCCGTCATTCCCCTGCTCCTTCTGAGCGGCCAGTGGCGGCGCCTGGGGCAGTTCAAGCCGTTCAGCAGCTTTCTGCTCTATCTCGCAATTGCAGCGCCGTGGCACATCCTGGCGGGGCTCGCCAACCCGGATCAAGGCCATCCCGTGGGCAACCATCCCACCCCCGGCAATGTGCATGGCTTCTGGTATTTCTATTTCATCAACGAACACGTTCTGCGCTTCCTGGGCCAGCGCTTTCCGCATGACTACAACCGCTTGCCCTTCGTGGCCTACTGGCTGCTCCACCTGGTCTGGCTCTTCCCGTGGAGCCTCTTCCTGCCCGCACTTCTCGTGGTCGCATGGAAGTCGCGCCACATTTGGCTGCAGCATCTGCGTCGCGATGCCGGCCAGACGGTAGATTTCTACCTGGACAATGCAGTTCGCGAAGATGTCGCGACCTACGTGGTTCGTCTCAAGTTTCGCGTGCGCACGGCGTGGCTACTGGGCCTCTTTGTCGCCTTCACACTGCTCTTCTTTTCCATTTCAACCAACCAGGAGTACTACACGTTTCCCGCATGGCCTCCCTTGTTGATTCTGATTGCGGGAGTTCTGGCCGGCATGGAAGAGAGCGCCGGTCCGGTGGGCACTGCGCCGGGCGAGTCCCGCCTGTCTCCTGCATGGCTCACTGGTGCGCATGCCGTCTTCGCCGTGGCCGGCCTGCTTTCGGCAATCGCGCTCGGCTGGGGCCTCTGGCAATCCCGCAACCTGCCCTTTGTCGGGGATATCGGAACGTTGCTCGCGCATCGGGATGTGGGCGGCTACACCCTGTCGATGTCCCACCTCTTTGACCTCACGGGGCCCTCCTTCGCGGCCCTGCGACTGCCCGCCGTGCTGGCCGCCATCACCCTCCTGGTCGGCCCGCTGCTTGGCTGGATTCTGCGCAAACGAGGCAAACATATCGCCGCAACTGTCAGCGTTGCTCTTACTGCGGCAATCTTCCTTGTCGCGGCGCACATCGCTTTTGCGCGCTTTGAGCCGATGCTCAGCTCCAAACAGCTTGCCGACGTCATCGTCCGCGACGGCACCCCGCAGGACTCATTCATTATTTACGGTGACCAATCGGATGCGTCCTCGATCGTTTTCTACACGCACAATTTTCTTCACAAGCCGGCCTATATCGTAGTCCAGCCCTGCTCACCCTACGGTGCAGGATCATCGCTGCTGTGGGGATCCTGCTACCCGGACGCGCCGCACATTTTCCTGAGCGAGGATCAGCTGGCCCAAATGTGGGGCAAGGGCGAGCGCAAATGGCTCTTCGCGCAGGACACCAATCAGAGCAAGGTGGAGCAGTTGCTAGCCGGCCGGCTCTATCCCGTCATGTCCATCGCCGACAAAGCATTGTGGACAGACAGGCCGCTGCAATAGTGCCGGGTTTAACTCAGGGATGAGCCGTCGCGGCTGCGGTCAGATGGCGCAGCTTCCAGCTCAGTCTCTTGTGAGACGGAATGAAACAGATGCGCCCATAGATACAGGAGCCCGGTCGCCGCAAGCGCGGGCGGTCCCAGAAGCGATGCCTCCGCAAGGCCCTTCGGCGAGTTGTGAGTGAAAATAAAAAAGATGCGTAGAGCTGCGTCTCCCGTGAACAGGATGGCAAGCACATTCAGCATCAGGGCACACCAGGCAATTAATCCTTGTCCGCCATTTGTCGACGGCCCAGGGTCGTCGCGTCCACCCGGTGCCGCACTCGAAGCCAGATTGGAATGCAGCTCGTGCGGCCAGTTTGGCACAAGGTGCGAGACCCATAGGAATGAGAGCAGCGTCAA
>JAJYAE010000128.1 GCA_021779695.1 Acidobacteriota bacterium | reverse complement strand
GCAGGCCGCATGCTGACCCGCGGAACTGATCGTTACTGTGTCCTGATCTGCCGCGCGGCTGGGCGATGCAGGGGTCGGCGCAGCGGTGGGCCGGGTCGCGGATGCGGGCGCGCTCGCCTGGGATACAGCCGTCGCGTTGGGTGAAATTGCGGTCAACATGAGTATGGGGTCCTCCTTGAACCTTGCCCAACCTATCGGCCTTGCCGTCAGGATCATCACCTGCGGTGGATGAAGATGTATTCATCTTCCCTGTTTGATTCCGCTCACCGCACAGCACCTGGTTTGCGCAGCGCCCGCAGTATTCAATTTGCCCCACCAGCGCCTACAATGCAGTTGAGATGGCCAAGGCGAAAAATTCCACGTTTGAAGTGACGTGCCCCGATTGCAGCGCGGTCCTGAAGATCGATGCTGCAACCGGACTTGTCGTCAGCCACACACCTGCCCCGCGCAAACGTACCTTCGAAGATCTCGAAATGGCAGCCAAGGCGATGCGTGAACAGGAAGAACGCACAGAGTCGATTTTCCGTCAGTCCGTGGGCGCCGAGAAGAACCGGGCCGACCTGCTTGAGAAGAAGTTTGCTGAAGCACTCAAGAAGGCTAAGGATGCACCCGATGGCAAGCCATTACGTGAGTTTGACCTCGATTGAGGTTGGATGATGGATGTGCCTCGGGACCGAATCGAGGTGCAGCCCTCATCGCCAGAGTCGGCACGAGGCAAGTCAGAGATGCAAACCACTAGCTTGGAGGAGGAATTATGGGTTTGACACCAGTTGTGACGCGATCCGCAGCAGATCGGTCGCAGAGTTCCAGGTCCGCGCGATCCGATGCGCCGGATTGGATTGGCATGGCCGCAGGCGGCTCCCTGATTGCTGCGGGACTCTTGCTGTTTGCAGGCAAGCGCCGCGCGGCCATGGCTGCTGCCGCAGCCGGCACTTCGCTCGCCATGCTGGAGCAGCAGGATCTTTTGAGAACACTATGGAAGCAGCTTCCAGGTTATGTTGACCAGGTCCAGCAGGCCATCAGCCAGGTTCGAAACACAGTCGACGAGTTCACGGTGAAGGCTGCCCCTGGCCCTCGCCCTGTTTCGAATCCTGACGAAGGCTAGATTCAGATATCCAAGCTTGTTCATCGGTTATCCCTCGACATGAGCGGGAATGGAAACCCGAGAGGAGTCTTAATGCGCCGAACTGTCCTCATAGCCGTGGCTGTCCTTTGTGCCACTTCCTGCAGTCTCACCGCCCAGACTCCGGCCGCCACCAGCCCCACCACGGCAGCTGAGGCGCCTACCCGCGATACGAGTTACATCGATCCGCAGGGAACAGCACACGTCACACGAGTCGTCCCGGTTCCGCTTACATTGAGCCCGGAGGCACAGAAATCTGTCAGCCGCTCTGAACCTGATCAGGGACCAGCGCAATCTCTTGAGGACCGGCGCAAATCCACTGACGCCTGGGCCGTGCGGGCGGCCGCGGAATGGAGCCGTCTGTGTCCCAATCAGCTTGTCAACACCAACATGGGAGGCGTCCCGGTCCGCGTCGTGACACCGGACAACATGCCGGCCGCAAACAAGGGCAAAGTTCTCCTGAACATCCATGGGGGCGGTTTTAACTCCGATTCAGGCTCTTACACCGAGACAATTCCAATTGCCGGCTTCACCAGAATCAAAGTGGTCGCCGTACTCTACAGGCTCGCTCCGGAGTTCCCATTTCCCGCGGCAGTCAATGACTCGATTGCGGTGTATAAGGAACTACTGAAGACCTACAAGCCCGACCACATTGTCATCTACGGAACCTCCGCGGGCGCCATCCTCACGGGCGAAGTCGCCGTGAAGATCAAGCAGCTGGGTCTGCCCATGCCGGCCGCGCTGGGCATCTTCAGTGGCATGGGAGACTTTGAACGCGCAGGGGATTCGCAATCGCTCTTCGCCTTGCGGGGTCTTTCCGGCCATCTCGATCCGCCAACTCCAGGTGCACATGACCCATCCTATGTCGGGAACACCAACCCAAAGGATCCGGTGCTGTCTCCTGTTTACGCGGACCTGCACGGCTTACCCCCCACGCTCTTTGTCACCAGCGAACGTGATATGTTGCTCAGCGGCACCGCCAACCTGCATCGAGCCTTCCTCGAAGCAGGCGTCGATGCCAGGCTGATCGTCTTTGACGGACTGCCCCATGCCTTCTGGTACAGCTCCACAATGCCCGAAGCGCTGGAAGCCAACCACATGATGGCAGATTTTTTCGTGAGGGAACTCCAGCGATAAGCTCCGTCAGCCCATAATTGTCAGCACAGGGCACGGGGCGTTTGCGATGATGCGGAATGCACCGGATGTGCGCATCTCCAGGCTCAGAAACGGCGCTCTGCGAATTCCCAGAACGAGCAGATCGATGGAATCCTCTTCCAGATGTCTCATGATTCGCTGGTGGGCCCTGCCCGACTCGACATAGGTGTTTGGACTGCTAAATTCCCGCGCCTGCCGCGGGACCAGCCGCTCCAGCTCTTCCACGTGCTGCTTTCGCAGTTGCTCCCAGCCCGCAGGGTCTTCTTCGGCAATTTCGGGAACCACGTTGAGAACATCTAGGGTTCCCCCGGCTTGCTCGGAAAATGACAGCGCGAACATCGCGGCATGGGTCGTAGCCGGAGTCAAGTCCGTCGCATAAAGAATGCGGCGAAAAAGCCTTGTCTTGTCGTTGATTCGCGGGGTCTGGGGACCGATGGTAAGGCACGGCCAACGGGTTGATCGCAGAATCTTCTCGGCAACTGACCCCATCACTTCGTGTTCGAGCCGGCTGCCTCCATGGGTTCCCAGAACCAGCATCGAGGGCGCATGATTGTCGGCCAGTTTGGGAATCACTTCGTTCGGATTCCCTTCCAGCAACACCGGAACGGCGGACACTGATCCCTTGGTTAATGAATCCGACTTCTGCCTCAGCCGAACCTCCAACTCCTCGCGTTGGCGACTCCTCTTGTGCAGGCCCTGCTCCACCTCCATGGCTGCCTGGGTCAGCAGGAATGCATGCGTAACAAGAAGCGCAGCTGAGAAGTACTCGGCCAGAAGCCATGCGTAATCACCCGCGTTCTCTGAACAGCTGTAGAAATCCGTTGCATAAACAATTGTATTGACTTTAACTTCAGGCCGATCGTTCTCAACATCCACCGTGGCTGACTTCCTTTCTGCCGGCCCGGCAAATGCGGGCGCCGCTCGGGCAATTGCCCCCTTCTGCCTCTTAGATGCGGTCACGGGCCATTGAGTCAAGGCTGTCCGGGACAGAATTCATCTCTCAGCATGCGAAAAGGTAACCCTGCCTTCATTAAAAATACGACACTTGCCGCCCATGCAAGCCACATTTGCCTCCAACTGGCGAGAACATCTTTCCATCCCAGCCCAGGTTTGAAGCTCGATCGTTTCCATCAAGAAGAAAGCAATTGAGTGTCCTCAGGCAGACCGGCTCGACCAACCGATCAAGCGCCGGCATGGCCAGCGGAATCGAAATCGGCTCCACTTCCCAATCTCGAACCTGGTTGCGAAACGGGAATTGCTGGAGCATCGCCTCGGCCCAAAACACGGCAACCCGTTGAGAGCTCCCCAGTCACCGAATAATGTTAATCCAGCATCGCGGAAGTACATCCGCTTGCATTGGGAGCAACCGAAACGGTGGTGCACCTCAGAACTCGTTCGCGCGCGAAAATCCCCTCCAATCTGACCCAGTTAGCCCTTGGCTACCAGCAAGTGCTGGATGCCAACCCGTATCAAACTGAGGCGCTGGTCGGGATGAGCCTTGTTGCCCTCGCAAGCCGGCAAAGCGAGGCTGCTGTCGCAATGGCAAAAGCAGCTGTTGCTGCATCACCGCAGATTGGCATCACCTGGATCACTCTTGGACAGGTCTTGAAGGCCGAGGGCCGCATCGGAGAGGCAGAATCGGCCTATGAGCGCGCGCTGTTCATCAATGGAATGGATGGGTTGGCACAACTGGGCCTCGGCGAGCTTCGCTTGTCCATGGGCCTACCCGAAGCCGCACTTGTGCATTACCGCCGGGCATTGCGCCGTCAACCCACAATGGCGTCGGCTCATCTGGGGATTGGGCACTCACTGGCTTCCATGAATCGGCATGCAGAGGCGCTTGCCCACTATCGGCAAGCTCATGAACTGGCCCCTCACATGGCCGAGTGCGATTTTTGCATGGGCTTCGTTCTCGCGCGCCTGGGGCACATGGACGACGCCATAGCACATTATCGGAGTGCCATCGCGCGCCGTTCCGATTTTGCCGCAGCATGGATGAATCTTGGTGTACTCTTGCGCGAACAGGGCAGGCTTCACCATGCCGAAGCGGCGCTGGCGCGGGCCGTCACCCTCCGCCCGAAAGATGTGGATGGGTGGCTTAACCTGGCTCTGTTGCTGCGCGAACAACGGCGCCAACCTGAAGCCGAGCAGGTTCTTCGCAAGGCATTTGCGCTGGAACCGGAGAATGCTCATGTCCTGATGGCTTGCTGCCAGCTTTGCATGGCCAGAAATGATCTGCCCGGCGCCTGGGAGTGGCTGCGCTGGTCGCAAGCACGTGCGCCATTGAATGCTGAGGTCGTCAATCTTCATGGGATTCTGCTCCATCACGAGCGGAGACTGGCTGAAGCAGCCGAAATGTTCCTGCGTGCCGAAGAATTGGGCAGCGTATCTGCTGCGTCCAACCGCGGAAACAGCCTTCTGGATATGGGACGGCTTGAGGAGTCCCTCCATGCGCATGAACTGGCCGTGCTGCGCAACCCACAAAGTGCAGGAACGCGCTACAACCTTGCATTGACGCAACTCCGGCTGGGCGATTGGGCGAACGGGTGGGAAAACTACGAATCACGCTGGAGGTTTCGTGAGGTGCATCCTTCTCCCCTCCACTTCCGTTGTCCGCGCTGGCGAGGCGAGCCCCTCGAAGGCCGGCGCATCCTCCTTTACGCCGAGCAGGGACTAGGCGATGCCATTCAGTTTTGCCGATATGCTGCCATGGTTGCCGCCCGAGGTGGCCACGTCATTCTGCAGGTCCATCCTCCGGTCGAGCGCCTGATGCATTCCCTGGGAGTCGTCCGGTCCGGAATGGCTTGTGTTACGCAACTCGGTGAGGAGCCACCCGCTTTTGATCTCGAATGCCCCCTGATGAGTCTTCCAGCAATTTTTGGCACGACCGTGGAGACAGTTCCCTGGCCAGGACCTTACCTGGCAGCCGCCGCGGATCCGGTCGCGCACAGTTTGCCGCAAGCCAGCGCACACGCAGCGTTGAGAGTGGGGATCGCCTGGGCTGGCAATCCCAAATATAAGGCTGACAAATTTCGTTCCATGAGACTCCACACGCTGACCCCACTATTTCGGATCTCGGGCGTGCAATGGTTCTCCCTGCAAAAAGGCGTGGCAGCCGCACAGCTTTCCGGGCTTCCTGAGGATGTTTACCTCCACGATGGAGCCGGCAAGGATCGCGATCTGGCGGATACGGCGGCTCTCATCGCGGCCCTGGACCTGGTCATCACAACCGACACGTCCATCGCTCACCTGGCAGGCGCCATGGGCAAGCCGGTCTGGATCATGTTGCCGCACCTGAGCGACTGGCGCTGGATGCAGGATCGACCCACCACCCCCTGGTATCCCACTGCCACGCTCTTCCGCCAATCCACTCCTGGGAATTGGAGCCACGTGATGGAGCGGATCGCCGCACGCCTTACCACCCCGGCATCCGCGCAGTGCCTGCTTCCTAAGCAGAAATTCTAGAAATCCCTTGACAAGATGTACTCTATTTTATAGAGTTCTCTACATATTATGACTCGCCTAGCTCCATCCAGGCAAATCGGCCAGTCTGGAGGCTCAACATGGGATTCCTGTTCCATCGATTCAATCCACGGAGATTGCCTTGCGCTCGGCTGGTCGCAGTGACCCTGTTATTAATCGGTGCTGCCCTGCTCGCTGCGCAACCAGAAAATTATGCGTCCATGCAGGAGCAGCGTGCCGCGATGCAGAAGCTGGCCTTTCTCATTGGCCGCTGGGCGGGTCCCGTGACCATTCAGCGCGGACAGGCTGGACCAATCCACCTGACCAAAACCGAAGACGTAGCGTACAAGCTGGATGGCCTGGTAATGCTGATCCAGGGCACGGGCACCGGTGCAAACGGCAAAACGCAATTCGAGGCCTTAGCCACCATCGCCTATGATGAGCCGTCTCACGCCTTTCACATACGCGCCTACAATGGCGGCCACTACGTTGACACGGTCTTCACCGTGCAATCAAAGGGCTTTTCCTGGGAGTTCGCCAGTGGCCCCGCCCACATTGTGAACTCGATGCATTGGACGCCCTCAGGGGATTGGCAGGAAACCTCTGGCGTGTCTCTACCCAACCGACCTCCATTTCCCAGCGTTCAAATGCTGCTGCACCGAATTCCTTAGGCCATTCGCCAACCGGATGGAGCGAGCCGACGCGACGACCTGAAACGAAAAAGGAGAATATCGATGATCGAGGACAACAAGACTCAGGATTTGAACGAAAGACTACGCCTGATCGAAACCATGATCGCTGAAGGACGCCGCTCCACGGAAAGCTGGGGATGGGTCTTCGTCTTGTGGGGTGTTGCCTACTACGTAGCGATTGTGTGGGCTGCGCATGGGGGCAATGTCGTCGCCTGGCCTGTGACGATGACCGCGGCAGCGATCATCTCAGGGTTGACCAAGGGCCGCAGAACGCGGGACCGGCCGGCAACAACAATCGGACGGGCGATTGGCTCAATCTGGATGGCGATGGGGCTATCGCTGTTCATTCTCCTGATGGCACTTGGGTGGAGCGGCCGCCTGACCGATGCACGGCTCGCCATCGCGATTGTGGCCGCCATGCTTGGCATTGCGAATCTCGCGTCGAGCATGATTCTGCACTGGAAGGTTCAATTCAGCATTGCAGTCGCCTGGCTTGTTGCGTCAGTGGCAGTCTGTTATGTCGCCAATAATCTGGTCATTCCCGTCTTTGTTGGCGCCATCTTCCTTTGCCAGATCGTTTTTGGCTTCTACGGCATGCTGCGTGAAGCCAGGGTGCGCAAACTGCGCGGGGCCAGTCATGCCTGAGTTGCCGGAACTCAACCCCGTCATCCACGGAAAGCTTCGTCTGGCCGTGCTTTCGCTGCTCGTCGCGGTGGACGAGGCAGACTTTACGTGGCTCCGCACGAAAACCGGCTCAACCGACGGCAACCTTGGCGCGCAGATGGTAAAGCTGGAAGAGGCCGGCTATGTCACGGTTGAGAAGCGCTTTCAAGAGCGCAAGCCGCAGACACTCTACCGCATCACAGATGCTGGCAGGAATGCGCTTGCAGAATATGTCCAGGCCCTGCGCCAGCTGCTGGGTAGCGCCCTCTGAGTGCAGCAAAGAGATCAGGCATGAAGCCCGGACCCCACTGCGGGAAGCTGGGACAGTTCCACGCGCACTCTGCGCATGATGCCAAGATAGTACGAGAGATTGTGGATGGTGTTGAGCGTCGCCGAAAGCGCCTCGCCAGCCTGCATCAGATGACGCAGATAGGCCCGTGAATAACGTCTGCAAACCATACAGGAGCAAGCGGGATCAGGTGGGTTTTGATCCTCGGCGTACTGCCTGTTCTTGATATTCAGTCGGCCTTCACTCGTAAACAGAAGCCCATGCCGGGCCGCGCGGGTCGGCAATACGCAGTCCATCATGTCCACACCCAGCTTTGCGTATTGCTCAATCTCCTCCGGGTAGCCCACGCCCATCACATAGCGTGGCTTGTCTTTCGGCAAGTAGGGCAGCACTTCCGCAATCACTTCGAGCGTCAAGTGGCGTGGCTCGCCGACGCTCAGCCCGCCAATCGCATAGCCATCAAAATCCATCTCCACCAGCCGTTCCGCGCTCTCGCGGCGCAGGTCAGCGTAAGTTCCCCCCTGCACGATGCCAAAGAGACTCTGCGTCTTGCCGCTCCGGTCCTCATGCCAGGGAACTTCGTGCTGATGGGCACGAAAATGATCCAGAGAGCGAAGCGCCCAGTTCATCGTGAGCCGCAGGCTCTCGCGGGCGCGGTCCTTTTCAGCCGGGTACTCCGTGCACTCATCGAATGCCATTGCAATATCCGCGCCCAGCGCAATCTGCACATCCATGGAATGCTCCGGTGTAAAGAAGTGCGTGCTGCCGTCCAGATGCGAGCGGAAACGGACGCCTTCGTCCGTCACCTTGCGTAACTGGGCCAGGCTGTATACCTGGAAGCCGCCGGAGTCAGTAAGCATGGCGCGCGGCCAGCTCATGAATCGATGCAGTCCACCCATCCGCCGAATCGCTTCATGGCCGGGACGTAGATAAAGGTGATATGTGTTGCCCAGAATGATTTCTGCATCCAGAGATTCCAGCACATCCTGCGATACCGCTTTGACGGTCCCCGCGGTTCCTACCGGCATAAACACAGGTGTTTCAACTACCTGATGCGGCAGAGTCATGACGGCGCGCCGGCCGCCTGAGGCAGGGTTCGCCGATATCTGGAATTCAAGAGCCATAGCTCCGATTCTACCGGGCCGCTAACCAGTCCCGGCCCCTCAGCAGGGTCACAGAGCTCAATGCCCCAGGTTGATCTGCATCGAGCGATTCCAGAAGCGCCGCCACCGTTGCACGGCTGCGCGGCTCCACAAGCCCCGGTGCGATCTCGCGCAGCGGGATCAACACAAACGCCCTCTGCGCCATGCGAGGATGCGGCAGGTCCAGGCCTGCCTCATGCAAAACCAGATCCCCCACAATCAGCATGTCCAAATCGAGGGTGCGCGGGCCATTGACGATGCTTTGAAGCCGGTCTCGGCCAAATTCAGCCTCGATCTCCAGCAGCCGACGCAACAATAGGCGTGGCCCAAGATCTGCTTCGAAAGCAATCACCGCATTCACAAAATCGGGCTGATCAAGGAAGCCCACAGGGGACGTGCGGTAGAGCGAGGACCATGCCTGAATGCGGCCGTACGCGCCCAGCCGTTCCGCGGCAATTGCAAGGGTAGCTGCAGGATCACCCACACTGCTCCGCAGGTTTGCCCCCATCCCGATGTAAGCAAGTGCCATTTGTCTTTTAGAGTAACGCGCGACCCGGTCTGAGGACGCCTCCGCGTCGAATCCGCCAGGTGCTTCGCCTCGACGTCTCCATCGCACTCCGCTCTTGCCTTTGCGCAGAGCCCAGCAGGAGCAGGTACCGGAAATTGGCATTTTCTTCATGCTTCCGGCAGAACAGTTTCGAATATCGGGCAGCAGGAGATTAAAATACACGAGAGTAATGTGCCTGGATTACCAGGTTGAACTAGGATCAAAGTGCAGATGGATGCAGCGCACGCATTCTGCCGGTGCGTGGCAGCCTGTAGCAGCGAGTCTTCGGGCCTTCATCGATGGCCCCTGCCTTGGCAAACCAGTCCGACCAGGACAGAAAAGGAATCCCCTTGAGCGCTATGTGGAAACCCACTCAATCCGGCCCCGCAACACCAACCCCCACCCCTGAGCCGGTTCGTCCGGCAACACCTGCCCCCACGTTTGAACCGGCACGTCCTGCAGCACCTGCCGGGGAGCAGGCTTCGATTGGCAAGGGCCTGTTCATTAAAGGCGAGATCACAGGATCAGAGTCGCTATTTATCGATGGCAAAGTGGAGGGGAGTGTCAATCTGCCGGGCAATCGCGTCACTGTCGGCAGAAATGGTCAAGTCTCCGCCAGCATCAACGCCCGTGAGATCGTCGTCCTCGGCAAAGTCCGCGGAAACGTCAATGCCACTGACCGCGTGGATATTCGTGCGGAAGGTTCCCTGACCGGAGACGTCGCCGCAGCTCGAATCAGCATTGAAGACGGCGCTTTCTTCAAGGGCGGTATCGACATCAAGAAGCCCGATTCGAAGCCCGCGCCGACTCCAGCACCTGCGGCAGAAGCGCCAAAAACGGCCTAGATTTCTCTATATCCAGCAAAGCGAAGAGCTCCCCTGTAGGCGGGAGCTCTTCGCTTTGCATACCAGGACAAGCGCAAAATCCTAGGCCAGACGGAGCCGTTTGCGAACCACTCTTGGCAACTCTGACCCTGCCATGGTCAACAAACGATCCGAGGCCATCAGCCACACCGCCGCTCCCGGCAGCAGAATGAGGAAATCCCCAACCCGGCCACGGATTGCGAGAGATGTCCAGTAGGTTTGGATGAGATGGTTTGCAAGCCAGGAGAACAGTGCCCACACGGCAGCGCCGCTCACGAACGAGGCTGCCAGGCATCGTCCCATCTCGATATAGTCCAGGCTCGCCAGCGAGACCATATGCCGCCGATGCAACAGAGCAGCGATCGTCAGGGTTTGTAGTGCAATGCCGATGTCCGATGCCGCCGCAAGGCCGATCGCACCAAATCCATGAAACAGGCTCGCGTAGATCGGTAAGGACACCAGCGTGACGATCGTGCTCGCGACCATTGGCACAAACGTGTTGCCTGCCGCATAGAACGCCCGCGAGTAAATGGCCTGCGCCGACCATAGAAAGATGGATAGGGAAAAAACTACGAAGTAGGTCGCGCAAAGGTGCACATCGGCCGCAGAAAAGCGCCCGCCCCGAAAGACCAGATCAATCATTGGCTCGCCGAGGGCGACCATTCCCGAAGCGGCCAGTAAACCCATGCAGGCGACACGCGAAACGGAATCAGCCACCTCGTTCGCAAATTCAAAATGATTTTCCTTGGCCCACAAAGTGGCAAAAAACGGCATGGAAGCCGCGCCCGCCGCCTGCGCCAGTACGGCCATGGGAGTAGAGAAGAACTGCTTGGCGTAATTGAAAAGCGATACCGCGCCGCCGATCCGCGAAGCAAAGTGCGCGATGATCCAGCTATCAGCCGTCACCAGCGAGACGCCCGCCATCAGCGGCAGAGAGAGACGAACCCATTCCCGCAGTCCCTCATCGTGCCAATCCAGAATTGGCCGATAACGCGTCCCATTCTTCCTTGCGAAGAGCCAGTTTAGAAAGAATGGACCGAAGAACGCACCGGCGACCGTGCCAATCGCCAGAGAAGCCACGCCCGTCCGCTTGACCAGCAAAACGCCGCCCACGATTGTGCCCATGTTGTATATCAGTGGAGTGACAGCCTGTACGCTGAACTGCTTACGCACCAGCAGCACCGCGCCAAAGACTCCCCCGGCAAAAAAGAAGAGCTGCGCCGGCAGCAGGATGCGCGTCAACTGCACGCAGAGCGCCGCCTTCTGCGCATCATAACCGGGAAACATTTTGGCGACATACAGCGGAGCCATGAGTTCCGCGACAAGGACGGCACTGCCCAGCACCAGGTACATCGTGCTCAAAATGACTGAGAGAGAACGCTCGCCCTCCGCCTCGCGTCCCGATTCGCGATAGCGAGTGAGAATGGTGACAAAGGTGATGGATGCGGCGCCGCCAACCAGAAAGTAAGAAATCATGTCGGGCAACACGAAAGCGGCATTTAGCGCATCCGCCGACGTGCCGCTGCCAAAGAGCCACATGATGTATTTCACCCGCACCAGCCCGATGATCTTCGACAGAAAGGTCGACGCCATCAGTACCACCGTGGCGCTGAATGCGGAGTGCGCGTGCGCAGGATGCATCACTCCCAGCGCGCGTCTCCAACGCGATGCGGGAATTGCATTCGCTCCAGCTTGGCTCGCTTCGGTCACTGGTGTTGATTCTACCGGGCGGGAAGCGCAATCATCGTGTCTTTGAGGCGATTTCCCCGGCCC
>JAJYAE010000456.1 GCA_021779695.1 Acidobacteriota bacterium | reverse complement strand
CGACAGCGTAATGCGCGGCAGGATCAATGACCTTAACAGTCACTGCACCATTTTGCCAGTTGAGATGGCTCCAGTTGTCGTCATAGAAATTGTGGTCCAGAGCCTTGCCTGCCGCAGCGCGCAGGTCATATTGGCCGCTGACGGGGACCAGCTTGCCGGTAGGGAAGACGTTGTCGTAATTGTCGACTTGGGTCAGCATCGAGGCTGGAACGTGCAGGCGAACCTGTGTGCGGTCGCCAGAGGGCAGGTTGAAGTAGGGGTGCCAGCCGATGGCGATGGGCTCTGCTTCATTGCCAACATTCTTTGCGACGATGGAAGCGTCAACTGCTTCTGCCGTCAGTGTGATGGTGTAGCGGAGATCAGTACTTGAGAGCCAGTGGCCATTGAAATTGCCGGCATGAATGATGCCGGTGACTTCCTGACCGCCAGGGATGTCTTTCACTCGAACGTCATCAGTTTTGGCCTTCAGAATGAGGCCGTGCATGGCGTGACGTTCGGCGCTTGGTTTCTGGCCGATGTTATTGGCGGGCAGCGTGAGTGTGTGGCCCTCCCACTCGGTGGTGAGGGTCTTGCCGTCGGCAGAGAGCTTGCCACGAATCCGATTGGGATAGGGAACAAGGAATGCCGCCCCGAGCCGATACCCGAGATCGCCGTTGGCATCATCCTTAACGTCAAGCATCTCCTTCGCCTGCGCGAAGCTGGGGGAGGCGAGCACATCAATGCTGCCCTTGCCGGGAAAGTTAGCCGTAATCTGCAAGAGTTCCATGCCGCGACCGGGGGCGAGCGTGATGCTGGTGAACTCAGGCTGGGCTTGGCTGGTGACAGTGCGCTTGAGAGTGACAAGTGCTTGGCCGTTGATCTCCATGCCTGCCTGTGCGCGCGCAGGGGTGGGTACAGCGGCGGTGAGGCAGAGCGCGAGGAGAGCGGGAACGATGGCAAGCGTGCTGGAACGAAGCTTCATCCTGATTCAATCCTGTGCAGTGAAGTGGGCAGTTCCGGGCGCGTGAAAGCGTATTCTCGGAAGCCGATTCATTGTAACCCCTGCAGGTGAAGTTCAAGCTGAACATCGACTCGGGCTCGGCCTTGTCATGAGGCGTGCGAGGATGCGCCACTTTTCTTCAGCTGGTCGCCGAGGACATCGAGGAATCGGTTGATGAGGGCAATGCTGCGGCGCAGCTCCGTCTGGCGAAATTGATTGAGCAAGGCAAAGAGACCCGGCGGTTCAATGACCGGCTTGCGGTCGCTGCCAAGCGTCTGGCCGACAGCGGTCGCAACACACTGGAGAAGCTCGGGATTAATGGCGCCGAGCATTTTGCTGAGGATGAGGGCGTTACGCATCGCGTAGATGGATTCCTGCGATTCAGCCGCTTCCACGGCTGCTTCCACGATCTGTTCGCTAGCGGAGAGCGCGCCACGGAGCGTCTCAAAGATGCGCCTGTCGTGGAGATCCTGAATGAGGGCGTACGCATCGAGCAGGGCCGCCGCGTGTTCGGTGGGAGCCTTTTCCAGTCTTTCGATCAGTTCCCTGCGCGGGTCGCGCGGTGAAGTTTGCAGGGGAATGGGTTGTGCCATGATTTCTCCTTTTGCAACTGGTTAGCGCGGTGCTCCCGATTGAATCTGAACAAGACCGCTGCCTGGCATGCGGTAGTCGGAGCGCTTCCATTTGCGTTCGACTTCAACGCCCTGTTGCGGCGTTGGTTTGCCGAAGCGCGGGTTGGTCGGCGGAAGAGGGTTAGCACCTTCCGTGCTGAGAACACGCATCTTTACGGAGGTTTCTTTATATGCAGGTGTGTGCGTGACGGCGTCGGTGAAGCTGCTGGTGAGTCGGTTGACGGGCTCCTCGACAGAATTCATCGGCATATAAAGCTCATGGCCCTTGACTCGGTCGGTCACGAGCACCTGCACGCGCACAGTACCGTAACGCGACGTCAGCTCCACCAGACTGCCGGACTGGATGCCGCGTGCAGAGGCGAGTTCTGGCGATACCTCAACGAATGTGGAAGGGGTCTTTTCGCGAATGCCTTCCGTACGATAGGTCATATTGCCTTCGTGAAAGTGCTCAAGCAGGCGTCCGTTGTTGAGATGCAGATCAAATTCGTCGTTGGGCTGTTCGGTTGGCTCGGACCATGGAAGCGGAATTAAGTGTGCTTTTCCATTGGGGAAGTTGAATTCCTTTGTGTAGAGCAAGGGTTGATCGGCTCCATCCTCGCCAACGGGCCATTGCAGTGTTTTGTAGCCTTCGAGTCGTTCATAGGTCACTCCAGCAACTAACGGTGTGAGGCTTGCGATTTCAGCGTAGATCTCAGATGGGTGTTTGTAATCCCAGTTGGCGCCGAGACGGATGGCGATTGCCTGGATGATCTGCCAGTCAGGACGGCTCCCGCCAAGCGGCTCGAAAACCTGGTAGAGGCGCTGGATGCGGCGCTCAGTGCTGGTGAAGGTACCTTCCTTTTCGAGACTGGGACTGGCGGGCAGAACGACATCGGCGAAGCGTGCTGTTTCGCTGAAGAAGACGTCTTGAACGACGAAGAAGTCAAGCTTGGAGAGCGCATCACGGACGAAATTGGCGTTCGAGTCAACCATGCTCATCTCTTCGCCAAAAAGGTACATGGCTTTGAGCTTGCCCTCGTGAATCGCGTCGACCATCAGGTGATTGTCGAGGCCGGCTGTCCGCGGCAGAGTCACATTCCAGGCCTTCTCGAATTTCCCACGCACGGTATCGTCATCGACCGGCTGGTAGCCCGGCAGGAAGTTGGGCATGGCGCCATGGTCGCTCGCGCCTTGCACAGATCGGA
>JAJYAE010000127.1 GCA_021779695.1 Acidobacteriota bacterium | reverse complement strand
GTGAACTGGAACGACTGGCCGGGCGCAAGGGCAATATATTGCGGCGTGATGGTGATCGTGCCGTTCTGCGTGGCCGTCGGTGGCGGTCCGCCGGGAGGTGGAATAACGACAATCGGCAGCGGACCCTGCACCCAGAAACCGCACCCCGCAGGCAACAGCAGCACGATGAGACTCAGCCAGAACCCTGACCGCAGCAGGCCCCTGCGCCGCGTGCGACTGGAAACGGGGGAAGACGCCGCGACGGACGTACGTGCAAAGCGATCAGAAGGAATCATCGGGCACTTTCAGGCCGGTCGCCAAACACAAAGCAAGAAGCGCGAGACAGGGAAACACACCAAAAGTACCAAAGGTTTAGATGCGGGCTGTGTACGGGGGGTAGTGTCCTAATTTGAAATCTATAGTCTCAAGCGCCCATTTTGGCAAGCAGAATGCCACGAACCCACTCCGGGATGGTTTGATCCTTGACCTTCGTCGCTTTCTCGATTGCCTCGCGCACATCCTGTGTGACCCGAACGCGCAGCATCACTCCTTTTGCGCTCCCCTCTGGCAGCTTCGGCCTTCCGGCCTTCTTAGGATTCTGTTTCACCACGCGCCCCGCATTTTGAAATCATCTGCAAGCCAAACGATTGGGCACGCTCGGTGAAGGATTCCACCAACCAGGCAGCGTTGAGCGGAGTCGGCGCTGACCGGTTCGAGTTCTGGACTCAATTCAAGGCGTTTGCAATCCAAAACAAGACAACGCTTCGGCTTCAGAAGCCGTCTCACCAACATTGGACCTCCATCAGAACTGGCAATTTTGAGGCTTGCATTTCACTCACGATCAATTCGATCAAGGGGCTTTTCGCGGCAGGACTCTACATCTATGACAACAAGAACCTTTATACACAGCTGTTCGCTCACAGGGCCGAGATCGAGGTCGATCTTGGCAGCGCAGTGGAATGGATGGAACTTCCGGGCAAGAAGGCCAGCAGGATCAAGGTGTCAACTCCTGGAGATTTCAATGCCAAAGAGAAATGGAATGATTATTTTAATGGGCTGCTCGCCCACGCGGAGAAGTTCTACACAACGTTCCCGAAATATTTGAAGTTGAAGTGATCACATAGCGGCTGCTCCGAGCCTCGCATTGGGACACAGGATAAGGAAGATTCCCTTTGCCGCGGAAAAGTCCCCGCAAACGAAGTATTCGTCATGTTCAAGGGTCTTGGCCGTATCACCGGAAATGCGGAGATGACGAGTTGATAAACATGCCAGGCCGGCATGCTCCTGTTCTTCGCCCTTGGCCTGGGGCTGGATGCCTGAACCCTGGCCGACATTTCACAGGACGAACTGGGTTGCTGCGGCATCCAGGTTATCTTTGAGTTGAGCAGTGGCGGTCCCACTTATGATCAGGTAGCCAAGCGCATTGGCGAGGAGCGAAGATGCAGCCCATTCAGAAAACGGCACGGTTTGCGGGCGCCATGTATCTATTCAGCGCGATCGCTGTAGGGGTGCCGCTTATTTATGTCCCAACCGTTCTGGTCGTATCTGGAAACGCGACCGCGACTGCCAATAGGGTCCTTGCTCACGAGACGCTGTTTCGTGGGTGCATGCTCAGCGAGCTAGTCGGGGCGATTGCATTTCTCTTCATGGTTCGGGCTCTGTACCGGCTGCTTTTCAGCGTGAGCGAGAGGCAGGCATCGTTGATGGTGATGCTGGTCCTTATCTCTCTCCCTATGACATTCTTGAATGTCCTGAATGAGATCGCGTCGCTGACTTTGCTGCAGGGCGCCACATTCCTATCGGTGTTTGGGGAAGCACAGCGAAACGCTCTGGCCATGTTCTTTCTCGGACTGCACGCGGATGGAGCGAATTTGACCAACATCTTCTGGGGTCTCTGGCTCTTTCCTTTTGGCGTTCTGGTCTGGAGGTCTGGCTTCATCCCGCGTGTTCTTGGCGCCTGGCTCGTGCTGAACGGCGTTGCCCTCGTCACCCTCAGCCTCACGGCGCTTTTCCTTCCGGCGGAGTTGAACATCGTTAACCGTCTGGCAACTCTCCCGGAGTTAGGGGAGTTGTGGATCATGGCGTGGTTGCTGATCGTCGGTGTCAAAACGCCTATTCCGAGCAGCGATGGGATAGCGAATCCTGCTGATCGGTAACGAGAAACGGGCATGTCGTGAATTTCCAGCTTTGCCCAACGAACCCGAACAACGGGACACGCGGATTACACTTTTTGGTGTAACACCCAAAAATGTAATCCGGCCGCTTTGGGGCGCCGACGCTTTGATGCGGGCAGCGATTGCGCCGCGATGTAGGCAGGATTTTGAGAGTCAGAGTAATCGGCTCACGTCAACGGAATACGCACATCTGGAGACATTCCTCGGCAAGAGTGCGATAGGCAATGAAAACGCGGGAGGTGGAGCGATCCACTTGGACTTAAAGTCGCCTACGCGCTCTTGTGCTGAGCCACCGCTGACGCGTTTGGCCAAGAGAGCGCGTCGGCCGTTTCTCGTCAACTTGGCACGCAAGAGCCCTGCAGCACACCTGAGTGAGCGGGAACCATGTCGGTGAATGCATTGGCGATTTGGCGACAACTAGACGTCGGCCACCCGCCTCATCTTGCTGAAGAACCGTTCAAGCATTCGCTTCACCGCAGCGCTGCGCTTGAGCGCTGCTGGGAAGTCGACGCGGAATGCCTTCACCGGCTGCCCGAATCTCAACCTTAGCCTGAATAGTTCGCGACTTAGTGAGGGGCCTAGAATGGGTTTGGCAGACCTACTGGAACAGAGAAATAAACCACCCGATCAATTGCCGCCAATGCTTTCCTATCGAATGGGTGAAAGAGCTTGTTGGCGACGTCGGGATGGCCAGTCGCTCCCCTGTATGGAGCTGGCTCGCATACTCATCCGCCCGCTGCGCACGGCGGGTCTGGGCCTCGGTCATCTGCGGGCACCAGTCGATCCGGGAGTTCCTGATCCAATAGTGAGACCGGCAAGGAAGGGCACCGAGGCCGATCGAGGGTGACAGCGAAACGGTGGACTTGTGTACTACGAGGCGCCATTTTGCTGGATTAAGCGGAGTGACAACTTTGTTTCCACATCCACAACAACAAAGATGGGAAGCGGTCCTGAAGCGCGTCGAGATATATAGGATGCCGTCGTCGAGATCCTTAGGGATGAACTCGACGTAGCGGTGTTGAATCTGGGTCCGACGATTCACCCTTTCTCCTCGTTCGCGATATTGCCTGTTGCGATCTGGTAACTCGAATAATTCTCTCCTCCTGCATCGCGATAAAACCCAACCAATCGCTTCCAACGGATCACGGCAAGGGCCGCATTCAACGCATTCAGTTCCGCAATCTGTATGTTCGTCGCGTACTCGTTTTCGGCTTCATCGTCATCACCGAAAGACATGCGCCGGTCGATGTGGTCGCATTTCGCGGGCGTGCATGTCAGGACCCGCACGATGCCTTGCAATCCGTTAGGAGCGCGCACAATCCCCATACCCACGTCGATGAATGGGATTCTCCTTTCCAGCAACCAGTCAACGATGGCCCGCTTAGACTTTCCAGTATCTAGGCAGAGGAAAGCGAAAGTGACGCCTTCGAGGAGGTGGAGATTGTCCGTCTTCAGCGGTTCGTCGTGTTTTATGAGCCCTCGTCGCCGCAGCTTACTGTAGACATCAAAAAATGTCTGTACTTTTGATTTTTTCTGTTCGAGTTCGGCGAGAGACCACGCACCCGGGGACCGGAAACTATTGTGGGTGTCGAAGCGGTCACCATCAAAAATTCTGATCTCCGCCACGCGCGTTTTGGCGATAAAATCCAGCACGTAAGAGCCGGTCCCACCGACGCCCACGATCGCGATACGTTGGCTCTCGAGCTTCTCGTTATCGGCACCGATATGGACGCGACTAGACGCCGTATCGATGTAGTGAAACACATCATCATCGTCCTCGTCAGTTGCGTAGACCGGGTGGGTCTCGGCCCTGACCTCCGGACGAAGTTTCTTTGCCTCGCCGACGATCCAGCCCAGATACGCTTGCATCTTTTGCTGGTAGTCGCGGTAGTCGGCTTTGGCTGAGAAGGTGAAGTCAACCTTCACGCCGTTGCCGAAATCCTGCGGATTGCTGGGATTTTCGAAACTGCGAATTTTCTCGCCGTTCGCATGGCATGGATGTTCGCCGATCCAATATGCAACGTGATCGGTTGGCTTCTTGGTCCGTTCGTGACCGCCGACAATTTCCGTCTCCAACTTCGAGACGAGCACGCCATTCTCGCGGACGTCGCGAGAGGCGGTCACGTATGGAACGTCCTTGATCAGAAGGTAGCCGTTGCGAATTTCCAGATGCAACCCAGCATCACGAAGTGCAAGCAGATCATTGCTACGAGCGATTAGCCGGTGTGACATCGAACTCCATATCTTTCTTTACCTCCACTGACTCGCCCTCGATCAGGGTGCCTGTGGGTTTGTCGTTGTGACCCTTGCTGTACTGCACGGCATAGCGCTTCCCCTCCGGCAGCGGCGGTGCTTGGATCAGGGCAAGTAGCTGATCGTACGAGATTCGCCCCATTTCAACTTCGTAAGGTGTTCCGTTCACAAAGATAGTGACTTTTTTGGCACCGTCCCCGCTAACATTGTTCTCGGTCGTCATGTTGCCTCCTTGTTTATGTCCAGTCTGAGTGAAGCGAACAACGGCAGGAATATGATCCGACGATAACCTGGTCCTGCCGGAACGCGACGCACGAATCATGTGCGCTGACGCGAATTACCGGAACTCAGGAAGGGATCGTGCACCCAACGCCTACCGGCATTCAGGCAGGGCGAGCAGGTTGTCCGTCCAGACACCATCCGCATAGGTCTGGACGTATTGGGTTCCGTTCGCGTGCTCGCGGGCGCCGACACGGGCGCTATTCCCGCGTGCGTCCGTCACAGATGCCACGCCGTTCTTGTTCTTGATCCAGTCGTACATTTCAAGCCGGGTCGATCTCCCTGTCTGGTCCGTCTGTTCGTTGGTCCAGCCGAGCTCCGAGATGGCGTGGTGGGGGTCTTGATGATACCCATTAGATTTCTTGATGCAGTTGATCCGGACTGACATCCTGGCGCTCCTTTCCTGGCTCAGGGTACGGCTTGGCTATTTGTTGTGGTTTCTCAAAAAGTCGGTCAAAGAGGTTGCGCCGGTTCGCTCCAGTAAGGTATCCAATCGCATGTCTGAACGTACGCCGGGAGCAAGCTCCGGCCCGTATTCCTCGCGGAGGGTCCCGACGAGCGTGTCTCCGCGCTTCCTCCGAACCTCGCCGTCCGCATCCCGGCAGCGGTCATCCAATCCCGTCTCACAGTGGTTGCTCACGTACGCTCCTTGGTCAGGCCAGTTTGAGCCCTCGGCCCAGGCGTGACTGAGGTCACTCTATTACGCGGAGCGCGATTTCAACGACGGCGGCGTTGTGGCGGAAACTTTGCGGAGTTTCCTTCAGACTTTTTCTCTGGCGATGACGATTGCTTCCGGATTTTCTCTGCGAGGCTGGATATCTCCCCATCGCCCAGTTCGAGCAACCTGTCGAATGCGATTTCCCCAATCGTCACGCTGGGAACGAACCCGTAGTACCCGTGATAGTGGTTCTTGATGATGTCGATGTCACCCAGGATCTGCTTCAACTCCCCTCTCAGGATGGAGATTCCCTTGAAGCCCTGCTCATGGTTCGCGCCCAGATCCGTCTTGTGCACCTGTCTGTTTTGAAGATGGCTGAGGACCAGATGGAGCAGGACGCGCAGCGAGCCATCGGTGAGTGTCACCGGCTGCGAGCCGAGGCGGACGGTGGTGCGCCGCTTCGCTCGATCCCCGGGAATGGCGACGACGACCTTCTCCTTGAAGTTGTCCCGGGGCACGACAGGATGGTTTTCACAGAGATCGTGGGTTTCACGACGGCTCTCGGCGAACGCCTTCCGTATGGCCTGAGAGACGGCCTGGCTCTCGATCGTCTTTTGAATCACATCCGTTGCACCGTCTTTCATCAACTCGAGCGCCTGGTCGCGTTCGCGGGCGAATCCACTGATCACGAGCACCGGAAGCCAGAAACGCAAGCCGTTATGCTCTGTGTGCGTTTGGCGGATCTTCCGCAGGAGCGCCTTGCCGTATTCGACGTGCCCTTTGATGGCGTCCGGCTCGCTCTTGATCTCGAGATCGAGGAGAACCAGACAGAAGGATCTGGTCTCGAGTTCGCGGATCGCGTCTTGGGCGTTAGTCACGGGAACGCTGTCGCAGTCCAGGGACCTGAGAATCTCCCCGAGATCGAAAGCGGTCTCCGCCTCATCTTCGATGATCAACGCACAGTGGCGGCTCTTCATTGAGCCGCCCCGCGGTGCTTTGGAAGCAGAATGTGTATGCTGGTCCCCTGTCCCTTCGCGCTCTCCAGGCTCAGCCTTCCGCCGTGTTCGGACTCTACGATCTTGACGGCAAGCGGCAGGCCGAATCCGGTGCCGTTCGGCTTGCTGGTCGAAAACAGGGTGAGGGAATCGCGCTGGGCTTCCTCCGACATGCCGCATCCGAAGTCCCGGATGGTCATGCGGACGAGACGATCCTCGACGCTGGCAGTGATTTCAATGGGTCTGAGAACGGCGTCCTCAGGATAGGCTTCCACTGCATTTACCAGGATGTTGGTCAGCGCTTGTACCAGACGCGGTCGCGAAGCCTCTATCACGACCGAGGAAGGAACCCGGATCTCGACAGAGGCTTTTCGCGAGCGATCCGCGCCGCTTTCGATCGCCACATCGACCGCTTCGTGGAGGATCTCCTCGAGGCGCTCCGACTGAAAAGATAGGGCCGGCTGGGCGGTGTAGGCTCGCATTCCATCGAGGACTGCCTGGAGTCGGCGGACGCGCCTTCCAATCCCATCGGCTTCCTCCATAAGTGTCTGGGGAAGATGCTTCTCTGCCAGCAGTTTCGCCTGTAGACGTTCTGCCGAGGCGGCCAGCGGCGACAGCAGCCGAATCACTTCATGATAGAGCTCGCGCGCAAAGGTATTCGCCATCTGCTCGGCTGCGCGCTTCACGGCCTCTCTGCCGACCGTGCCGAAGCGCGCCTCGATGGTATCAAGGGTCGCGTTGATGCGGTCCTCATGCTGCTTTCCGAGGGAACTCGCGTTGCGGGAGTCGCGGCGGCGCAAAGCGGCATGTTCCGCTGCCTGCCGCACCCTCTGGTTGTCGTCTCGCGCAAGTCTGGCCAGCACGCCTTCGAAGACGGGGTGCAGCGCATGCGCCGCTGCATGCGCCACGGCTCTGCGCACCTCCCATTTGCTGTGGTCCGCCAGGGGGGGCAGCTTGGCGACGATCAGCTCCACCTTCGGGTCGCCGACGATGGAATCGCGTATCTTTGTCTCCGCTCGCGCGACCGCGTCGAGCACGACGGACCAGTCCGCGGATTCCAGAGCGGATAACAATTCCGCGTCTTCAGTGGCCATAGCGTTCTTTTCTCAAGAGAAATGCTTCGCGGCCCCCCTCGAGGAGGTTCTCGATCTGTTCCCTGCACTCATCGACACTCCCGACCTGCTTGAGCACGGAGTGCTGCCCGTCAGAGGAGAAGACGAAGACACGCTCCGCTTCTCCCAAGACCGGAATATTCGGGTTGTGCGTCACAAAGATGACCTGGCGCGTGCCTTTGATGGCCTTAAGCGCTTGCACGATGGTCTGGTAAACGAAGGCGTTATCGAGGTTGTCTTCCGGCTGATCGATCAAGAGCGGGCGTTCACTCTGGGTAAGCAAGATCGGTAAGATCGTCGTGCATCGCTGGCCGGTCGACAGGTGAGTGGATTCTTTGAAGGTAGCTCCATCAAGGAGCTCAATGGAAGGCCGGTCCTCCAAAGAGACCGTCTCGATGGTGTAGTGGGTTCCCCCGCTGCGCAGGGCATTGAGAATTTTCTTCGAGCGATCTTCGTCGAAGCTCGATCGTTTCACAAAAAGGGAGAGGTCGTTCTTGGCAACCACAGCGGCCAGCTCCTCGGGCAGAAAGATCGGGCACAACCGCTCGGCGACGGCACCTTGTTTGACGCCCGCGCCCTTGAGCGCTTCGGTGACCAGCTGCTGATATTCCTCGAGGTCCGCAGACTGCTCGACCGTGACGCGGATGCTGGGAAACTGGCTCGATAACCGCTCTGCGATCTTCTTTCGGAGGGCGAAGCGTTGATCGCGCAGTTCGGAGGCCCGCTTCAGGAACGCACCGCGGGCCTTCAGTAGCTCTGCCCGTTGCTTCTCCTTTCCCTGTTGTTCTTTTGCGGCCGATTCGGCATTGGCGAGCGAGACCTGGAGTGCCAGCCTCTCGACGGCGCGCTCTCCCTGCTCGGCCGAGGTGGCAACGATGGTGCGGTACTCTGCCTCCTGAAGCGCATGCCGCTGGGCGAGCGCAGCCGCATGAACCTTGATGCGAGCCTCCAGCGTCTGCGCCGTCTTCCCCATCGATTGCAAATTCTTCTCGAGTTCTTGAAGGAACGACTCCAGATCGGTCCGCAGTGCGCCGAAGAGTTCCCCGTTCGCACTTCCAAGAATCTGGGGGTCAAGTTGGGCTTCGACTCCTGTGCGGAAGGACGCCTGGCTTGCCGCCATCTCTCGCAGCAGCTTCTCGATGGCAACTGTGATAAGTTCAGGAATCTTCTCCTCGCGGGATCTGTGGCCCTTCGCGGTGTGGGCCGCGTTGATCCGGCCGGCATCCGGCCCAGCCAGTTCGGCGAGGCCTTTGAGCTTCTCCTGAAACACGGGCAGTTCCGATGCCTTAACCCGGGCATCGTCCACCTCTTGGTCCACACGTCGCAGATCCGCGGTCGATTGCCCCAGCTCGCGTTGGAGCTGCTCCAGTTCGCGTTCGATCGCCTTTGTCTCCTGCTCCTCAAAGCGATCGAGAAGCTCCAGCTGCGCCTTGGGGCTCGAGGCCATCTCTTCGATCTCGTTCTGGCTGAAGACGTCGGCGGAGAAGATCTGATCGCGATCAAGGGAGATGGGGACGGGGGTTCCGACCTCGTTCAAGACCTGGACGGTCTCGTGAGCGCCGCGGCCCGCCGTGTATCGCATGTCTGTCTTGGTGCGGAGTTCAATCTCCAGCCGGCCACTGCCCAGATTGGATTTCACCAGAGCATCGATGGCGCGGTGCCGCTGCAGATTCGTCTTCGGATCCGGCATAAGTCCAAGGCCGAAACGAAGGAATTCGAGGGCCGTCGTCTTGCCAGCTCCCCGGCCTCCGATCAGACAGTTCAAGCCGTCCGCAAATTCGAGGTGTGCACCGGATAAGAAACCGCCAGTCACGTCGAGACGAAGGACTACGTGATGGGGAACAGTTTTCATAATTGAAACGGCTGGCGAGTAAAGTGTACTCCAGCAAAGCGACTCCACTTCTGAGCAAAAGTAACGATAAGCCCCCCGGCGTTCAGCGATCCAACCAGCGGGCTCAATGACGCTTCCCGGGGCAATGCGCGTTTCCTTGGAACCTGGTTCTGAACTGTCCTTTCGCAGTCAATCAAGATCCGGAGATGCGGATGACCTGCGGAGGTTCAGTCTCGTCTGTCTGGCCTCGCGCCTGGCCACCCATAGTGAGAGTATCAACGTTCCCATTGATCCTCAGATCCTCATATCAACCGCACGGTAGACCGCCGATCTCAGGCCGGGCGAACCTCAACTGTGGCTAACAGGACGACGCACTCATCGAGCCAACTTGACGTAGAGTCGCCGACGCGCTCTTGTGCTGAGCCACCCCTGACGCGTTTGACCAAGAGAGCGCGTCGGCCGTTTTACGGCAACTTGTCGTTAGGGAACCAAGGCGTTCGGTCGCATATCGTCGCCGATCACGCCTCAATAAGCGCACCGGCGATTTGGCACTAACCGATAGAGAAGTCGAACGAATTCGACGATCGGACGCGTGCGTGACCTACCCGGCTTTCTATGCGTACAGCGAGAATCACTTTTGCTGGCTTGAGATGGGCTTATCGCTTGCGGCTTTGATGAGCGCAGGAAGAATGATCTTCGCCATGATCGTGTTCGGCGGAGTGGATTCAGCGTTATAACCGCCCCCTGTGAATACCGCAACTAGATCGTACTGCGGCACCAGATAGATCTTTTGGCCTCCGTTGCCCTGCGCTGCAGTCACATCGACATGTTGCGCGCCGGTCGGTGCGTCGACATTGAGCCAGGGACGCCACCAGAAATACCCGTAGCTGACATTGTCTACATGGCTGTGCTCGGCTAACGACGTACGTACCCAGGAATCCGAGATAACCTGGTGTCCCCGCCAACGGCCACCGTTTTGATAGAGGATTCCGAGCTTGAGCATATCGCGGGGACGCAGGTAGATCTGGGAATATTCTTTGTCGGCATTCGTCAGATCGTAGTTCCACGTCCAGTCGGCACGGGATATTCCGAGTGGGCCGAAGAGGTTGGCCTGCGCAAAATCGGGGAGCTTCATGTGCGTCACGTTTTCGACGAGCCGCCCCACTACGGCTACTCCTCCCGAACAGTAGTAGGCCTTCTCGCCGGGTGCATTGATGAGGGGAAGATCGAGTGTGGCCTTTACCCAATCCGGCTTGTTATCTATAACCGTCTCGCGGCCCGGCGAGGTCGAGCTATGGTCATTGCAGTCCAGTCCGGGACTCATGGAAAGAAAATCGCCAAGCGTTATGGCCGCCTTGCGCGGATCAGGGTTCTGGTAGGCGGCGTAGCTCATATGCGGTAGGACTGGTTCCTTTGGCCCGGCGATCGCGCCCCGATCGATTGCGATTCCGGCGAGTGCCGAGACGATCGACTTGGTCGCAGAGCGGAGCTGGTGTGGGCGTTGTGTACTGTAGCCATAGAAGTACTCTTCCAGGACAAGTTTTCCGTGCTGGTAGAGAATGACGCTGTGCACATCCTGGTAGGTTCCTGAGAGTATTCCGCGCACAATGGTGTTCGCCGTAGAAACACCGAGATCCGATTTCGCAATATCGCCTACAGCGATTCCGTCATGCAGATCGGCGGGGGGATGGTAGTGATAGTCGGATGGAGAGCCCTGACCCTTTGGGCGCGGGTATGCCAGCGCGGCAGCCTCGGGCGTGATGGTCACCGATACGCGGGGATGAAATGCGCCGTCCTGCGTGTAACCAGTGACGACTCCTTTTGCATCGCGAGGGAAAGAGACGACCTGGCCGGTGATGGTGGAGAACTGATCGACACCGGAGGGGTGTAGAGGATATTTGGCTTCGTCCACGACCGCGAAAAGTGTATCGCCGGCCATGATTTGGAGTGTGTGACCCGGAGAGTCGGCATAGGTTCCGACATAATCCGCCAACTGTTTTCCTGAATGCTGTTGCGCGCCGAGGAAAGTTGAGGCCGCGGTGAGGAATACGGAACCGCAAACGAACAGCGAGCACAGCCGAAGGCCGGCAAGTTGGACTGACATTTGGCCTTTCAAAGGCGGGAAATGGAAGAAGCCATGTCAGTCTACATGATGACAATGGCGGGAACCGTTCGCGAGAGCTCGTACTAGGCCCGCAGATAGCGACCAAATATGGATAAATGACTTCAGTCCAAACTACTCATTCAGGCGCTCCGTCGATCCACTTTGTCGTAGAGTCGCCTATGGTGAGAACTGCTGGGTCGGGGGCCGCCACGTCTAACGGTATGCGAACATTAACCGAAGGCTTCTGGTGCGGCTGGATAATTCGATGAAAAGTGGGCTCCGCAAAAAACTGAACCTTGACCTTGCCCGCGCAAAACGCATCCCTTAGCGAGCTGCTGTAATAGCGAAAGGGATGGTAGATGAGGAACGGAAAACGGGGCAGGTACACGCTGGAGTTTAAGCAGGAAGCGGTGCGGCTGGTGGA
>JAJYAE010000126.1 GCA_021779695.1 Acidobacteriota bacterium | reverse complement strand
GATATTCCCAATACACTCCACGCCCTCAGCCACTTTGTTCCAGTGGATCATCAGCGAGGCCGCTGAATATTCAAAGCCCGTCATCACTTCCTCAAAGTAAGGGAAGGGAATACGCGGTCTGGGCACATCGGCGTAATCGCAAATCACCAGTGCGGCTTCGTCGTTCAAAGCGAAGGTACGCTCGACGTTGTTGTGGTTTTCCAGTGTGCGCTTGTAGTTGTAGCGGAGAAGCGAATCAAGGGTTGATCGAACATGATCGGGAGACACAAGGGGCCCCAGACCGGCCACATCCGCGAGGTACTGGCCAATGAGCTGATCGATCAGACAGCCTTTCCCCACCTGGTATTCGGGATGTTCGGGATCATCCGATCCCATGCCTTCCCTGAGATGCGGCGCAATCTCGTCGGACCGGTAACCAATCACGTTCTGGATGAAGTAGTCGCCCTTAAACAGTTGGGCATCAATCCATCGGCTCCCGCGATCAAAAATGTGCCTGTACTGAGTGGCGGCCGCACTGTCGCCCAGTGCTCGCGCCATCTCCTCGCTTGCCCGCAGCGCTGCCAGGTAGAGAATGCCGCACATGGGATTGGGACCATAGAACTCAACGTCGTAGGTATTGTGCTGGACGCCCGTGAGCACGCCCTTCTTCGCCGGATCCCAGCCGTGGGGTTCCCAAGCAAACGCAAGCGCCTCTTGGATCTTAGGCCACATGGCCCGCGCCCACTCGTCGTCACCGGAGACTTTCCAGTCGAGATAGGCATGTACGATCTGGCCCATTTGACCGTCTGCCGCTGCCGTGTCGTAGCGCGCGTACCCATCTGGCAAAAGCTGCCGGTAACGCATTCCACCTTGTTCGTCCATGAATAGCCGAAGGCAGATCTTCTGAGAGAGCGCGCGAACGAAGGGAACAGGAAGGTCGTTGTTGTCTCGTAGTTCCATACGTGTGTGCAGTTTCCGAAGCAGCAGCCTGAACCGTCGAAGGTTCCTTCAAAGCCGTGGAACTCGCCGTCAACCGTGCGGAAACAGGTGGTACTGGCTAACGTTGAGAGATTCGCGCTCGCAGCCTCTTTGACCACGTCGGGTAATGTGCTTTCGCGAAGCGCCTGTGCGAACAACCGGGTCCGTTCTTCGAGAGGCCCCAAGCGCTTCGCCGCATACTGCGCCACCTCCCACGCGTCGTGGAAGCGCGTGGCATAAAAATTGCCGATGTTCGTATTGCCCTTCCCCTCTGGAGCCTCCCAACCACACCAGCTGGGAGTTCTGTTGGGGAAATGCCAGGACAGGAAGAATGTGAGCACGGCGTCTTCACCCGCCGCGATAGTCCTTTGCTGGCAGAGTGCGGCAACCGTGCTCTGCTGAGCTGGCTCCGAGCCCAGTTCGCCGGATCCAGAAAACTCGTCCCAAAACAGCAGTGGGGAGTTCCACCAGCGCCCTTTGGGCCAGCCTTCCCAGTGCGAGATGCGGACGCTTGCCTCCGTGGCAGCGCTGAGGGCAATACTGCCGAACATGGGATCTTCTTCCGGTAAACCTGGGTTATCCAGAATCAGGCTGGCAAGAGTATCTTCCGCCTTGTACCGGTTCCGCCGCGTATCCTTCTGCTTTCCACCGTCTCCGTGGCTGTCCCTCCGCTTGATCGGATTATCGAGAGAGAACACGATGCTCACCTTCGCCGCTGAAGTTCCGGAATTCCTGACGCGGTATCTCAAGATGGCGACTGGTAAACCGGAATCGTCCGGCTCGTGCGGAATGAAGGGCGAGAAAGCGTCGAGGCTCACAGACACAGGAAGAGAAGAGTCGAGAAAGTCGATGTGCGCGAGCGGGTATTCGCCGGTGAAGACCGCGCCATCGAGACGGCTCAGCCCCGGTGCATTGTCGGAACCAAGGCCCTGCCAGCCTTCATAGGGTGGCAGAATCCTGGCCTCCAATACTTTGGCTATCGGCTTAGCGTCTCCGGCTTTCGCCCAGATCGCGGGAAACGCATACGACGGCGAGAAGCCCTTGTTGGCACGATTGAATATCTCCCAGTCGCGCAGTTGACCGCGCCCCCCGAGCCCGATGCTGCCTGCCGTGACCCCGCCCAGGGGAAAGGAGATCATTTTCAGAGCTGCGTCACGGAAAACGCGCGGATAGGAGATTCCAGATGGAGAGTTCTTCTCTGGCGTTTCCACCGCAGCAGACGGAGGTTCACCCAACGATGCCCAGCTATCCGCATGCGAAGTTGCCGCTCCGAATGCTCCGGCGGCCCCTTTTAAGAATGTCCGACGTGCTACTTTTACGCTCTCTGACATCATTCGCCTTCAAAGCGGGCCTCAATCGCACCACTGGCGGGAATCGAATCGGTGCCCGAATGTGTGTAAACTTCAACTTTGCCGTTGCGCAGCGATTGAGGAGTCTCTAGATTTCTCACGAGTTCAACGAACGCCGAAAGGGTCCGCTCTCGGTGAGTGGCTGCCATTGCTTGTGGTCCGAAGCCATTCCTGGAAGGCCGTCGATCGAGGCTGCAGAGAGAGCCGCGCCGCCCTTCAAAACTCCACGCCTATTGAAGTTCAATGCCATTTCCCCCTCAATTGGAATCGTGACAACTCAGCCGAAAGGCCCTGCGTCTCGCAGAACAAATCTTTATAGCAACCATTTCCTCAACGCGGGTGCAATGATCGAGACCGCCGATGTCGGGGTTTTGGCTGGACTCTCGGTCTGTGTTGACGATCAGTCGATCCTGCATGAGGCCCTCACCACTCATAGGTCCATACATACGTTGTGTAAGTGGTCGACAGTGGATGGCCTGTCGTGCCGAAGACCTGATCATTCCGCTCCTCGCCACAACGGCACGCCAGACGCAATCCGCTGGAATATACGATTGGATCGATATCGTGGAATCGATAGGCGGAGAAGGAGTGGTCTTCTTCGTTCTTGTGGGTCAGGCCGGCCTGCGGAAGGTGATAGAGCCCCCGGTTGAAGTAGTATGTCCCCAGGAAATAATCTTCAAGCCCTGAGGAGAGGAACTGCGGTTCCCGGCTGCTTCCGAAGTAGGCACGCATCTGGCCTTCCATGAATTCGAAGTTGCCGCTCTTTGCAGCCATCGTGACCATGAAAAGCATCCCCGCGCCGGAAAGTTCGCACAGCGCAAACTCTTCCAGCGGTTGGACCGTGAGATCTTCTTTTTTGTGCAGTCTCAGCCTTACATTGGCAGGCAACTGTATCCCGGAGACCTGAAGCGGCAGATTCTCCATACCCCTGACAATCCACCACAACACGGTGTCTCGCGCAATTCCTGGGGGAAGCTCGGCGGTGACACGAATGCTCTTAGAAAAGGGGACGCGGTAGTTCATAAAGACGCCGCTGGGCGCACCCGTTATCCCATTGAATTTTGTTCCCCAGGGCGCGCTTGGATCTTCGAAGCCGACTCCCACACCCAGGCCAAGCTCCATGTGAATCGATGGAGTCGCTTCGCCATCCACATAGATTCGTACACGCAATCGAGAGAAATGTGGGAATGAGCCACCGAACCAGATATGGTCCAAATATCCACTGCCCGACTTCTCCCCAAGTACCGCTTCCGCGTGTTTGAGAAACGGCTTCTCTTGCTTGCCGACGAACGTGAAGGTGAAAGCGCTAGCCATCGACGGTTCGGATCGAACAGTCTCTCCCTTGCTGTCTACGGAAGAAAGAGCCGCGGACGCAAGCGAGACACCGGCAATAGAAAGAGAGAATCTGCGTCGATTCATCGATCACCCTCAGTTGATTTCATTTTCATATTGCACTCTAAGTCTACCCAATCGCGAAACGCACTAGCACGCTCTCGACGGAATTTGATCGAGGACGCGTCCAGACTGTGCGATGCTATCGCAAACTGCTCAATGGGTCCGACAAACGCTTTGCCGAACATTGGGCTGTGAAGAGAGGCACTCCAGGGCGCTGATCGAGCTCGTACCGGGCCCTCGAAGTTACCGGTTCTCTCACCTGTCAGTTGACCTAGAACGGCCTTCACGGTAGCAATGCTTCTGAGTTGGCGATGAATCGCCAATGCGCTCACATAAAGGGTGGAATTGCTTCCAGTCGAGCTTGATGAAATCCCTGTGTGGATGCGTACTCAGTGAAAGTCATGCGAGCGCACGTCGATGGCCTGGTCGGAGAGGGGCTCGAGGCGTTTGGCGCGGATGTGAATCACACCATTCTGATTCTGGAGCGGCCCTTCAGCCAGCAGAAACCGCGCGCGCGTGACCACGAGGCGTTCCTGTTCGAACAGGTCCGGCGAGACGATGACGTTGGTGATTCCGGATTCGTCTTCCATTGAGATGAACAGAAATCCTTTTGCTGTGCCAGGCCGCTGGCGCGCAATCACGCAGCCCGCGGTGCGCACCCATGCGCCGTCGGGCTTCTGTTGCAGGTCCGCTGCAGCAAGGATTCCGTGAGCGCGCAGTGCTTCACGGCGAAACTGCATAGGATGACGACCGACAGTGAGACCGGTGCCACTGTAGTCGGCTACCAGGCGCTCGGTGTCGGTCATCGACGCGAGCGGCTGGAGTTTGGCTTCTTCGCGCAGCCACGCGCTCTGCTGGCGCAGCAGCGGTCCTTCCAGCTTGCCAGCACGTTCGACCTGCCAGAGCGCGTCGCGGCGATGCTCGATGCCATCGATACTGTTGAGCGCACCGATGCGCGCGAGAAGCGCGAGTTCCTTGCGATTGAGCAATGGAACGCGCAGCGCCAGGTCTTCAGCAGAAGCAAAGAGGCCATCCTGCAAGCGAGTGGCTACGATGGCCTCGGCAGCCTGGCGACGCAGGCCGTGCGCGTATCCCAGACCCATCCGAAGCGAGAGCGATCCATCTGGCTCATGCTCCAGTGTGCAGGGCCACTCGGAGATCTGCGCGTCGATTGGCTTTACACGCAGGCCGTGGCGGCGTGCATCGGTGACCAGCACTGCCGGCGCATAGAAGCCCATTGGCTGGTTGTTAAGCAGCGCACAGGTGAAGGCGGCGAGGTACTTCACCTTGAGATAGGCTGAGGCGTAGGCGATGAGCGCAAAGCTCGCGGCGTGCGACTCGGGGAATCCATACAATGCGAAAGAACTGATGTTGTCGACGATGCGTTGCTGTGTTTCTTCGTCGATCCCGTTGGCGGTCATGCCGGCGCGCAGACGACCTTCGAGGGTCTTCATCCGCTCCCACGACCGGCGCATGCCCACTGCACGGCGCAGCTCTTCAGCCTCGGATCCCGAAAAGTTCGCGACTGTCATCGCCATGCGCAAGAGCTGCTCTTGAAACAGCGGCACGCCGAGCGTGCGTTTGAGCACGGGTTCAAGTGATGGATGCGGATAGGTAACGGGTTCGAGCCTCTGCCGGCGGCGCATGTAGGGATGCATCATCTTGCCGACGATGGGTCCGGGGCGGATGATGGCCACCTGCACGACGACATCGTAAAAGTGCTCTGGGTGATTCTGGGGCAGAGCAGCCATCTGCGCGCGGCTCTCGACCTGGAACATGCCAACCGTGTCCGCGCGCTGCAGTGTGCGGTAGACATCAGTGTCTTCCGGCAACTGGGCAAGGTCGATCGTCTCTCCATGGTGCTGCGGGATCAGTTCGATGCAGTCCTTGAGGACAGCCATCATGCCGAGGCCAAGCAGATCGACCTTGATGATGCCCATGTCGGCGCAGTCTTCCTTGTCCCACTGGATCACGGTGCGACCGGGCATGGACGCGCGTTCGAGCGGCACAACGTGGTTGAGCAATCCTTTGCAGATGACCATGCCGCCGGAGTGCTGGCCGAGATGGCGCGGAAGCCCCTGCAGGCGCATCGACAGCTCAAGATATTTTGCGATGCGGGGATGCTCGATATCGAAGCCTGCGTGGCGAAAGGCAGTAGCCATGGTGTCGGTTGCGCCGCGCCATTCCCAGCGGCCAACGAGGCCGGAGAGTCGGCTGAGCGCGTCCTCATCGAAGCCCATGGCCTTGCCGGCTTCCCGAGCTGCTGAGCGGCTGCGGTAGGTGATGACGTTAGCCGTCATCGCGGCGCCAAGTTCGCCATAGCGCTGGTAGATGTACTGGATCGCCTGCTCGCGCATCTGATCGGAGGGTAGATCAAGATCGATGTCCGGCCACTCACCACGGCTCTCGCTCAGGAAGCGCTCGAAGAGCAGCTCCATGCCGACGGGATCAACGGCGGTGATTTCGAGTGCGTAACAGACGGCGGAGTTGGCCGCACTGCCGCGGCCTTGAATGAGGATGCCGTTGCGCTTGGCGAACTGCACAATATCCCAGACGATGAGGAAGTACCCGGCGAAGCCGAGCTTTGCGATCAGCCGGAGCTCATGCTCTACCTGGGCTCGTGCACGGCTCATGAGGTCCGCATCATTCTTTGGGCCGTAGCGGTGGATGACTCCCTTGGCGACCAGTTGTGCAAGATAGCTGTTCATGGTCTCACCGGCAGGGACAGGGTAGTGCGGAAACTGGTAATCAAAATCGTTGAGCCGGAATGATAATCGCGCGGAGAGTTCGCACGTATTCCCGATGGCCTCGGGAATATCGGCAAAGAGACGCATCATCTCGCGCGCGGGACGCAGATAACGCTGGCTGTTCAACGTAAGCAGGCGTCCGGCACGATCCAACTGGGTTTGATGGCTAATTGCAGTGAAGATGTCGAGGATCTCGCGGTCGTAGGCCTTGGCGTAGCGCACGCCATTGGTTGCCAGCACGGGTAGGCGCAGTGATCGCGCAATGCGTAATGCGGCTGGTTGCGCCATTCTTCCTCGCGTTCA
Source organism: Acidobacteriota bacterium (assembly GCA_021779695.1). The sequence continues at coordinate 5,087 of JAJYAE010000126.1, read as the reverse complement.
TGGTGACGTTGCAGCTCGATATACACGTTCTCATGCCCGTAGATCGCAATCAACTGATCCACGAGCCTGCGGCCTGCTTCTTCTCCACCACCCATCAACGCCGCAGCCAATGGTCCTTCGTCGCCTCCGGTCAGGCAGACAAGGCCTTCGGCGTACTGCTCCAGATCGTCCAACGTTGCCGCGCCTTCGCCCTTGTTCGGCTCGCGCAGCTTGAAGGTCGTGATGAGCTGGCAGAGGTTCTGGTAGCCGGTTCGAAATGTGCAGAGGAGCGGCAGGCGTGAGGGTTCTGAAATCCGCTGCATGGGGAGCCACGCAGCGGGCATCATGCGCGGGCCAAAGTCGGCAACAGCAATCTCTGCACCGATATGTGCGGCGACACCTGCACGGACGGCGGCGGTGTGAAAACGTGCAGCGCCGTAGATGCCGTTGCGGTCTAGCAGCGCGATTGCCGGCATTTGCAGTTCGGCGGCGCGCTCGATGAGGTCTTCGGGCTGCGAGGCGCCTTCCAGGAAACTGAAGGCACTGGCTGCATGCAGTTCTATATAGCCATCAGTCATACAGCCCTACCATCTTCCAGCACTTCTCAAGAGGCTCAAACACAAGGCAACAGTAGAGCGATTCTCCGGCGGCGCTGCGTGCAATGGCGTCCCACTGCTGGTCAGCCCAGAGCGTCGGGCTCCACCACGCGCCGCTCGCAATCCACGGTCCGTAGGCGCGCTCGATGGCATAGACGGTCCCGCGAAAGGAGAAGTTCACAGGCGACTTGCCGCGCAGGGTGACGCTCAGCGGCTCTGCCGGACGCAACATGCGCAGCGCGCCGCGTGTTGGCCGTAGTTCGCTGCTACAGGACGTAGCCTCATTGCTGACAGTCACAACGCGAAAAGGCGCGACCTCGAAGCTGCCAGCCCGGTGTGTGTCTTTGAGCACGGGCATGCCGACGCTGTCCTCGCCAACGATCGAGCGCAACCGAGCGAGTGTTATGTCGAGCCGATCTGGCTCCGGGGCCTGCGGCGAAAACAGACCAAGCTGTACCTTGCTGCGGCTGCCTGTTTCCGCCGTCAGTGTCACTGCAAGGATCGCCGCCTGCGGTGGATGCGCGGCCAGATCAAGCTGCAGAAGTTTCATCCAGAGTTGCAATTCATTGCCTGCGAGCGCGGGACGAACCGTACGCCTGTACTCCATTCCGCCGTCGAGCCGGAGCGCGACGATGACTGCGGCAAGCGTGACCAGGTGATTTGCGGCGCGTGCAATCAACTGTTCGAGAAGCACGCGCAGGACGAAGAGCAATGAGTCGAGCAGCTCCACCGGCGTATCGAGGTCGATGCCTTCTTCAAGTGCCAGTTCCTCTTCGAGCGGAACCAAGAGATGTGGTGCCGTACCAAGCGCGATCTGCCGCAGGCGTTTGGCCTCCTGGCCCATGCGCGCTACAAGCGAAGCTTCAGGCAGATCTGCAAAATCTCCAAGCGTGCGAATGCCCCATGTGGCAAAGGTATCGGCCTGCTGTTCTGTGAGATCGAGAACGGAAAGTGGCAACGGCGCAAGGGCTGCGCGTTCCTGTCCCGCAGGTACGACACAGAAGCCGGAGTTGCGTGCGAGGGCAAGACAGCGCGCCGCTTGAAAACTGCCAGCAATGGCAATTGCAGCAGCTAGTCCCACCGTGCGCAAGCGCTCGATGAGACTCACTGCAAGTTTGGCCGGGGGGCCAAAGAGCTGACCGGTTCCGGCGATATCAAGGACCGCGAGATAGATGCTGCCGCGTCCGCACTCTTCGACGCGCGGCGTGAACTGGGCTGCGCAGGCCAGCAACGCCGAACGCGCGCTTTTTTCTTCAATCCGTGAGCGCGTGAGCAGCGTCGCCGGAAATGTCTCAGCCTCGACGCGCGTCATGCCCGCTGCAATTCCAATCCGCTGAGCCAGCCTGTTCATCGCACAGACAGTCTCAAGCGGCGGTGTACCGTCGAGGATCGCACAAGGCTCTGCGCGCAGTTCTGGGCGCAGGCGCAGCATGGCCTGTGCGGGAAACTCGCGCACCACGATGCAGGCGTAGAGTTCGTGCGGCTTCATCGCGCACCTGCCCACGCGCTACGTGCCTGCCAGCCTGCGGCGTTCTCACGTGCCGGTGGTTTACGGAGTGGAATGACCTTACCCGTCGGCTGAAAACGCTCGCGCGTGACCTCGACACGGCATGCAAGGCCTGTGAAGACGGTCGATTCGTCGTTGATTGTCGCGGCCTTTTGCATCTTGAGTACGAGTCCCGCGCTGCTCTTGGCGCAGGTGGTTTGCGTTAGCAAAACGACGCTGGCCTGCGTGCGCTCTGCCGCTGCCCTATAGCGGAACCATGTAGCCAGCGGCACGCGTAACGCCGAGTCGGGCATGAGACTCCCCATATCGAGCACAACGACAGCAAAGCCGCCGGTCTGCAGCAGCAGATCCGCAGCGCGCAGAGCGTGCTCCATGCGAGGCCATGGCTTGTGTGGTTGCGGCTTACTCGCCGATGCTCCAGCCGGTGGAATCGTCCCGCGCGGAATCTCTTCACGCTCAGGCTTTGCGCGTGGCTGCGGTTCCGCGCAGCGCGGCGCGATGCTGACTGGATTGAGGAGTGTACTGACGGCTCCGGCAAGTCCCTTCGTCTCTGTGCGCGGATGGCCGCCACATCCGCCCCCATGCAGCCCTTTTATGGGCGCAGCTGGCGTCAGGAGTTGTGCAGGCAAGCGAAAGCTCCGCTGTGGTTCTTGTTTCGGTCGCGGCTCTACCCCACAGCGCACCCAAAGCAGGCGATCCAGTTGAACGCCTGCTGCAGCCGCTGCCTCCGGACTCAACGTGTCGGACACATCGACCCATGCGCAGATGCGCCCCGCGCGTGTGCAGGCACCTAGGAACGAAAGCGCGAGTGTTGTGCGCCCGGAACACTCCGGCCCAGCCATCTCCGTGATGGCGCCAACCGGCAGGCCGCCGCCTAGCAGTTCATCTACAATCGCAATCCCTGTGGGCCACACCGGCCGGATGGTCCTGGGCTGCGGGGTCAGGGCAGCCGGAATCCGGCCGGCCAGGGCTAATTCGATCTCGCGGCGGATGGTGGATGCGGTTGCCATGGTCTCGTATTCGCCATATATTCGCCTTTTCTGCTCTTCCATGCAACCCTGTCTGCACCGCTTTTGCGGCAGATTTCCTCTAATTTGCTGAAAAGATGAGGAATAAAGTTGGGCTACACTGGCCTTATGTGTGGCCGCTATCGTCGCCGTTCGACCAAGGAAAAGATCGCCGGACTCCTCGAGGTTGACCATGGCCTTGAAGAACTGGAGATCGAGCCGGAGGATGACATCACGCCAGGCTCTGTGCAACCGGTTGTCTATCTCACACCGGAGGGCGAACGACGGATCGCACCGATGCGCTGGGGGTTCAAGCTTCCGGACCGCTTCGCGTTCAACACGCGCTCAGAAGGTGTCGAGCGATCCCGCTTCTGGCAGGAAGCTTTTCGCGAGCGGCGCTGCATCGTGCCGGCCGATGCTTTTTTCGAGTGGACCCACGGTGCTTCACGCACAAAGGCGAAGTACCAGTTCACCGTGCACGGCGGGCTGTTCGGCATGGCGGGCCTCTGGTCTCCGTGGCACAATCCGCGCACGGGTGAGTGGGAACAGACCTTCTCCATCCTCACCGGCGAAGCCAACGAAACCATGCGGCCGATTCACGACCGCCAGCCGGAGATCATCGCTCCGCACGAATACGCAGAGTACCTTGCGTCGTCACCGCGGCCTCCGGTGCATCTACTCCGCATCCTGCCCGGCGAAGATCTGAAGGCAGAGCTTCTGGAGAAGAAAAAGCCGGAACAAGGGTTGCTGTTTGATACTGGAGAATGACTAAAGATCGATGCCTAACTGCATTTCCAGTGAGGAGGCATTTTGGATGAGTGCGTTGGGCTGTTAACCGGCCAAACCACTAATCCACCACGCTTTGTGCACGCCGGACCGGATGGGTACTGAAAACGGGCTCTACTTCAGGATTCCCCAGTCCGGCGGCCCTACTCCAGGAAAGCTGGCGCAGGACCGACTTCCCGTTTAGCGATCCGGAGACTTTTCCTCGGAAACTGTCCCGGGCGCCACAAGTACGCGTAGGCGACTTTAGGGCTGTGGCTGGTATCCCAATTCGTCAGTGCGCTTTGGCGATATTGCATGAATCCAGACGGTTCCTGCATAACGTGCCTATGAGGAGATTTGGCTTCCATGGGGACAGCCCCATCATCTGCGGCGTTGAGTTCGCGCGCTCTGATAGCTCTTGAGTACGGCCTCGGCGGGCGAGAGAATCGGAACCACCTTCGAATTCCCATAGAGCATTCGAAGGGAGAAGGCGCCATCGATGACGCTCAGTATCGCCATTGCCGCCGCTCTTTTGTCGATTGCGAAGGACTCAAGCAGGTCGGTTAGATAGTCAACAATCTTATTTTGGTGTTGGATCGCAACGTGATGGAACGGGTGCGCAGTATCCGGATATTCGGATGCGATCCGCAGGAATGGGCAGCCGATTATTTCGGGCCAGTTCGCCATTTGCTCGAATTTGATCAGAGCCGCGCGCAGATTCTTTGGGGGAGTGGGCTGAGAGAGATAGTCCCAAAGAGCTTGATCGCGGTTTGCGAGGTAGGCGAGCACGAGGGCATCCTTGCTTTCGAAATGCCGATAAAACGTCGCCTTTGCGACTTCGGCGATGGACATGATCTTCTCGGTGCCAGTCGCGCGGACCCCCTCTGTGTAGAAGAGTCGGTCAGCCACCTCCAGAATTCTTTTTCGCGGATCGGATTGCTTTTGAGTCTCCATCGAATTCATCTTGACAGAAGACAGACCAGTCTGTCTATACTGATGAAGAATCTGAGACAGACTTGTCTGTCTCGATAAGCAGGCTAGAAAATCTCGACAGTGGAGGAAGAAAATGGCTCATCGCCTAATCAAGCCTTTATCGCTGTTCCTGGGAGTCCTGATGTTCTTGTTCGGATTCCTCAAGTTCTTCCAGCCGTTCCGCGGATGGTTTGAAATCCAGATTCAACAGAGTCATCTGCCCCACGAGTCGATTCTTGCGGGCAAGCTGACGGAAATGGT
>JAJYAE010000125.1 GCA_021779695.1 Acidobacteriota bacterium | reverse complement strand
CGACCATAGCCCGAGGCCTTCACGCCGCCAAATGGCATCTGGGCCTCATCGTGCACCGTCGGCCCATTAATGTGACACATGCCGCTCTCCAGCCGCTGGGCCATCTTCCAGGCTCGCGCCATATCCCGGCTGAAGATCGACGCGGATAGACCGTAGTCGGTATCATTCGCCGTCTCCAGCGCCTGCTCATCTCCGCGTACCCGTACCACCGTCACTACGGGGCCAAAAGACTCTTCTCCATAAATGCGCATCGCAGGCGTCACATGATCCAGGACAGTCGCCTCCATCAGAGTGCCCGTACCGCCCCCTCCGGCCGTGATCCGCGCGCCTTTGCCAACCGCATCCTGAATCAGGATACGAATTCTCTCCGCTGGCGCCGAATCAACCATCGATCCAAGAATTGCCGGCCCGAGCGATGGATCTCGCACGGGTAATTGCGCCGCCCGCTCAGAGAGCCGCTGCACGAAGGCGTCGGCTACGCTCTCATCAACCACAATCCGCTCCGTCGACATGCAAATCTGTCCCTGATTCAGAAATGCCCCGAACACTGCGGCATGCGCCGCAGCATCAATGTCGGCATCGTCCAGCACGATCAGCGGAGCCTTTCCACCCAGCTCCAGCAGTACGGGCTTCAGATTTCGTCCGGCGCGCTCCGCCAGGATCCGCCCGACGCGCGTCGATCCCGTAAAGTTAAGGTGCCGTACGTGCGGATGATCGCATAGCGCACCCACCACGTCTGCTGCGTCCAGAGGGTCATTGGTTAGTACGTTTAAAACTCCATCGGGCAGTCCCGCCTCCCGGAAAGCAGTTCCAATTAGTTGATGCACCGTCGGACAGGATTCCGAAGCTTTGAAAACTACGGTGTTCCCGCACGCCAAAGGCATTGCTACTGCGCGCACACCCAGAATGACAGGCGCATTCCAGGGCGCAATGCCAACGCACACGCCGCGTGGCTGGCGCACCGCCAACGCAAGATTTTCCGGTACTTCACTCGGGATCACCTCTCCCGTGATCTGCGTTGTCATCGACGCCGCCTCGCGAAGAAGCGACGCTGCCAGCCCAACATTAAAGCCCGCCCAACCTTCCGTAGCGCCTGTCTCCTCGATCATGCGGGTAACGAATTCCGCCGCGTGCGCCACAAGACAATCAGCAGCGGCATGCAACAGCTCTCTGCGCCGGCCCGGCCCCGTTTCCGCCCATCCTGGCAGCGCCGCTGAAGCCGCGCGGATCGCCGCATTCACATCGGCCCCTCCGGCAGCCGCAGCCCGGGTTACCGGCACTCCCGTGATGGGATTGCGCCGTTGAAAGACTCGCCCGTTGGCTGCGGCAACAAACTCGCCACCAATCAGCAGATTGACCTCGTTCATGCAAGACACCTCCCCCGCTTCAAGCGGGCCATTCATCCTTCTTGGCCACCACAATCAACGCATCCAGAGCTGCGACGCCTCTCCCCTTCGGATACACCACCAGCGGGTTGATATCGACCTCAGCAATCTCGGGAACTTCCACCATCAGCTTTCCAAGGCGCGCCACCGCATCTGCCACCGCTTCCAGATCTGTCTCCGGCGCCCCGCGATACCCGCGCAAAAGTGCGCTGACTCGGAGTCGCAACAGCTCGCGCACAATCGCCCTCGGCGTGCAATTCGAAGCCATCAAGCAAACATCCTGCATGGCTTCTGCAAAAATGCCTCCCAGTCCAACAAGTAAAACTGGGCCCCATTGTGCATCGTTGCGCGCCCCCACAATCAACTCCACGCCTTTGCTCCCCATTCGCTCCACGAGGATGCCATCAAGACAAAGTCCCGGACGATGCTTCAACACATTGGCATGGACCACGGACCAGGCCTTCAAAACAGCCTCGGCGCTCTCAACTCCCAACGCAACACCGCCGGCTTCGGTTTTGTGCCCCAGCTCAGCAGACTGCGCTTTCAAGACGACAGGAAAACCAAGGTCGCGCGCGATCTGAACAGCCTCCTCCGCACTATGCGCCAATCGTCCAGCAGGAATGGGGATTCCAATCTTCGCCAGAACGTCCTTACTCATGTATTCAGGAAGCGTGCCAGCAGGGAGAGTGTGGATCGCCGCGGCCGCATTCGGTTCATCGCCGCTACCCTCTTCAATCGGTCGCGCTGCCGTGACATGCGCGAGCGCTCGAATCGCTCTCTCCGGCGACGGAAAGCAGGCCACTCCCATCTTGCGCAGCTCTTCAATTTCTGGAAAATCAAATGGCGCCCCTTCATCGAGCGCGGAAAAGAGGACCGGCTTGGAGGGCCGCAATGTACGCAGCGCATCCAGAATCGGCGGCAGCTTCAGTCTCGTTGTCTGTGAATCGGTGAGGATGATTGCGAGCAAGACGCTTCCGAAAGTGTCATCATCCAGCACTGCAGGCAGCGTGCGGCGATAAAGCGTCGGGTCCACAAGACCCTGCGCCGTCAGGTCAAGGGGATTGGAGGGCGGAATGAAGGCTGGCAGGGCCTCTCGCAATGCGCTCTCAGCTTCTGGGGAGAGTTTTGGCAGATGCAGTCCAACTCGCTCGCACAAATCCAGTGTCAGAGCTTTGAAGGCTCCAGATTCCGTGAAGACCGCTGCGCCACCCTGCGGAAGACCTTTGCAGCGAACCAGAATCTGTGTCACATCGACCAGTTCTTCCATGCTGTCTACATGAATCACCCCGGCGCTCGTCACCAGCGTGTGCATCACATCATAGTTTCCGGCAATGGCGCCTGTGTGCGTGGCAGCCGATGCGCGTGCTGCATGGCTCCGACCCGGGTGCAGCAGCACAATGATTTTTCCCGCCGCGCGCGCTCTCTTGGCCAGTTGCAAAAGTCGCTTGGGCTGCCGGAATTGCTCTACGACAAGAGCAAACACGTGCGTCGATGCATCGTCGAGAAGATACTCCAGAAAATCTTCAATGCCGGTCGATGCCTCATTCCCGGTTGAAACGGAATACGTCAAAGGAATCCTGTGATGGCGCATGTTGACCGCAATCACCGCTGCCAGTGCGCCACTCTGCGAAAGAATCGCCGCTCCGCGCGCATCGCACCTCTCCTGCGGTGGAGTCACCACAAATGTCAGTGGGATTCGATCAACATAATTCACCATACCCAGGCAGTTGGGTCCTTCGAGGACCATGCCGCTTTCGCGCGCAATCCGGTTCAGTTCTCGCTGCTCCGCCTGGCCTTGCTCGCCCGCCTCTGCAAAGCCCGCTGAAAACACGATGACGCTGCCAACACGCCTCTCCGCGCAGGCATGAACAGAGGCAAGAACCGCTGCGCCGGGAATCGCCAGCACCGCACAGTCGACCCCAATCGGCAACTCCTCTACCGAGCCAAGGCACTGGTGCCCTCGGATGACGGGCCGCTTCGGATGTATCAAATACAGCGCGCCGGAGTACTCTGCCCTCTCCAAATTTTCGAGCACCGTCTCACTAAGTGACCCCGGCTTGGAAGATGCTCCCACAACCGCGATCGAGCGAGGTCGTAAAAGCCGATCAATTTTCAGTCGGGCTTTCGCCCCTGCCTCCAGTTGAATCACCTGCATCTCCGCTTCTTACCCTTGGCGACGGTAGCTTTCAAGTCCGGGCTTAATACTCTTCTCATCGAGAAACTGCTTCAGGCCTTTTTCGCGTCCGTGCTCCGGGTCCCGCAGTTGGGCCTGGTCGAGCTTGGCATAGAGGTAGTCCTCACTTTGCTCCCACGTCAGCTCCCGGCAGCGCTTAAAGCCATGTTTGGCTGCTCGCAGCACAACCGGATTCTTGGCGGCCAGTTTCCTGGCAAGAGTTAACGTCTCCTCACGCAGCTGGTCCAGTGGCACCGCCTTGTTAACAAGTCCCATCTCCGCTGCCTGCCGGCCCGTGAACGTCTCTCCGGTCATGATGTATTCCAGAGCCTTTCGGTGCCCCACCGTATCCGCCAGAGCCTTGCTCACCAGATTGCCGGGAGGAATGCCCCAGTTAATCTCTGACAATCCGAAGATTGCAGTTTCGGCCGCAATGGCCAGATCGCATGCAACCAGCGGCGAAAAACCCCCACCAAAGCACCAGCCATTCACCATCGCAATCGTCGGCTTGCTGTACATCCGCAGCAGCTTCCATTGCCAGAGGGATGCTTCCCGGCGAATCTTCTCCTGCATGATCTCCGGAGACTGATCAACCTCTCGGAAGTACTCTTTCAAGTCCATCCCCGCCGTCCAGGATTCCCCCGCGCCCGTCAGTACAAGAACTTTCACCGATGCATCCTGCTCCAGCGTCTCCAGGACGTCGCGCATCTCGCGATTCAGCGTCGGGCTCATCGCGTTGCGCTTCTCCGGACGGTTAAAGATCACCCACCCGATTTCGTCTTCAGCTTCCACTCGCACCGTCGTCCAAAGACCCTCATAAGTTGACATGTCACCCGCACCTCTCATCCTTTGATCTTTTCTGTCTCACGGGGGACTCCTTCGAATCCCCTGCACTGCTACAGCGGAAGGCCAACATAGTTCTCAGCCAGCGCGGCAGCTGCCGCTCGTGATGTCATCACGTATTCGAGCTCCGCGATCTGGCGTTTGTAGTCAAATGCCGGCTCCCCGTCAAACCGATGCAGCAGGGAAGTCATCCACCATGAAAATCGCTGGGCTTTCCAGACTCGCCTAAGGCAAGTATCTGAATAAGACTTCAGCCCCGCTGCATCCTTCCCTCCATAGAAGAGGCCAAGAGCCTGCGCAAGGTAATACACATCTGCGAGAGCAAGATTCATCCCTTTCGCTCCGGTCGGAGGCACGATATGCGCGGCATCGCCTGCCAGAAACAGCCGGCCAAACTGCATCGGCTCGACGACAAAGCTCCGCATGCCGGTCACGCCCTTTTGCAGAATCCTTCCTTGCGTTGGCAACCAACCGTCGGCGCATCCAAGGCGCACGTTCAGTTCATTCCAAATGCGGCCATCGCTCCACTCTGAGATTTCTTCATCCGGTCGGCACTGCAAATACAGTCGAGTGATCTTTGGCGAACGCATACTATAAAGCGCAAAACCTCGCTCGTGGTGCATGTAAAGCAGTTCATCGCGCGATGGAGCAGCTTCCGCCAGAATTCCAAGCCATGCGAAGGGATAATTGCGTTCGTACACTGTCAGAACTCCGCCGGGAATCGCATTGCGCGCGATACCGTGAAAGCCATCGCAGCCGGCAATGAAATCGCACCCGATCTCATCCACTTCGCCATTTTTGTGAATGGAGATCCGCGGAGCATGGGTCGCAAGGTCATGCAGTCTTACCTCGCCGCACTCAAAGCGGATTTCGCCGCCATCCTGCAACCTGCGCTCAATCAGATCTTTCACCACCTCTTGCTGCCCATACACCGTTACGTGTTCGCCGGTGAGCTCTTCAAAAGGAATGCGATGCCGCACGCCGTTCAGACCCAAGTCGATCCCATCGTGGCGCAACCCCTCGCGGCCCAGACGCGCGCCTACGCCGGCGTCGCGCAGCATCATGACACTTGTGTGCTCCAGCACGCCCGCTCTCACCCGCTCTTCGCAATAAGCGCGCGACCTCGCCTCGAGGACAATGGAGTGAATCCCGTGGAGGCGCAACAGATGCGACAGCATCAAGCCCGCCGGCCCGCCGCCGACAATCCCTACTTGCGTGCTGACTCGACCCATTACCGCTCCCCAGCGAACTTTTCAGGCGCATGCAGAATCTCATTCGCCGCTTGAAACGCAGAATTGGCCGCCGGCACACCGCAATACACTGCGCAGTGCAGCAATACCTCGCGGATCTCATCGGCGGTGACTCCGTTATTGCGCGCCGCGCGCAAATGAAGCCGCAGCTCCTCTCCTCGATTCAGTGCGACCATCAAGCCAATCGTCAGAAGACTTCTGAGATGCGGCGTCAGACCCGGGCGCGTCCATATCTCTCCCCACGCATAACGCGTAATCAAGTCCTGAAACTCGCCATCCAAAGCGGTCTTCGCAGCCTCTGCCCGATCCACGTGCTCGTCGCCCAGCACGTCGCGCCGCATCTGCATTCCAGCCCTGTATCGCTGCAACTCATCCATGGTGCATCTCCTCCTGGCACAAGAAGGACAACACTGCCTTCGAGAATTCCTCATGCTGCTCCCACGCGGACAGATGGGAAGCATCCAGCTCAACATAGGTGGATCGTCGTAACGCACCATGCAGGTCCCGCCCGTCCTGCACCGTCGTTGCCGGATCGTGCGTGCCAGTCACAACGAGACACGGCGCATCAATCGAGTGAACCAGTTCCCTCAGGTCTGCATCGCGCAAAGCAGCGCAGCACGCGCTGTATCCTTCCGGTGCCGTAGACGCTACCATCTGGCGCATGCTCTCCATCTCATCCGGGTGAAGCGCGCGATACTTTTCCGTAAACCAACGGCCCGGTGTCTGGGACGCGATTGAATCCATTCCATGTTCCCGCACGGCCAGAATCCTTTGCTCCCAGGCATCTCTTGTTCCAATGCGCGCCGCCGTGTTGGCCAATACGATTCGGCCCACGCGATCCGCCTCGTGAATCCCAATCCACATGGCAACCAAGCCGCCCAGCGAGAGTCCACAGACGTGGGCGTGACTTACTCCGACCGCATCCATGATCGAAATCAGATCCGCTCCAAGCTGCTCGATGGAGTACGGGCCATGCGGCACGCCGCTCTCGCCGTGCCCCCGCATGTCAAAGCGAACCACCCGGAATCTCTCTTCGAAGGCCGGCAGAACCCTCTCCCACATGCGCATGCTTGAGCCGAGAGAGTTGGCGAGCACGAGCGGTGGGCCGTCTGCTTTTCCGCTCACCAAGTAATGCAGAATCACTTTCCCACTCTCAATCCTTGGCACGAGCCGCTCCCAGCACGCGGTTGATGAATTGCTGCGTGCTTCCCAGATACCGCAGTGGATCAAGAAGGCTGTCGATCTCAGCTGCCGTCAGGTGCAATGTCACTTCCGGAGTTTGCTTGAGAATTTCGGCAAGATGCTTTCCTGTTTGTTCAGCACGGCGGGCCGCATCGCGAACCATCTCGTGGGATCTTGCTTTGCCCAGCTTGCTCGCCAGCGCGATGCTTATCGCTTCCGCCATTGGCAATCCAAGCAAAGAATCGAAGTTGCCCCTCATCTTGTCTTTGTGGACTTCAAGCGTCTCTGCAATTTCCGCGGCATAGGCCAGCGCTGCGGAGGCTCGCCTGCATATCTCGGGCACGGTCTCCCACTCTGCCTGCCAAAGGCCAAGTCCGCGCTCGTGCTCCTGCGGCATCGCGGCCAACATGGTCGCGATCATTCCTGGCATGGTGGCGTGTACTGCCAACACTGCAGCGCACGCCACTGGGTTGTGCTTTTGCGGCATGGAAGAGGACCCACCCCGCCCCGCTGCTCGGTCCTCAGAAACCTCCCCTACTTCGCTTTGCATCAGGAGTGCCACGTCTTTTGCGAACTTCGCGAGCGTTCCCGTCAACAGCGCCAGGACCTGCGCGAACTCGACAACGTTGTCGCGCTGCGTATGCCAGGGGATCTCAGGCTCCTCCAGTTCAAGAAGTCTGGCCAGCTCGGCTGCCACTTTGTCTCCAGCGTCTCCCAAAGCAGCCCGCGTACCAACCGCTCCCCCAAACTCCAGCACAAGCACGCGCTCGGCTGAAGCTTGCAGACGCCAGCGGTGACGCCGAAGCGCAGCCAGCGTCCCCGCAAATTTGAGTCCCAGCGTCGTCGGGGGCCCCGCCTGCAGCCACGTCCTTCCCGTAAGCACGGTGGAAGCATGCCTCTTCACCAGACTCACCAGGGCACGTTCCAGCCTCTCGATCGCCGCATCCAGAAGCTGGATCGCACCGCGCAACTGAAGAACCAGTGCCGTGTCCAGCACATCCTGACTGGTCGCTCCCAGATGCACCGTTCGCGCCGCATCGCTGGAACGTTCTTCTACGGCCTTGGTAAGTTGCCGCACAAAGGGAATCGCAAGATTGCCGCTGCTCCTCGCCTCCGCAATCAGCAAGGCTTCATCGGTAAAGTCAGCGTCCAGCAGAGAAGCCACGGCTTCTCCTGACCCAGTCGCTGCCAGGCCATGCCTCTCGAGTGCGCAGCTCAGCGCCCATTCAAACTGCGTCATGGCGCGCAGTTGCGCTTCCGCAGAAAACACCTCCGACATCTTCGGTGTTGAGTAGAGAAACGAATTCAAGGCATGGGTCATGACCGCGGCTCTCTGATTTACCAGGCAAAAAACACGGTTTCTTCTGTTCCCTGCAAAACGACGTTCCACTCGAATGACTGCGCGGTATCACCCTTCTGCTGCGCCATCAGCGTGACACGCCGCTCAGGAGGGATACTTTCCAGTACAGGATCGGTCATATTCCCTGCTTCCCCGGCAAAATACACCCGCGTGATCAAGTGCCGTAACAGCCCCCGCATGAAAACGAGAACCAGAAGATGCGGCGCCTGCATGCGGCCGTCGGCAAGCGGAACCGCTCTGATCTTCGCCATTTCCACCGAGAAACTCCCATCCGCTTCTGTCGCAACTCTTCTGAAACCCATCGGGAACTCGCGCTGCCTTCCCGCATCATCCTCCGCGGGTGCGGAACTCCAGAACTCCAGCATGGCATCGGGCACACCCGCACCATTCCCATCCAGAACCGTTCCGTGAATCCTTACTGTTTCACCCGTCAAATCCTGTGGCGCGCTTTGCACCAGGTCATCAAGACCGATACGAAAGAAGGGTCCCACCGTCTGCGATCCGGTTGGAATCAACCTGCTCGTGGATGTCATTGATTGGACTCCTCGAATGGTGTGTCTCCATGCCCCCGCAGCACGATATCCCACTTGAATGCCAACGCATATCCGGGCTCGCTGCGCTCCATATCCAGTCGCGACACCAGGCGGCTGCGCGCGGCTTCATCTGGGATGCTGTTGAAGATCGGATCAAGCGGCTGCAGCGGGTCGCCAGGAAAATACATCTGCGTCACCAGCCTTGACAGAATCCCCGCTCCAAAAAGCGAGAAGTGAATATGCGCGGGACGCCAAGCATTGTAGTGGTTGCCCCACGGATACGCTCCCGGCTTGATCGTCTTGAAAAAGTAGCATCCCTCCTCATCCGTCAGAACGCGGCCTGCTCCAGAGAAGTTGGGATCGAGCGGCGCATCATGATTGTCAACCTTGTGTCGATACCGTCCCGCCGCATTGGCTTGCCACACCTCCACCAGCGCACCGCGAACGGGTCTTCCGTCCTCGTCCAGAACCCGGCCATGCACGTAGATCCGCTCGCCCAGTGGATTGCCCTCATGCTGCGTCGTCAGATCATGGTCCTGCGGTCGAATTAGCCGATGCCCGAAGACAGGTCCCGTCCGTTCAGTCAAGGTTTCCGCCAGGAGTGCCAGCGGCATGCGCGGCGAGCGCGCAATCGAGGATACATACGGCGGATAATGAAACTCCGGCTGTGTCCCCGGTGGTGCAATCCGCACCGTTCCCTGTTCGCTCATCGCGTCTCCTTACACCCTTTGCAGAGCTATCGCAATCCCTTGTCCAACGCCGATACACATCGTTGCCAGCGCAAACTCACCACCAAACTTCTCCAGCTGATGCACTGCCGTTTGCACCAGGCGCGCTCCGCTCATACCCAGCGGATGTCCAATCGCAATCGCACCGCCTGTCGCGTTCACGTGCTCAGCATCTTCTGGCAGTCCCAACTGCCTCAAACAAGCCAGCGACTGGCTCGCAAAGGCTTCATTGAGCTGGATCCAATCAAAATCCGTAATCCTTTTGCGAATGCGCGCAAGCAGCTTTTGTGTCGCCGGGACGGGGCCCATTCCCATCACGCGAGGCGGAACGCCAGCGGTGGCCATGCCAAGAATCCGGCCGCACGGCCGCAACCCATGGCGCCGGATCGCCTGCTCTGAGGCAACGAGCATGGCGGCCGCTCCATCGTTCACACCTGACGCGTTTCCCGCCGTCACCGTTCCACCCGGAAACAGCGGCTTCAGCGCAGACAACTTCTCCAGCGTCGTATCAGGCCGCGGATGCTCATCGGTAACGACGGTTGCCACTCCCTGTCTGCCGGGCACTTCCATCGCCATCACCTCCTCCGCAAAGAAGCCACTCTGTGCCGCCTTCGCTGCGCGCATCTGGCTCCTCCAGGCAAAGGCGTCCTGCGCTGCCCGCTCCACTTCGAACTCCTGCGCAACATGCTCGCCGGTCTCAGGCATTGAGTCGGTTCCATACAGCATTTGCATCTTCGGATTCACAAATCGCCATCCGATCGTTGTGTCATGTAATTCTGCAGTCCGTTGAAATGCAGACCCCGCCTTCCCCATGACAAACGGCGCGCGCGACATCGACTCCACCCCGCCCGCAATCACAAGATCCGCCTCGCCGCTCGCAATCGCTCGTGCGGCCGATCCCACTGCATCCATCCCCGATCCGCAGAGTCGATTCAGCGTGACGCCCGAAACGCTCTCTGGGAGTCCGGCAAGCAGAAGCGCCATCCGGGCAACGTTCCGGTTATCCTCCCCGGCCTGGTTGGCACATCCCAGCATCACATCGTCCACCGCGTCCCAGTCGACAGATGGAAGCCGTCGCGACAGCTCACGGATTGGAGCGGCGGCCAGATCATCAGCGCGAACCTGCGCCAACGCACCGCCGTATCTCCCGATGGGCGTACGCACCGCATCGCAGATGAAAACATCCCTCATGCAGCCTCTCCCGGGTCCCCATGAGCCGCAGCGGTGCGTGCCTTCAAGTCACGCAGAACTCTCAACTCTTCCGCTGCAGGGGGCTCTGTCTCTCCACAGTCCTCTGCAAATCGAATCGCCCAGGAGGTACTCTCCACAATTTTTTCCCGATCAACGCCCGGGTGTAGCGTCCTCACTTCCAATTCCCGAGTCACGCTGTTGGGCCGCAGCACGCAGAGATCGGTAATCACCGCCACTGGTCCTTTCCCTGGGAGCCTCGCTCTTTCCCGTGCATCGCCGCCGTCCAAGAAGCCAACAGAGGTGATAAAGTCCAGCCTCTCCACAAACGTTCGCTTGGTTTGCTTCACAATAATCAATACTTCCTTCGCTGAAGAGCTGATCTCCGGTGCGCCGCCGGCCCCTGGAAGACGCACTTTCGGCTTCTGATATGGACCCACCACCGTCGTGTTGATGTTGGCGAACCGATCCAGTTGAGCGGCGCCCAGAAATCCCACATCGATGCGTCCGCCCTGCAGCCAGTAGCGAAAGATCTCTGGCGTCGAAACCACAGTATCTGCGGTCTCCGCGAGGTTGCCATCGCCAATCGAGAGAGGCAGCACGGGCGGCTTCGCGCCGATCGGTCCGGATTCATACACCAAAACCGCTTTCGGTGCGTGGGTAAGTCGCGCCAGGTTGGCCGCCGTCGACGGTAATCCAATACCGACAAAGCACACCGCACCGTTGCTCAGCATACGCGCCGCCGCAACCGTCATCATCTCATCGGCTGTATAGTGCCCGATCATGAATACACCGCCTGGATCCGCGGATCGCGCTGCACGCGCAGATACTCGTCGAAGTCCCGCGTCTGAAGAATGTGCCGGTCAATCCAATCCTGAAATCGATCCCGTTCGCGCGCGATCCGATCCCATGTCCGATAGAACGCATTATCGCGCTCATAGTATCCGTGGGCATACGACGGAGCCGCACCCCGCGGCACCTCGCACACAGCCTTCACCACCCAACTCGGAAGAATGCACGCATTCGGCGGAGCATCCAGTGTGCGAACGCGCTCTTCCACCGTCACAATCGCCCGCTTCGCAGCAAGCACTGCTTCTTTCTGAACGCC
The DNA here is from genome assembly GCA_021779695.1 of Acidobacteriota bacterium. Next base: position 130 of record JAJYAE010000125.1, on the reverse strand, counting down.
AAGAATTCCCCACAACTGCACATTGCCTTCCCAATCTGCCTTCTGGGCGTGGATCACCGTCACATCCGTCCGCACCGCCGGCGTCGCGGCCAGCACCTCGCCTGTAAACGGGCATGTAATGCTTCGGATC
>JAJYAE010000124.1 GCA_021779695.1 Acidobacteriota bacterium | reverse complement strand
ACTGTGCAACCCATCGCCTACTGGGAAGACCTCTTTCCCTATCTGAAGACGAGCACGATGAGCGCCACACAGAACATTTACACGAATCTGTATCAGGGACTGGCTGCAAACGGGGCCAACGACTCATATGCCCTGATCGTGCTTGACGCCTATTGCGATCCGAATAGCGGTGGACTGGGTTGCGGCCCATATGAAGATGCAAATGGCAATGTGACCACGCGCTTTTACCAGCGCCAATTTTCCTCCTTGTATGCTTGGTCCTCTATTGGCACAAGTAGCTACAATGCTCTGCAGCTGACGGCGCGTAAGGTGACGAGTTCCGGACTGTCGTTCAACTTCAGCTACACATATTCAAACTCGATTGACATGGGCTCGGACGCGGAGCGTAACATTGGGACCGGTTCGTTCAGCAAGATCATCAACAGCTTTAATCCGAAGCTGAATCGCGGCCCATCGGATTTCGATGTTCGTCACCTGTTGACTGGCGATTTCATCTATCAGCTTCCGTTTGGTCGAGGCATGCGCTATGGCTCGCAGTCGAAAGCGGTTGTAAATGCGCTGATTGGTGGATGGACACTGTCCGGTATCACCCGCGTTTCCAGCGGATTGCCCTTTAGCGTTTACGGGCCGTACAGCTACCCGACAAATTTCGCATTCCTCAGTGCCGTCGTCCCGACTGGACCCATCAAGATGCACCGGCATTTACTTAACAACCTTCCGGAAGCTTTTGCCGATCCGAATGCACTCAACACCGGGATCGCAACTGGCCATCCACTTCGCTACCCATATCCCGGGGAAGCGGGAGCGCGCAACGTATTCCGTGGAGACGGGTACCTGGAGCAGGATGGCAGCTTGTCGAAAGCGTGGAAGACCTATCGCGATCAGACCCTCCGGTTTGCATGGGAAGTGTTCAACGTTACCAACACTTCCCGCTTTGACACCAATCCGATCAGCAGCTTTGGCGGCCTGAACGGCACTGTCACCAGCGCGGGCTTGGGTATTTACAGCTCAGTTCTCGTCCAATCCCGCAAACAGCAATTTTCCTTGCGTTACGACTTCTAGTGACAGACCCTGACCCGCCGCAGATTCCCCAAGAATTATGATCGATAGCGGGGCGGCTAGACCTGGAAGACAAACGAAGTTGCACCATGCAGCAGAGATGTTGAATTCCTCTCTGCATACCGGGGGAGGCCCCTGGAGTTTCGTTGTCAAAACCTGGTCTGCCCGGCGAATTTTGTACCAGTAGGCGAGAGAGAGAAACTGGGCAAAAGCAGCCGAGGAAATGGCGAGGAAGATCTATAAGCCGGAGGATGTTCGGATCAAGACGAGTGTCGCGGTGCGTGGGTGGACTGTCGACCCTCAAACCTCGCTGAAGTTAAAGCCAGTATCATCGCATTACAAGGTTTTCTCGACTTGCATCTCTCTGGAGAATTGAGATGGCGGATCGTTTGTTTATCGCGTTGATTGGCAGCCGGGACGCCGGGAAATCGACCACTGAATTGCGGCGCTTGTGCGCCGTCCAACAGCACAGCTCTGCGATCACGGAAGACGCGGCTTTGAGGGCTGCCTAGCAATGTAACTAACTGGCCTGAGTCGAGCGCATAGTGACCGATGTCTATAGCCTTACGGCGTGGCTGTTTTGGGAAGGTTTGTGACAATTTGCGTCGTTACGGCCGCATTAGGATCGTGTTTATCCCGACGCCTGCTCGGACGATCAGGACCGGCAATTCATCCATCCGTCCGTCTAACAATCGAAAACACTTGCGGCATGACAGAGGTCAAGAATCGAACGATTGGGCTAGATTGAGAAATGCTGTTGTGTATGGAATCTATGCAAATGACGTCTACAGGGCGCTGAATCTTCGGTCCCGAAAGGGACTCCTCTACATGCGCCCAGAGAACAATCCCGTATTTGCATAGTGAACGCTGTATGATCTCGATCTCTGGTTCGCTTCCGCGAAGAAATATCGGAGAAATGGCCGGAATTTACGGATTCCTCTGCCGCTAGCCCGGGAGAAGCCAACACTGCAGACCAAATGGCGGAGGGAGAGGGATTCGAACCCCCGTTACCCTTGCGGGTAAAGCGGTTTTCAAGACCGCCTGTTTCAACCACTCACACATCCCTCCGCAGGTGGGACGGTACTATTTCTTACCTGCAGGATATCAGTACGAACGTCTCTAAAGAGCATTGGGCTGCATTCCTTTCAGCCGACCCACGCTCTCCAGGCTCATGTTTCAGAAAGTCAATCAAGCTCTCTGGCAACAGAATCAGGCGAAATATCGGTCATCGGATTCTGTGCCGCCAAAGTGGGCAAGCCCGTAGAAGCTCACAAAATTCGTAGACGAGTGAACACGTGCCCGTCGACATCTCCCGTCGAGCGTTGTTGGGCTGGGGTCGGCGCTCCGCAGGGCGAGGTCAGCAGATCGCAGAGATCACCGCTTTGCTGCTCGCGAGTCGCCTGAGCCGCGGTGGGCAGCTGGCCGAGATTCCAATTCCACTGGATGAAGCGCAGGATGGAGACAAAATCCATCTGCTGGTGGGAATTGTAGTTGGTCTTGGCAAATGGAGAGATGACAAGCACCGGCACGCGCGCTCCGAGTCCCTCAGTATTGGCCAATTGCGGAGGAGGGACATGATCGTACCAGCCGCCGCTTTCATCCCACAGCACGATGATGGCGGAGTTTGGCCAGATGCTTGAGTTCTGCACGTCCTGCACAACCTTGGAAAGAAATTCGACGCCATCCATTACGTTGCCGCCGCCGGGATGCATATCCTCGGCTCCGTCCGGCTGAATCCACAGCACAGATGGAACAGTGCCATTGTTGAGATCGGACTCGAAGGACGCCAACGTGAAGTTCTGAATGTGGGAAGAGTTTTCCGTGCTGGTGAAGTACTGGAAGGGATCTTCCTGCGGGGTGTAGTCAATGCATGTCCCGCTTTGCGAATTCGCGTAATTCGTCTGGTAATAGCCCCAGGAAACCTGGGCTGCCGAGAGTTGGTCGCCAAGCGTCGTCGTGGCGAGAGGAGCGGCGATGTGGCCGAGCCCCCGTCCTTCTGCTGTTCGACGGCACTGCAAGGATCGTAGTAAGGGAGGCTCGAAGCCGTGGTGAGATCGAATGGGGTAGCGGCCACCATGTAGAACTCCTGAGCAGGTTCGCTGTTCATGGCCGACGCAAAAAAGTTATCGGCCAGCGCGTATTGCTGCACATAAGACCAAATATTGCCAATGGACCATGAGGAGTTGTCGCTGGCGAGGCCGCCGATGGTGTTGTCGTAGTACTGCATAGCCAGGTCGCCGTTGGTGTAGGCAAACTTGTCCATCAGGCCCTTGTCCCAACTGGCGATGTAGGTTGGTCGATTGTGCTTGGGATCACCAACCTCGAGGCTCTTTACTAAGGTGGGCGAGACCGTGTTCCCTTTCGCATCAACCTGAAAATAGCTGGGAAGCGACGCGTTTAACCCGTTCGCGCCCGGATACGTGCCGAACAAGTTGTCGAGCGAGTGATTCGGCATCATCACGATGACCAGGTTCGTGATGGGCGAATTTGTGGCTCCCTGCGTCTGGACAGTAACCGTGCTGGAGGCCGTGGCCGTGGCTCCGCTGTCGGATGTGGCGGTCAAAACGTATTGCGTCGTGGAAGTGGGGGAAACGACTGCCGAACCGGACTCGGAAACGATTCCTATTCCTTGATTGATGGAAACAGTCGTGGCGTTATTGGTTGACCATGAAAGCGTCGCGGTGTTGCCGCCGGTGATGGTGGCGGGCGAGGCAGACAGCATTGCTGTGGGAGCCGAGCTTTGCACCGTAACCGTGGCGCTTGCAGTCGCTGTGCCGCTGTTTCCGGTCGCCGTCAGGGTGTATTCCGTCGTGGTCGATGGCGTCACGGTGGTCGAGCCGGACGCCGGAACGGTGCCGATGCCTGGCGCAATCGAAACTGCGGTGGCGTTGGTGGTGCTCCAGCTAAGCATTGCTGGATTTCCGGCCACGACCGTCGTCGGAGCGGCCGCGAGCGTCGCCGTAGGAGCAGTCGCCACGGTCAGGTTGATTGTAGTAAAGGACGAGTGCCCGCACTTGTCCCACTCCTGGACGACAGTGTGGTTGTAGCCCGGATTCAGAGGCAACTGAGTGTTAATCTGGGCTACGCCGTGCGAGCTGTAAACCTGGACATTGTTGACATAGATGCCCATGGATCCCACGCCCAAAGCGCAGGTAGGCGCGGAGCCCGTGGCAATATATTGCACCGGTGAAGCGACGGTCGCGCCCGGGGAGTGGGGCTGGTTACGGTTACGGTCGCGAACGCAGGGACCGCGATCGCCATAACGACCAATAAGACATAGCGAAGAGCTTTCATCACTTGGCCTCGGGCAAATAGGTTCTGGCAGACTGTTCAATGTCATGTCCGGCCAAGGGAGACCTTGAACCTGGAGCAGGGCGCAGCGGCCTGAGGACCGTCTCTTGCATGAAACCATACGCCGACCTGCGACAAGCGCAATCGAACATCTGCAGACAATGTCGCAATATTTGCATAATGAACAGATGATTTGATGGGAAGAAAAGCGGGCTGGGAGTTCGTTATCCTAAAGGACGAAAAACAGCCTAATCCTTATAGAACATGTGGCGTCTGCGAGGCGATCTAAAACCGTGTTGCCTCTGTGAAAGTTGCACACAATCTCGCAACTCTAACAATCGCAGCAAATCGAAGCGCAGCGGACAGGATACTGTCAACCACAACGTACAGGTTCATTGGTCCCCAACATCGGCGCTTCCGGGCACGTAAAGTTTGTGGGACTTTTCGGATCCACTCCCATTCCTCGACAAAGCGGAGCATAGGATCCATGTGTCCAAGTCACATTGTCCCGAAAGTGATCTGTGTTGGAGCCTGTCGTATGCGGTATCTTGCAACGTCAGCAGGGCTATCCTCAATGTAAGGGCGGCAAAGATAGCCCTTTAAAGTGGCGGATCCGAGATTGCAGAAAAATGTTGTAACGCTTTGGACCGGGATGGGCTTTATCCATATAGACTAAAACGTCAAATTCGCATTGGACACACCACGAGATATGTGAAGTTCTCCTGTGGAACACAATTGACTGGATTGGGTCTGCGTATCCCTCCCCCTAGATGCGTTCTGCCGGCGAGTGGACCCGATCGGCTGCAAGGTTCGCGATCAAGCACACCTGGGCCGGGTAACGAGCCTGGTTGGAGCGATGCAAGCAAGGAACGCCTATGTCGGATCGTGTTGCCGAACTTACGTGCACGCCAGACGGCGAGCCATCGCTGAGCGAGGATACCCAAATCGCGTTGTACGGGGTGACCCAGGTTCTGGCATCGGTGGGCAGAGCCTTCGTGTGTCTCGATGATGCCTTCCGGATCGTTCATGCGTCCTATCTGCTCGATGGTTTGATGGGCAGTGGAATCTCCTCCATGCTGGCAGGCCGCAGGGTGGAAGAACTGTTGGGCATTAGCGTCATCGGCCCGGGCGCACCTTTGCGACGGGCGCTGCTAGAGGGACAGAAGCGCGAGGGATGGCGCGCCACCATGCAGTTCGGCAATAGCAAGCCGCGACTCGTATCGATCACCGCCGCTCCAATTCTTCGCGGAGAATCGAATATCTGTGATGCGCGGATGAAGTATGTAGTTCTACTTCGCCCTGCGGAAGAGGAAGGCATATGGTCGAATGCGGCCACCTTCATCTCCAACGCCGTTGTCTATTCCCCTGCCATGCAGCGCATCTTTCGCCTGGTGGAAGCGCTGCAGCACAGCGAAGCGCCCGTCCTGATTACGGGAGAGAGTGGCACGGGCAAGGAGGTCGTGGCCCGCGCCATCCACGAGAGCTCACCGCGCAGCCACGGACCCTTTGTTGCGGTCAATTGCAGTGCTGTACCGGCAGACCTGTTGGAATCGGAGTTGTTCGGTCACGTTTGCGGAGCCTTCACCGGCGCGGTTCGCGATCGCGTGGGCCGCTTTGAACTAGCCGCGGGCGGAACCCTGTTTTTGGACGAAATCGGCGACATGCCGCCCCTGCAGCAGGTGAAACTGTTGCGCGTTCTACAGGGCGGGCACTATGAGCGAGTCGGGGAGAGCGTGCCACGGGTCGCGGACGTTCGCATCATCGCCGCAACCAACGCTGATATTCGGCTGGCTCTGCGCCAGGGACGGTTGCGGGAGGATCTGTACTATCGGCTGTGCGTAGTTCCTATCGAAGTCCCTCCATTGCGCCAACGCAGAGAGGATATTGCCCCCCTTGCCGCCTATCTCCTCGATCGTGTCACGTCGCAGCGCGGTCTGATCCGGCGTATTTCGCCGCAGGCCATGCGCCTACTGATGGAGTATTCCTGGCCCGGCAACGTAAGAGAGCTTGCCAACATCATGGAATACGCCGTGGCCGTTGCGAAGATTGAGACGATCCTCCCCGAAGATCTTCCCGACGAGATTCGAGCGCCGCAATCGACATTGCACGTAAAAACAGAGGCGCAGGAACCAGTTCCTGAGCAGGAAAGTCTCCCGAACCCATCCTTGTCTCAGGAATCCGCCCGCCTGGTGGCTGCATTGGATGCCCATCACTGGTCCCGTTCGGAAGCAGCGCAGGCCCTCGGTCTAAGCCGCTCTACTCTGTGGCGCAAAATGCGGGAGCTGCATCTTGCAGATCGGCGCAAGCCTTAAGACAGCTTGTGTCAGTGTCGCAACGTTCTGTTGCTACATAATGTCTTACCCACAATTCACTCACTTACTAAATCGCTCATTCCATTGATTGCGCATTTTGGAATACGACGTGCATTGACTGTTGTCGAGTAGCGAACGATGGAAAGGCAACCGTGCGAACGATGCGTTCCGGATCGCTCATGCTGGACTCTCTAGGCTGCTTGATGACCATGTACCGAAAGAATGGACGAATGATGCCACGATACAAGAACGATCAGCCAAATAAAAATTGGAACACGGCTCTGCGAACCATTTTCATTACCTTGGCGCTCTTGACTTACAGCGCAACTTCCCTGGCTACAAACGGCTATCAATTGATAGGAGTTGGGCAATGTTCCATGGGTATGGGCGGGGCTGTCGTCGCCGCTCCCTGCGACCCGATGACGGCGATCAGCAATCCTGCCGGTCTCGCATGGCTGCCCCCGCAGACAGCTTTTTCAGGAGAGATATTCAATCCCGAGCGGAGCACCAACTTTGGCTTTGGGAACACCGGCAGCCACACCAATGTCTATGCCATCCCCGCACTGGGCTGGTCCGCGCCGGCATTTCGTCCCAATCTTTACTTCGGCGGCGGTATTTACGGTACCTCCGGACTGGGCGTGAATTACTTGCAGCCGAACACTCCCATGGGAACCATCCAGGCCTTCAGCAGTATCAACTTCATGCAGATGGCCCCGGCGATCGGTCTCAACGTGACGGACAAGATCAGTGTCGGCGTGGCGTTGGATGTCGCCGCCGAGCAGGTGTCCTTTAACGAGAGCTTTAATGACCAGGGCCTCGACCTCACCAGCCCATCCTGGGCCTACGGCGTGGGTGTCACGATCGGCGGCTTATACAAATACAACAAGAAGGTGGCTTTCGGTGCGTCCTACAAATCCCCGATGAAGTTCACCCACTTATTCTGGCAAGAGAATGAAGAGTTCCTCCCCACAGGTGTTGGCCCATCCGGCCCCGTTGGCGTCTCAGGCGGCAACGGAACGTATCGAGCGCGGCTGAATTATCCGCAGCAAGTTGCCTTCGGCGTTTCCTTCCATCCTGTACCCAAATGGTTAGTGAGTACGGAAGGACAGTGGATCAACTGGCACAGCACCATGAACGAGTTCAAGGTATTCGGTCCCTGGGAAGGGACGGGAGTAGTAGCGCTGCCGCTTCATTGGCAGAACGAGTGGGTTGCCAATCTGGGCACGCAGTATGACGTGAGTAAGACCTGGAAGGTTCGCGCGGGCTTTGCCTACGGAGGGAATCCGATCCATAGCTCGGACTTACAAGCCAATCTGATTATGCCCGCCATTGTAACGACTGCAGTCACTGTCGGCGCTACCCAGAAGTTACCGATGCGGTGGACACTGACCGAGGCTGTGATGCATACCTTCAAGGCCACCAGTACAGACGGCACTCTCTTCGGTTTACCGATTGCTCCATTGCAGGCCTCGATGTCACAAAATTCAATTGGCATCCAGATTGGTTATTTCTTCTAGAGCTGTGAGTCACTCATCCTTGTGCGAAGGATGAGTGACTCAGCCTTCACGATCTGGACCAATGACGGCAAGACAAAAGATATTCGCACAGTTGTGAGGGTTCGATAGCTACAGGATTGGGAATGCAGACAACGACATTGATCGACCTACATTTCTCGCTTGTACTTGAGTAAGTACGTAACTACGCAACTAACGAAAAACGCTTCATAAAGGAGGGCGGATGTCAACGAACAACCTACACCAGGACCGCCACCTGAACTGTAGTCGAATGGGCGACTTCTTCATGATCCTCGCCCACTCCACACGAATGCGCATTTTTTGTGCGCTGCAAAACGGATCCAAGAGCGTAACCAGGATTGCTCAAGAGGCTGAGATATCCGTATCCAACGCATCGCAACATCTGCGTCTCATGCGCGACCGCGGCGCGGTCATCTCTGAAAGGCAAGGTCAGACCGTCTTTTACGGCATCGCAGATCCACGGTTTTTTCAGGCGGCCAGTCTGATTCGGGAGGCACTGAACGACCACAATAAACTCAGCGATCCCAACCGTTTCTCAACATGCACGCAAGAACTGCCTGAATCCGATCCAGCGGTTAAAGAACCTTCAACTGCCAACATCCATCAGCCCATAACCCATTAGAAGGAGAAATGTATGAACACACAAGAGCTTGTAACACTCACCGCCGACAAAGTCATCGATGCTCGTGGGACAGCCTGCCCCGGTCCACTGCTGGAAGCCAAGAAAGGCATTGGCGCGGTCAAGGTAGGCCAGGTCATTGAAGTGAAGTCCAACGACAAAGGCTCTCGCAAAGATCTCGCTACCTGGGCAACCAAGGTCGGCCATGAATACCTGGGACTCATAGAAGCCGATGGACATGATCGTCTCTTCGTTTTGAGAAAGAAGTAACGACCCAGGGGGATCCTGGAATGGATTCGTTTCATCCAGCCGGTCCCCTCAGTTGCAGAGCAAAGATCAAGATCGCGACGCAATGGCCGCGGTCGGGTAAGAGGTGCGGTATGGCCGATGTTTTCGTTCCTAAGATACTTGTGCTGGCTACCGAAAAGTGTGCCTATCCTGGCGCAGACGCGGTAGGCAAGGCGCATTTGGAATATCCCTCCAGCGTATACATTTTGCGGGTGCTCTCTCCGGTGCTGTTCCCCGAAGACTTTTATCTGCGGACCTACAGCAAAGGAATCGACGGCATCATCATCGCCGCCTGCGGTTCGGACTGTCCTTATCACGGGGCGTACGACCGTCTTGCGGCGCGGATCGATCGACTCACAACCAACATGAAGAATGGCGGGTTGGGCATTGAACGGATCCGCCTGACAGCGATTTGTACGGTATGCATCAAGGCGTTCTTGAAAGAGATCGCGGAGATGACCGACAATCTTGTCCGCCTGGGGCCCGTTGACCGGTCGCTGGCTGGGAAACTCTACAACGAATCGTTGCAGCGCCTGCACTCCACGGTGAATCCCGCGTTGCTTGGCGGCAATTCCACTTCAGAAAGGGTCTCGCTATGACACCCGCCACGGAACTAAGCAAACCGTATCGTCCCGACGCCCTGGTGGTTGGAGGCGGAATCGCAGGCATGCAGTCGGCGCTCGATCTGGCCGATCAGGGGCTGAAGGTGATGCTCGTCGAGCGCGGCCCCAGCATTGGCGGACACATGATTGCGTTGGCCAAAGTCTTTCCCACGCTGGACTGCGCCAGTTGCATCACGGCGCCGAAAATGTCCGCGTCCGCGCACCATGACAACATCAAGATTCTCGTCAACACGGAGGTGCGGGGAATCCAGACCATCGACGGCGTACACCATGTGAAGTTGCTGAAGAAGGCGACCTACGTCAACTTCGACAAGTGCATCGGCTGCCGCCTCTGCGAGTATGCCTGCGACGCCGAGTACCCGGATCCACTGGAAGAAGGCCTGGGCGCAAAGCGAGCCATTGGCGTGGCCTTCACGAATGCGATTCCGCAGAAAGCTGTGCTCGATCCCGAGCTGTGCGCGACCTGCGGCACCTGTGCCCGCGTCTGCCCGACCGACGCCATCGAGTTCGATCAGCAGCCCGAGACAGTGATCGTCGAGACCGACGCGGTTGTGGTTGCTTCCGGCTTTGCTCTCAACTCACTGAACGTGAAGCCGCAGTACCACGCGATGCGCAGCAAAAATATCATCTCCGGGCTGACGATGGAACGTCTGCTGGCGCCGCACGGTCCGTATGGGCGCGTGCTCCGTCCCTCCGACGGCAAAATTCCCTCTTCCGTCGCCTTCGTTCAATGCGCCGGCTCCCGCGACGCTTCGATCGGTGTGCCATATTGTTCGCGTGTTTGCTGCATGTACGCCATCAAGCAGGCTATGTTGCTCTCCGGTGCGCTGCCCATCGCAGACATCACCATCTACTACATGGATATTCGCGCTTTTGGCAAAGGCTACGAGCAGTTCTATGAGAACGCGAAGGCGATGGGCGTCAACTTCGTACGCGGCAAGGTGGCACGCATCGATCCCGTGGACGATGGCGATCTACTGCTGCACGTGGAGACGACGGAAGATGCGGAGAACTTTCTGCAAGAACGTCGGCACGACCTGGTTGTGTTGGCGCAGGGCATGCTGCCCGAATGGGATATGTCCGGGACCACGCCCGTGCGTCGGGCGGCGGATGGCTTTGTCGCCACGCCGATGCTAACTTCGCCAACCCTCACGACAGCGCCGGGCATCTTTGTCGCGGGTGTCGCAGCCGGCCCCAAAGACATCGTGGACTCCATCGCGGAGGCAGGCGCAGCCGCAATGCAGGTCAGTCAATATCTCTATCAGAAGCGGTCCGTCGCGGTGGATGCGACGCAAGAGGCGGTCCTTGCTGGATAAGGATCGAAGCACAGAAATAGACCCGCGAGGAAAAATGTATGAGCGACAAAAAAGATTCCATCCCACAGCCGAACACACAAGACCTCGATGCAGTATGTGGAACTCCTGAAGAGGAAGAGGCGCTGCTTGAAGCGGACACAACCTACATGAAGCAACATGCTGCCGTGAAGCAGCACTTGGAGAGGGTCCAGCAGCAACGCTCCGATCTGCCCCCGGAGGTCCGAGTCGGAGTGTATATCTGCCGCTGCGGCGGCAACATCTCCGATGTCGTCGATGTCGAGCGGGTGGCCGAAGTTGTCAGCCTGATTCCAGGAGTCGTCACGGCCAAGGTCAACACTTTTTGCTGTTCCGACCCCGGCCAGCAGACCATCACCTCCGACATCCTCGAACAAAATCTGGACCGCGTCGTGGTGGCTTCCTGTTCGCCTTCCCTGCATGAACAAACCTTTCGCGGCGCGGTCTCTCGCGCCAACCTGAACCCGTATCTCTACGAGCAGGTGAACATTCGCGAACAGGGCTCATGGGCGCACCGGCACGATCACGAAGGGGCCACGCAATTGGCCATCCATATGATTACCGCCGCCGTGGGCAAGCTGCGCTACTCCATTCCGCTCGACCAGATCAAGCTTCCCAATCATCGCAAGGCACTGGTGATTGGCGGCGGCATCGGCGGCATGAAGGCTGCCGTGGACATGGCAGGCCGCGGCATTCAGGTGATGCTGGTCGAGAAATCCGACCGACTCGGTGGTCGCCTGAATGAGCGCGGACGTGTCTATCCATCCGAAAAAATGGCCAGCGAATTTGTGACCGAGCTGATCCAGAAGGTGCAGGCCAACACGAACATCGAAGTCCTGC
>JAJYAE010000455.1 GCA_021779695.1 Acidobacteriota bacterium | reverse complement strand
ATTCAGTGCAACACCCCGACCCACACTTCGAGTCAACTGCATGCCCGCGGAGGATGCGTATGTATCACTTTCGTATCACAGCAGCCTTTTTGGATGTCCACTCATATTTGAGTAAGTCATTTATTATGAGTGGTGAGCTCGCTGGGATTCGAACCCAGGACCCACGCCTTAAAAGGGCGTTGCTCTACCTACTGAGCTACGAGCTCGTCATGAACGCTACTTCAAAACTACCACAGTAGCTGTTGGCGCTCCAGCGCGGCAGGGGCAGGTCAGCCGCGGCGCAGGGGCTTCTGCATGGGTACGACCTGCACGGTGACGTCGCGCACTTCAGCGAGAAAGCGGTTGAGCACGGAGCCGCGAAGGAGAATATCCCAGCGCGAGCGGACGGACTGGCCGAAGATGACGTGGGAGATGCTCTCCTGCTGGGCAAAGCGGATGAGGGCGTCGGAGACGTTCTTCTCGGTGAGGCTGACGACCTGTGCGCCGAGGTCGCGGGCCATGCGCTGGAACTCTTCGAGGCGGTGCGGCGCTTCGGGGTCGTTGTCTTTCTTGTTTTCCTCGGGGCGGGTGACGTAGACGGCGTACCAGTTGGTGGCGAGGCGGCCGGCAACGCGCGCGCCTACGCGGAGCAGGCGCTCAGTGCCGGGGCGCGTGCTGAGGCAGACCATGACCTTTTCAGGAATAGGCGCCTGTTCGAGGCCCTGGGTGCGGCGGTATTCTGCGGCGCGCTTGCCGACCTGCTCGGCGGTGGTGCGCAGGGAGAGCTCGCGGAGCAGGTTGAGGTTGCCCTTGCGGAAGAAGTTGGCCAGCGCCTGCTCGACCTTTTCGGGGTGGTAAATCTTGCCCTCGCGCAGGCGGAGGCGCAGCTCCTCGACGGTGACATCGACGTTGACGACTTCGTCGGCGCGCTTGAGGAAATTGTCTGGAATGGTCTCGCGGATGACCGTGTTGGCGGAGCGGTTGACGGTGTCGTTCAGCGTTTCAAGGTGCTGGATGTTGACCGCGGTCATTACGTTGATGCCGGCGTCGAGCAGATCGAGCACATCTTCGTAGCGCTTGCGGTTCTTGCTGCCGGGGACGTTTGTGTGGGCCAGCTCATCGACGATGACGGTGTCAGGACGGCGGGCGAGGATGGCGTCCACGTCCATTTCCTTGAGTTCGACGCCGCGATAGGGAATCACGCGCAGGGGAATGATCTCGAGATCGCGAATCTGCTCGGTGGTTTCCTCGCGGCCGTGGGGCTCGAAGAGGCCGATGACCACATCCACTCCGTGCTTGCGCTTGAGCAGAGCGTCGTTGAGCATGTGATATGTCTTGCCGACGCCGGGAGCTGCCCCGACGTAAATGCGCAGCCAGGCCGGCGCAGGCGCGATTTCCGGTTTGATTTCTGCCATGAGTCAGCCGACCTCGACGGGATGGTGGAGCACATCCACTACAGCTACGGGAAGTGTGAAACGAAAGGTAGTTCCGTGATCCAGGCGGCTTTCGACGGCAATCTGTCCTCCGAGCGACTCGACCAGGCGCCTGACGAGGGCGAGCCCCATGCCTGTGCCCGTGTCAGAGAATGCGTTGAAGCGGTCGAAGATGGTGCTGAGGCGCTCGGCTTCAATGCCCCGGCCGGAGTCGCGCACGGTGAATTGCACGTGGTCCTGGATTTCCTCGGCGGCGAGCAGAATTTCGCCCTCGGGCGGGGTGTAGCGGAGCGCGTTGGAAAGCAGATTGTCCATGATCGAGCGGACGGCGCGGCGATCGGCCCGGACGACGGAAAGATCGGCGAAGGCGCTGACTTCGACGTGAATGTGCTTTTGTGCGGCTTCATCGCAGAAGCGGTCACGCGCCTCGTTGAGCATGAGCAGAGGCCGCATGCGTTCGATGTGGAGTTCGCGTTTGCCGGTGTCGATTTCGGCAACTTCGATGAGGTCGGCCATCAGGTCGTTGAGCTTTTCCGATTCGCTGCTGGCGGCGGCAACGAGGTCAGCCTGCAGCGGCTGGAGCGGGCCGCCGAAGCCCTGCGCCAGGGCGTAGAGCCCGCGGCGCAACTGGAGCAGCGGGTCGCGCAGCTTGCGGCTGGCCACGGTGATGAACTGGGTTTTGAAGCGGTCGGTGTCCTGCAGGGACGTCACGTCTTCCAGCGTGGTGACGGTGCCGAGCAGGCGGCCCTCGGAGTCGCGCATGGGCGTGGTGCGCAGGCGGTAGCTGCGCGCCTGCTTGCCGATGCGCATGGGGAGCATGGCAGCCTCTCCTTCGGCGGCGACAGGCTTCTGCATGGAGATGGCATCGCGGATGGCGCTGAGGATCTTGTCGCCGCCGGGCGTGGTGGTGAGCGCCATGCGGTCGCTGGCGGCTTCGCCCAGAATTTCAGCGGCGGCCTGGTTGACCTTGAGGACATGGCCCTTGCTGTCAGTGACGATGATGGGCTCAAAGATGGATTGGAGAACAGCGTCGGAGAGCTGGAACTCCATCTGCTTGCGGCCGGCTTCGGTATCGCGCAGGTCGCGGAGCCGTACCGCGATGCGGTTGAGCTCGCTGGCGATCACGCCGAAATCGTCCCGGCTGCTCCATTCGACTCGATGCTCGAGGTTGCCTTGCGCGATTTTTTTTGCGTCGCGGGCGACGGTGCGAATGGGATGGAGCACCAGGAGGATGGTTCCTACCTCGACGAGCACGATGGATATGAGAAAGGCAACTGCCATGGAAGACTGCCCGGCAGCCGCAAGGGCGCGATGGGTTGCCGCCACGAGGCCCGCGGCAAGGAGCGCGACGAGGATGCAGCCAAGAAGAAGGCGCTGGGTAAGATTCAGCATGACAATGGTCCCTTATT
>JAJYAE010000123.1 GCA_021779695.1 Acidobacteriota bacterium | reverse complement strand
TGCAGACCCGGTGATCCACATCGCGCCATTGCGCTCTTCCACGCGGCCGTAGCGGGCGATGCCCTGATGCAGAAAGCGGCAAGTCTTCATGGGAAGCTTCTCCTGAGTGTGCGGAATTCAGTTGCTGTTCGCGGGTACGGGCTCCTGAACCTCTGCCGAGCGGGCACTCTCGTGACCCCCCTGGTCTATGGCGCTGACCGCGTAGTGATAGGTGTGGCCGGGCTCGACAGCTGCATCATGAAAGGCTGGGCCAATCAGCGGCTCTGCGGGTGAGATGCGTCGCCACACGCCATCGTCATTGCGGCGATAGACGATGTAGCCGGCAAGATCGTCTTCAGTGTTTGGCTGCCAGCTCAGGTCGACGGCTGCCGGCGTTCCGTTCTGTGCTGCGATGGCCACCGCGGCCAGTCCTTCCGGGGTTTCGGGCGGAAAGACGTCAAGGACCGCGATGTCGACTGGCAAGCTCAGCGCTCCGGCCAGCTCAAGGACATGGCCCGCTACCGTGAGCCGGGCAACGCGCTGGGCGCGGTACTCATAGGTAGCGCCGAAGCGGACGCTCTTGTCGAGCGCGACGGCGTTAAGCGTGTCCTGATCGACGAGGAGATTCATCTCAACCGGCTCGGGCTGGGCTGCCAGGAGACCCTGTTGTTTCGGCTGGGGCTGGGACGTGAGCAACTTGCGATGCAGGCGAACTGGGACGCTTTCGCCATCTGGCGCCCAGCGCAGGACGACACCGTCCTTACGCAGAGTCGCGGTAAGGGCTGTGATTGGCCCGGGCCCCACACCGGCGACGACAGAGGCTCCGTTGGACAGGCCGGCTGAGCGGCCTTTCTGATTCTTCAATTCAACAAAGTATTGGAGCAGCCGCGGCGGGCCCGCGATGAGCGAGGACGGCAGCGGCTCGGTGAAGGTGCGTTCAGCACCGGGTGCGATCGACAGGTCTGGGCTGGCGGCGACGCACGGCCCGGACGCTTCCTTGCGGCAGATGTGGACGGCCACGTCGCCTTCGATGGGGAGCTTGTCCGTGGTGCGCGTCGGCATTGTCCAAGTGAGTTGGACGGAGTTGCCGGTGCGCTCTGCAGCCAGGTTCGTGACTGGCGCAGGCAGCTTCAAGGAAGGCGGCTGCGGCGCCGCGGGCGTGCCGCACCCCGTAATGCCAGCCGCAAAGCCTGCCGCAACTACCGCGCACAGCCATCTCTCGCGCATCGTCATCGCCCTCCCAGTCTAATGGAGCGGCGCGGCCATGCGGCTTGATGCCGTATGCTGGCCTACAACCAGGAGAGACGCACGTCTATGGAAGCTGCCCAACCTCGTGACGCCGATTCCTCCGCGCGTCTGCGTGGCTATAACCGCTTTCTCCTTTTTGTGGCCGGACTGGGTGGCTTGCTTTACGGCATCGATGTGGGCATCATTGGCGGTGCTCTGCCGTATCTGGAAGCAACCTCGCGGCTGACTGCCGCGCAGCTTTCGGTGATTGTGGCGGCGGTTCTGCTGGGCAGTGTGCTCTCCACGCTCTTTGCGGGTCTGCTGGCGGACTGGATGGGCCGCAAGCCGCTGATGGTGCTCAGCGGAGTGGCCTTCATCGTCAGCATCCCGATGATCGCGCTATCGCACGGATACGCGCCGCTCTTCTTCGGGCGCCTGCTTCAGGGCACGAGCGGCGGGCTGATTGGCGTTGTGGTGCCGCTGTACCTGGCGGAGTGCCTTGCAGCCGCACATCGCGGCAAGGGAACTGCAGTCTTCCAGTGGCTGCTGACGCTGGGCATTGTGGCCGCGGCGCTGGTGGGCATCTACTTCAGCTATCGTGTCGAGGCGGTGGCGCAAACAGCCGGAGCCACGGCGTTGTTTGCGTTCAAGGATCAGGCCTGGCGCAGCATCTTCTGGGTGTCATTGCCTCCGGGCCTGGTCTTTGTCCTGGGCAGTCTGCGCGTCACGGAGTCACCGCGGTGGCTTTATCGCAAGGGTAAGACCGAGCAAGCGCGTGCTGCTCTTCTGCGCTCTCGCACGCAGGAGCAGGCGCAGCTGGAACTGGATGAGATGGCGCAGACGGGCGGCGCGACCGCACAGCGCACGCATGCTCGCGAACCGCTGCTGCAGCGCAAGTATCTGCTGCCATTTTTACTTGCATGCGTCATTCTCTTCTGTAACACGGCTACGGGCGTCAACTCGATCATTGGCTACAACACGGGCATCCTGATTCAGAGCGGGCTTTCGGACCTCGCGGCGCACTGGGGGTATGTCGTCTTCACGATTGTGAACTTTCTGCTGACGATTGCGGGCATGATGCTCGTGGACCGCATCGGACGCCGGGCCCTGCTGATTGTGGGCACCAGTGGCATTATTGTTTCGTTGGTCGCCGTGGGCACCGGCTTTCTGCGGACTGAAGCACGCAGCGTGGACGCGCACTCCGCCGTACAACAGAAATTGGGTGCAAAACAGCAATGGGCTCTGCGTTTCACGCCGTCAGTCGGAGAGGAATTACTGGCTGAAAGCGGTGCGGCCGGCAGGATGGATGCAGATCGGGCCACGCTGGCCATCATCTATTCGTGCGGCGACTATACGACAGCGACGAGCTTTGTGCGCTCGGATGACAGGGCGGCAGCGCCGCTTGTGATAGACCGGGCCAACTGCCTGCCCGCGAATCGTGTCGAAGCAATCTTCAAGAACCCATTTGGGAATTTTGCCGCTGCCCAGGATGCACCGCTGCGCATTGAAAAGGCGATTCTCGGGCCGATTCCGGAAGTGAGCCACGGGTGGATGATCGCGCTTGGCCTCTACCTCTTCATGGGTTTCTATGCGATGGGACCCGGCGTGTGCGTGTGGCTTGCGCTCTCTGAACTGATGCCGACACGCATCCGTTCGAACGGAATGAGTATTGCGCTGGTGATTAACCAGCTTGTTTCGACGACACTAGCCGCAATTTTCCTGCCCTTCGTGAGCAAGCATGGCTACTCGTCCATATTTTTCCTCTTCGCAGGTTTCACAGTCGTGTATTTTCTGACGGCGACGTTCTTTCTGCCGGAGACGAAGGGCAAGACGCTCGAAGAGATTGAAGCGCACTTTGCAGGACGCGCGTAAGCTGCCTACTTTTCGATCACCGCTTTGGAGAGATGCCGTGGATGGTCGACGTCCACGGCGTGCTCCACGGCCATGGCGTAGCTGAAGAGCTGCAGCGGGATCACTTCTTCGATGGGCAGAAGGTGTTCCGAGACCGGTTCGACAAAGAGGCAGTCCGCGGCGAGCGCTGCGACGTCACTGTCGCCCGCATTGGCAATGCAGAGAATGTGTGCGCCCTGGGCCTTCATATCAGCAAGCAGGTGCAGCGTCTTGGCGTAGCGCTCGCGCGACTCCGCACTGGATGGGTCGAAGGTGGCGAGAAGGATGAGCGGAACCCTTTCGCCGACCAGAGCGTTCGGACCATGCTTCAGTTCGCCCGCCGGGTAGCCCTCCGCCTGCACATACGACGACTCCTTCATCTTGAGCGCGCCCTCGCGCGCAATGGCGTAGTGGACGCCACGGCCAAGATAAAGGAAGCTGGCGGCGTCGCGGTATGTGCGCGCAAGCGAAGCGGTCTTCGTGCGCCAGGCATCGAGATGCTTCCCAATGTGCGATGGCAGTATCCTCAACTCCCGAATTCTGCGCGTGATTTCGCTGCCATCCAGCGTTCGGAGTTGCTGTGCTTCATACAATGCAAGCAGGTAGAGCGCAGTCAACTGGCAGGTAAAGCTCTTGGTGGCCGGGATTGCCAGCTCAGGTCCGGCGGCAAGGGGCATGGCGGCGCTCGCCTCGCGCAGCATGGTGCTCCCCGGCACGTTGGCGATGGCCAGTGTCTTTTCGCCACTCCTGGTTGCGTAGCGAAGCGCTGCGAGGGTGTCGCTGGTCTCGCCCGACTGCGAGATGACGAGAACCGATGGATGCCGCGGATTGGCGGCGGTCCTGGATGCGTATTCGCTGGCATATTCCACATCGACGGCGAGCCCGCAGAGATCTTCAAGGATGATTTCCGCTGCGAGTCCCGCGTGGCGGCTGGATCCGCTGGCGGCAATCAGAACCTCTCCGCGTGGATTGAGCCAACTTGAGAGTGGCGCAAAGGCAGCGGCGTTGAATGTGTCGCCCTTGAGGTAGAGGTCGAGCGTGCGCTGCATCGCCGTGGGCTGCTCGTAGATCTCGCGGAGCATTGCGTGCGGGAAGTCGGTCACAGGCGTGGAATCTCCTGGAGTGCGTGCGGCATTGTTCAGCGCGTTGCCTTCCATTTGATGTTGCAGCCGATGGACGGCTGCTGCACGGCGGCCTGCGGCTTGCCGGCGAGCGCGGCGTCGAGGGCCGCTCGCAGGTCTTCGCCGGTGACGGGAACTCCATTGCCGGGGCGGCTGCGGTCAAACTGCCCGCGATAGACAAGCTGGCGCGTGCCGTCGAAGAGGTAGATATCGGGCGTGCAGGCAGCCTTGTAGGCACGCGCCACATCCTGCGACTCGTCGTACAGATACGGAAAGGTAAAGCCAAACGCCTGGGCTTGTTTCTTCAAGCCCGCTGGGGCGTCGTCGGGATATGCGACGGCGTCATTGCTGCTGATGGCCACGATGCCCAGCGGCTTGTCTTTGTAATCGTGTCCGAGCTGCGCAAGGCCCTTTTCAATGTGCTTTACATAGGGGCAGTGCGTGCAGATAAAGATGACCAGCAGCGCCTTCTTGTCCTGAAAGTCGTCGCGACGCACGGTCTTGCCCGTGACTACGTCGGGCAACGCAAAATCCGGCGCCTCGACTCCAAGCGCAAGCATCGTTGATTCGGTCAGTGCCATGGTTTCTTCTCCCGTCTGCACAGCGCGTCGCGTGGCGGCGCAGTTAAAACAAGCCCGGCTGGCGGCCCGGCATGGCAAGGCCGAAGTGCTCATAGGCCAGTCGTGTTGCCACACGACCGCGCGGCGTGCGGTCTAGAAATCCGATCTGAATGAGGAAGGGCTCGTAGACCTCTTCGAGGGCGTCTTCTTCCTCGGCAAGTGTTGCGGCCAGCGTGCCCAGGCCGACTGGGCCGCCATCGTACTTCTGAATAATTGTCAGCAGCAGGCGACGATCGATTTCATCAAAGCCGTGCGCGTCGACTTCCAGCATGGTGAGTGCGGCATTGGCGGTGGGCCGGTCAATTGTGCCGGTGCCGCGCACTTGAGCGTAGTCGCGAACGCGGCGGAGCAGTCGGTTGGCGATGCGGGGCGTGCCGCGAGCACGCAGGGCAATCTCTGCCGCACCATCCGGATCGATCGGGACGCCCAACACTTCAGCCGAGCGTTCGACGATCACGCGCAGTTCGTCTTCGGTGTAGAACTCGAGGCGCAATAGGATGCCGAAGCGCGAGCGCAACGGCGAGCTGAGCAGGCCGGGACGCGTGGTGGCGCCGACAAAGGTAAAGGGCCGAATCTCCATCACATGCGTGCGCGCAGCCGGTCCCTGCCCGATAATGATGTCGAGCTTGTAGTCTTCGAGCGCGGTGTAGAGCTTTTCTTCCAGCACCGGCTGCATGCGGTGGATCTCGTCGAGAAAGAGCACCTGGCGCTCACGCAGATTGGTGAGGATGGCCGTCAGGTCGCCCTGGATCTGCAAGGCCGGGCCCGAGGTCTGCTGAAAGCCTACGTCGAGCTCATTGGCGATGATGGTGGCGAGGGTTGTTTTGCCCAGTCCCGGCGGGCCGAAGAGCAATACGTGATCGAGGGCCTCACCGCGCGATTTGGCCGCCTCCAGCGCGATGGCCAACTGCTCCTTGGCTTTGGACTGGCCGATGAACTCGCCCAGCCAGCGGGGGCGCAGCTTGAGCTCAAAGCTCTGTTCCTCGTCGGCGCGCGAGGCGCTGACCAGTCGTTCCGGAGTGTCGTCTCCCGCGCGAATCATCGTCAACGAGAGTGTAGACGCTGCGGCCCACGGCGGCAAAACGGCACCTCCTTTTCACGCGAATCCCACTCCAGACAATGAAGCCGCGAGCAGCCCCGCCGTGGGCAAGAACCGCATCCAATCCGTCATAACTTCGGACGCTTCCGTATGTTACGCGCGTAACAATTTAGTCACTCCCACCCCAGTTTTTTATTGATTCGGCGCTTTTTATTACCGTATGATTGCGCAGCCTCATTGGAAGAACTTCAGGTTCAGCCGGTGGAGAGCTTCACCATCTCTTCGGCCTTCCTGTTGCATCGCTTTAGATCGCATGGATCTGCAAGGCCCCTTGTGCGCGGGGCAATGACACTGGAGAACTGGCATCAGTCACGACCGATAAGGCGAGCATCGATTCGCCAGCCAGCCCATTGAATCTTGAGCCGCGATGTGAGCTACATCGGTGCACCGCGGCATGAACGCCGGGAGACCATCATGCAACATCGTTCGTTCTTGGGCGTGTTAGTGCTGTCTGGTCTTGTGATTCCATTCACAAGTTGCAACTTCTCGCCTTCACTTACATCGATTACCGTTACACCGTCGTCCTATACCGCGGTCCTGGCGCCTTGTGGCAATCCCCAGGTAACCACGAATTTTATAGCGATCGGAAACTACACCCGCCCGGGCCACACGACGGTCACTGAGGACATCACCAAGCAGGTCACCTGGACATCCCTCACGCCGACCATGGTGGCTATCACAAGCTCAGGAGCCGCCACGGTCACCTGCCAAATGTATGGATCTACTGTGATTACAGCGAGTGCGCAGGGGTTCCACGGCGATATCGTTGGCAGTGCTACTTTCAACGTCGAGCAGTTCAACAACACCAGCACGAGCGATGTTGTCTCCATCTCCCTCACGCCTTCTAACCCAATACTCACGGCGGTTGGCCAGACGGTCGCATTTGTGGCGACGGGAACAAGAGGCACCGGAACTACGGTAAGCGTGACAACGGCTTCGATCTGGACATCGAGCAATCCTGCGGTTGCCAGCATCAATCCAAACACCGGTGTTGCCACCGCCGTTGCAACAGGATCGACAACGATCACTGCTACTTACACCAACTCTGACGGTGTCCAAGCCATGGGAACCACTCTCCTCACCATCCAGTAATCCAGACATTGCAGGCAAAGCCGCTCCCCGCGAGCGGCTTTGCTCTCCCCCCTGCCGCGAAACTTGACGCATCGCCTTGATCGCGGTCCCCGCCTTCCCCGATTTAGACTGAGAGCAGCCCGCTCTCATCGTGATGACCCACCGGTTAGGACCCCTTCGCCGTTTTCGATTTAGTCGCCCGCAGCGTATCGCCGTGGCGCTCCTTTTCCTCTTTCTGGCGCAAGGTCTCTGGGTCAGCAGCCAGCAGACCCTCTCGGATCGCGATTACCAATATGCGCGCTGCGGTCGCGAGACATGGGAAAAGCCCTCGCCCCTGGCCGGGTACTACACCAGCTGCGGCAATATCCGGGACGGCATCGCTGCCTATCGCGCGGCTGGGCTGCCTCTCACGCTCGACATCCAGCTGGAGCGCGGTTTGGACCACTTCCGGAAGCCAGAGGATCGCATGGTCCAGATTGCAGGTCCAGCTCCGATCAGCACCTGGGAGATGCGGCATCAACTCACGCATGTTCTACTGCTGCTTCGCCTGCCGTTTCTGCTGGGCGGGTGCCTGCTGGGCGGCGGGCTGTGGTGGGTCACGAGACGGCTCTATGGCAACCTGGGCGGTTACACGGCGCTTGCCCTGTATTGCTTCTCACCCGCGGTCATCCAGGCGTGCGTGCAGCCGAGCCCAGAGATTTTTGCCGCGCTGGGAGTCTACGCCGCGGTCTACACCTGCATTGGCGTGGCGCACGCCATGCAGGGGCCGCGCCGCCGATGGAGACCGCGCATTCTGCTGCTGACTGTCGCGCTTGGCCTGGCCGCCTCCGCCCACATTGCTGCTTTGCCCGTGGCGGCAATGCTGGGGCTGGTGCTGATGCTCTGGGTGGCGGAAGGGCGGCGGAGCCAGGTGCTGCCGGTCGTGCTGGCGGCCAGCCTGGGCGCACTGTTGATTGTTTTTGCCTGCTACGGCTTCTCCGGCGATGCCTTCAGCTACATCTTCCGTTCCAGCGCGGGGTTTCTGTGGTTTTCGGCGGACCCTGCCCATCGCTTCTTCCTGAGCCTGCCGAATGCTGGCGTCTCGGTGGCAACTGTCGCAGCGGTAATGCTCTATCTCGGTGTTCCGCGGACGCGCTACTTCGGCAACACTGCGCCGCTGCTGTGCGCTGTCGCGCTTTCTGTGCTGGTGATGACGGGCGCGCCTGGGACGCCCTGGCTGTGGGCGGTGCCGTTTCTTCTCACCTTCATAGGCGGGGCTTTTGCCGATGCGTACGAGAGCCCGCGCAGCCGGATGGCCCTTGGTGCCGGCGCGGCCATGGTCGGATTGCAGGTGGTTTTCTGCCTGCTGAGCCTGCCCCGCTTGCTGCAATAGAGTCGGTGAGGTCATCGCAACCTCAAAAAGCGCAGTTCGCGCTGCGGGTCTCTGTGGGTAAAAATATGAAAAACAAAGACTTAAATATCATGGCGCGCCTTGCTGAATGCTCTTTTGAAGCGTAAAATAGACCCATAGCCCGCGGAGCCCGGCCCTGCTTTCTCTGGATCTTTTTTGCCGCTTTTCCGCGGGCGTGAAACGAAACTATGGCAGACGATAAGAACCCACAGCTCCCCCTCGACGGAGGTATGCCGCCCGGCGGCTCGAACCTCATTCCCATCAACATTGAAGAGGAGATGCGCCGGTCGTATCTCGACTACTCGATGTCGGTAATTATCGGCCGCGCTCTGCCCGACGCGCGCGATGGCCTGAAGCCTGTCCATCGGCGCGTGCTCTACACCATGAGCGAGATGGGCCTGGAGCACAATAAGAAGTACACCAAGTGCGCCAAGGTCGTCGGCCAGGCAATGGGCGTCTACCACCCGCACGGCGACTCGGCCATCTACGACACGCTGGTGCGCATGGCACAGCCGTTTTCGCTGCGCTATCCGCTCATTGACGGTCAGGGCAATTTTGGTTCCGTGGACGGCGATCCGCCGGCGGCTATGCGCTACACCGAGTGCCGCATGGAGCGCATCGCCGGCGAGCTGCTGGCCGACATCGACATGGAGACCGTCGACTTCACGCCGAACTACGACGAGTCAACCTCGGAACCGACGGTCCTCCCCACACGCATTCCCAACCTCATCGTGAATGGGTCCAACGGAATCGCAGTCGGCATGGCGACGAACATTCCGCCGCACAACCTGACCGAGGTCATCAACGCGACGATCGATCTGGTCAAGAATCCAAAGGCCGGGCTGGTGGAAGTGCTCAAGCATGTGCAGGGGCCGGACTTCCCCACGGGCGGCTTCCTCTACGGCCGTTCCGGCATTGCGCAGACCTACAAGACGGGCCGTGGACGCTTCATCATGCGCGCGCGGGTGGCCACGGAGAACCTGACCAAGGAAAAGCAGGCCCTGGTCGTCACTGAGATTCCCTACCAGGTCAACAAATCCAGGCTCATCGAGCGCATCGCAGAGCTGGTGAACGACAAGGTCATCGACGACATCGGCGACGTGCGCGACGAGAGCGACCGCGACGGCATGCGCATCGTCATCGAACTCAAGCGCGGCGCGCAGCCGGAGATCATCCTGAACCAGCTCCACAAGCACACGCAGATGCAGGAGAGCTTTTCGATGATCTTCCTGGCCGTGGTCAACGGCCAGCCGAAGGAACTGGGCCTTGACCAGGCTATCCGCGTCTTCATCGATCACCGCATCGACGTGGTGCAGCGCCGAACCGTTTACCTGCTGCGCAAAGCCCGCGAGCGCGAGCACATTCTCGAAGGCTATAAGATCGCCCTCGACAATCTCGACAGCGTCATCCGCATCATTCGCGCATCCGGTTCGCGCGCGGAGGCTCGCGAGAACCTGTATGCATGGGGCAAGGGCAATGAGATTGTCATCAACCTGGACCGCGAGCGGCTGCCGCATGAAGAAAAAGGCCTGACGCTGCGGCAGGTTGACGCCATCCTCGAACTGCAGCTCTATCGCCTTACCCAGCTTTCAGTCGATGAGATCCTCAACGAACTCGCCGAGATTCGCAAAAAGATTACTGAGTACGAAGAGATTCTCGCCAGCGACAAGAAGCTGCGCTCGGTCATCATCAAGGAGCTTGAAGAAGTCCGCGAGAGGTATGGCGACGCGCGCCGGACGCAGATTGTGGATGAGTCGGCGGAGATTCAGCTCGAAGACCTGATTGCCGACGAGCAGGTGGCGGTGACAGTGAGCCACCAGGGCTACCTGAAGCGCACGCCAATCTCCATCTATCGCCAGCAGCGCCGCGGCGGCACGGGCCGCACCGGCATGAAGACGCGCGAAGAGGACTTTGTCTCGCAGCTGATCGTGGACTCAACGCACGCGTTTCTGCTCTGCTTCACCAATACGGGGCGCGTGTACTGGCTCAAGGTCTACGAGGTACCCGACGTGAGCGCCGCGGGCAAGGGAAAGAGCATGCAGAGCCTGCTCAGCCTGCAGCAGGGCGAGAACGTCTGCGCCATTCTCCCCGTGCGCGACCTCGAAGAAGAAGGCAAGTTCGTCTTCTTCGCCACGCGCAACGGCACGGTGAAGAAGACGCCGCTCAAGGACTTCTCCAACGTCATGTCGCGCGGCATCATCGCCATCGGCATTGATAAGGAAGATGAGCTGGTGAAGGCGCGCATCACCGACGGCTCGCAGATCGTCTTCCTCGCCACGCATCTCGGCATGGCCATTCGCTTTGACGAGTGCGACGTGCGCTCGATGGGCCGGCCCGCCTACGGCGTGCGCGGCATCGACCTCGGCAAGAATGACTACGTGGTGGGCGTGGCCATCACGCCCAAGGAGCACGAGCCCGGCGCGTACCGCATTCTTGCGGTGACGGAAAACGGCTTCGGCAAGCGGACGGATGTCGAGGAATACCGCCTGCAATCGCGCGGTGGCAAGGGCGTGAAGAACATGGCCGTCACAGAGCGCATCGGCAAGGTGAAGACGATTCAGCTTGTCGATGACACGTCGGAGCTGATGGTCATCAGCCAGTACGGCAAGATCATCCGCATCGACACAAAGAGCATCCGCGCTGCCGGTCGCGCCACGCAGGGCGTACGCCTGCTCAACCTGGACGATGACGACAAGGTGGCAGCCGCGGTCATCATCCCGCCAGAGGAAGTCAGCAAAGAGAAGGACGACGAGCAGGGCACGCTGATTCAGTAAGCCGCATCGATTGCTCGACCTCAACAGGAAAAGGCGCCTCAATCAGGCGCCTTTTTTCATGCTCGTGCAGCGGCGGCCGGTCTACTGCTTGCTGAGCTTCTCCACAAGATCGGGGACGTAGCTCACCTGCGCATCCGGCTCCAGCTTGCGAGCTTCTGTCAGAGCAGCGGTCCACGCTGTCCGCGCCTGCTCCTTCATCCCAAGCGCGGCGGAGGCATCGCCCAGCGCCGTCTGGCTCATGATGTCCGTCGGGTCGATGGCGACCGCCTGCTGCGCCAGCGGCAGCGCATCCTTGGCGTTGCCTTTCCACATCATCGGCATTGCGTTGAATGTTCGGCTCTGCGCGGCGGCTTGCCGCATCTCGAAGTCTCCGCGATACACAAACACCCCATCGTCGATGGATTCGTCCGGTTTCACCGACATGAACGATCGATAGGGATTGAGACGTTCGCTTGGCAACTCACATCCGCTCAGGTCGCCCGCGCTGATGAGCACAGCACCGTGAATCACGGGCGGAATGATTTCAGCCCCGCCCAGCCAGAACGAATCGATGTTGGGCAGATGATGGCACTGGATCCCGTAGGTGGCCGGATCGATTTCAGACCAGGCGAAGTAGGCAAACCCGCACTCCTCGCCCGGATGCCGGTCCTGCCACGCTTTGACCTGATAGAGCTGCTGTGCCCAGTCCGCATTGGCGTCGCTCAGCAGATTGTGAACGTTCTTTGGCCCGCCCCAGGCCTCATTG
>JAJYAE010000122.1 GCA_021779695.1 Acidobacteriota bacterium | reverse complement strand
CGATGGGACAACCTATGCCTATGAGAAGGGCGCCGGTTCCATCACCAGGCTGCATTGGGATGAGGCAACACAGCAATTGACTCACAAAGGCGCCACTGCCTGGAGCCAAACGGACAAGAGTGTGATTCACGTCGTTCATCCTTGACGAAGACCGAAGACGAATTGCGTGTTCATATTTTGCGCCCGCGTCAGTGAAACCAGAGTCTAGCAACGCCGACGATGGAGCCTCCATATCCTGTGCATCTTTTTTGACAGCAGCGGCAACTTTGCAAACGTTTTTCGCGGCCTATGAAGATTTCCATCCAGCAGGTCGCGAGACTTTAGGAGGAGAGGGTATGAAGCGACGGGACTTCTGCAAGTCGATTGCATTCACTGCTGCAGCATCAGCCATTCCATTGTTCGGACAATCGGAGCAAGGTGCCTCGCCCGATCTTCCGGCCGGATTCAATCACTACTCGCAAAGCTATGCCGAATTCTGCGATTTGCCACCGGAGAAGAGGGTTTTTTACACGGTGAGCGGCAACAGGATCGTCCAAACAAAGCTGGACGAGCCGAATTGGCAGCAATCGCCTTGGAATTACAACCCAACTGCAAAAGCGGTCGCTGGCGGACTTTGGGACGACGTTCCCCTCACTTCACCCATCCCCAATCTCGCCGGAGTTGGCCCGTATCAGCCAACTTGGGACTCGCTGTCAGAGTACGAGGCGCCCGAGTGGTACCGGGACGCGAAGTTCGGAATCTGGGCGCACTGGAGTCCTCAGTGTGTGGCGGAAGACGGCGATTGGTACGCTCGCAATATTTACGTGGAAGGTCAACGGCAATACCGGTATCACCAGGAGCATTATGGTCTGCCATCGCGCTTCGGCTACAAGGACCTCTGCGCACAGTGGACGCTGCTGAACTGGGAGCCCGACTCGCTCATCGAGCGGTACAAGAATGCAGGCGCGCGGTTTTTTGTAGCGCTTGCCAATCATCACGACAACTTCGACGCGTGGGATTCCAAGCACCAGCCCTGGAATTCCGCCGCGATCGGCCCGCATCGCGACGTCGTCGGCGCATGGGCTGCCGCAGCGCGCAAGCAGGGGCTGCGCTTTGGTGTGACAGTCCACCAGGCACGCAACTGGTGGTGGTTCCAACCTTCCCACGACGCCGATAAAACGGGACCGCTGGCCGGCGTTCCTTATGATGGCGTACTGACCACCGCAGACGGCAGGGGGCAGTGGTGGCAAGGCCTCAATCCCCAGCGCCTCTACTGCGTGAAACATCCGGGCGACGCACTACCCGACGTCTCTTATGTGAAGAACTTCTACGATCGCACCCGCGATCTGATTGACCAGCACGATCCTGACCTTCTCTACTTCGACGACTCGTTGCTGCCTCTAGGCTGGGGTGGAATGAACATAGGCGCCTACTTCTACAACCACAATCTTTTGACCCACGGTGGCAAGTTGGAGGCGGTGCTCAACGTCAAAGACGTCCCCGATCGACTTGCAAAAGCCGTGGTGGCTGATTATGAAGCCGGCCTGACCAGCGGAATCATGCCTTATGCCTGGCAGTCGGAAACCTGCATTGGCACGTGGCATTACCTGCGCGCTCTGTATGAAAAGGATGGGGAGTATGGTGCATACCTGCCGCCGCGCGATGTCATTCATTGGCTCGTTGATACGGTGAGCAAGAACGGCACGTTCGTGCTGAATGTGCCTGGCAAGCCCGACGGCACCATCGACAGCAAGGAGATCGCAGTTCTCGACCAGGTCACCGCCTGGATGAAGGTCAACGGCGAGGCCATTTATTCCACCCGCCCCTGGAAAGTTTACGGCGAGGGTCCCGGGAAGATCGAAGCTGGTGCCTACCGGGCCCGACAAAGCCTCAAAAATCTTGGTGCCTCCGACATCCGCTTTACGCGCAGCAAAGACGGCAAGGTTGTTTACGCAATCTTTCTCGGATGGCCCGAAGGCGAGGCTCTCATCAAGTCTCTCGGCACGGCAAGCCAGCCAGAACCGGGCAAGATCCTGCACGTCGAGATTCTGGGTGCTGCGGGCAAGCTGAAATGGAAGCAGACACCCGACGCCCTGAGAGTTGAATTACCCAGCCAGCCCAATCCGGCCGGGGCCTATGGCGCGGCGTTGAAGGTCTCGCTGGCGTAGAAGAGACTTGCGCTGTGTTCGGGCCGGCCTGGAGAAGCCGGCCCGAACTGGGCTGCCTCTGCCGCCTTACTCCGGCAGGTCGATTTGCCCTTTGATTTCGAAGTTGCCGGTGATACCTGGAGCCCCAGTACCAGGCTGCCCTCCGCCAATGGTGATGGTGTATTTGCCACCGGCGATGATCGGCACACCGAGGTCGGTTACCATGCCTAAATCGCGGTTTTTCAAATTGAAGTGAACGGTCTGGCTGGCCCCGGGAGCAAGGTGCACGCGCTCGAATCCGCGAAGTGCCTTGAGCGGCGCACCTTTAACCTTGGGAAACTCAAGGTAGAGCTGCACGACTTCGTCTCCGGCCACTGTGCCAGAATTAGTCACGGTGACGGCCGCATTGACCGGATCGCCTGCGTTGACCGCCTCGGTGGGTACCTCAAGGTTGCTGTAGGTGAACTTGGTATAGCTGAGACCGTAGCCGAACGGATAAAGCGGCTCGCCGTGGAAGTACCGGTAGGTGCGATTGTTCATCGAGTAGTCTTCGAAGTTGGGGAGCTGGTCGACGTCCTTGTAGAACGTCACCGGCAGCCGGCCGGCGGGGTTGTTCTTGCCGCTCAATGTATCGGCAATGGCATTGCCGCCTTCTTCGCCGGAGTACCAGGCTTCGAGGATGGCATTGGCGTGCTCTTTTTCCCAGTTGACGGCAAGGGCGCTGCCGTTCATGAGGACTACCACAAGAGGCTTGCCGGCCTTGGCGACTTCCTTCACCAGCTCTTCTTCGGGATCGGGGAGGTTGATGCTGGTGCGGTCACCGCCCAGGAAACCGGGAATGTTGACCGGCATCTCCTCGCCCTCAAGTTCGCTGGTGATGCCAACTACCGCAATGACGACGTCAGCTTTGCGCGCTGCTTCCAGCGCGGCGGGCGAGGGGCCATCTTGCACCTTGGCCCACACCAGGCGGGCCATCGGCTTTGCGCCCGGCCTCCAGCGGTACATCACATTGATCGTGGCCTTGACGCTCTTCTCCAGGTGCACGCGTCCCAGGCGCGGCGAACCGCGGAATTGCTGCGCCACTTGCTTGCCATCGACAGTGACGCGCCCGAATCCGTCGCACTCGATGCCTATGAGATAGTCGCCGGTTTCGGGCGGATTGATGGAGCCCGCCCACTGAACGATGACCGAATCCTTGTCTTTGGCATCGGCAGGCAGGTTGTCTTCCGTAAGATCGACGCTGGGTTCCACGCGCTGGGTAATGGGCGTGGGCTTCGTCATGTCGCGCATTCCTCCCTGGGCTTGTCCATACCTGGCCTCGAGGCCGGGCTTGCCGCTCGGAGTCGTGAACAGTCCAGCGGAAATGGGTTCGCCTTCAGGATTCAGGAACTGGGTACCGGCGACGTAGGTAATGTTGGCCTGGGGAAATGCGCTCTTGAGACCCTCCATGAAACTGACCGTGTGCGTCGGCCTGCCGTTATAGTTTCCCAGCAAAACTCTGGTCTGGTTTGCGAGTGGCCCCACAACGGCGATGTTCTTGACGCCGGGCTTGAGTGGAAGAAGGCCATCGTTCTTGAGCAGAACCATCGATTCGTCGGCGATTTTACGGGCGAGGGCGCGATGCTCGGGGCTGCTTAACTGGCTCTCGTCGATCTTCGTGTACGGGTCCATATCGGGCGGATCGAACATGCCCAACTTAATGCGCGCCGTGAACAGGCGGACCAGGGCTTGGTCGAGGACGGATTCCGGCAGATAGCCCTGCTGCACGGCTTCGATGTAGCCCTCGTAGTCGTGGTTGTCTTTCACCTTCTCGCCACCATCGATGCACTCGTTGTCCATTCCGCGCTCAACCGCGATGGCATCTCCCTGCGCCAGTATGGGGCGGTAGCGGTGGTCACGATAGATATTGACGACGGCTTCGCAGTCGGAGACAACGTAGCCCTCGAAGCCCCATTTGTTCCGGAGCTGATCGACGAGCGTAAACTCGTTGGCACATGCGGGCTCACCATTGATGGCGTTATAGGCGCACATGATGGATCCCGCGTGCCCCTCAGTGATCGCGGCACGAAAGGCGGGAAGGTAGGTGTCCAGCTCGTCGTGCTTGCTCACATCCACATCGGCGAAATGGCGCGTGGGCTCCGGCCCACTGTGCACCACGAAGTGCTTCGGCGTTGAGATCACGCGGTAGTAACGCGGATCGTCACCCTGCATCCCGGTGACAAACGCCACCCCCATGCGCCCGGTGAGGAATGGGTCTTCGCCATAGGTCTCCTGACCGCGGCCCCACCGCGGGTCGCGGAAGATGTTGATGTTGGGCGCCCAGAAGTCGAGGCCCTGAAAGAATCCGCTGTAGCCTTTGTTGGCCTTCACTGCCTGCGCATTCTTGATCCGGCCCTCGATCCCGATGTCGGTGGCCATCTGGTGAATGACGGGCGCGTCGAAAGTGGCGCCCAGGCCGATCGGCTCGGGAAACTCGGTAGTGCCGTCGGCGATGACTCCGTGAAGCGCCTCGCTCCACCAGTCGTAGGAGGGAATACCGAGGCGCGGAATGGCGCGCGACTGATTCACCATCTGGCTGGCTTTCTCTTCGAGCGTTAACCGGTGCACAAGATCCTCCGCGCGCTGTACCGGAGAAAGCTGGGGATTGCGAAAGGGCATGTTTGCCGTGTCTGGCGGCGCGGTCTCTTGCGCCGGGGCGATGGCAGCCAATCCGGCCGCAAAGGCAAGGACGACCGCCCAGGTGGATATTCGTGATCCCGTCATCAAAGTCTCCTCGGAAGCAAACTGCCGCCATGCGGCATTCGGAACCGCTTAATGTGGCGCAGACTGCCGCAGGCCAGACTACTGTTGCAGCCGCACTGTGTCAATTGCATTTTGATTCTGAAAAATCGGTTTTCTTCTCGCCTTTCTACGCGCCCTATCGGCTTCACGGCTGGTTGAAGCATCACCGCAGCCCATCGCTTTTAGGCGGCCCTTCTGAACCGTAAACGACACAGGTCCGAACCTGGCCCAAGCGGCCCGGTAGAGATTTCCGTTGGCCCTGTGATGCGATCGCAGTCTATTTTCGTCCCCGTAGTGTACTTGTGAGAAATCTCTAGTGCCGTATCGACAGTGCTCCGCGTGCAGGAAATCGTGGTAGCCGATGCAGTTGGAGCGGAGCAGTGTGGATACGGCACTAGAGATTTAGCGCAAAGCGAAAGGCAATCCCGCCGATATGAACGTTTCAGGTCTCAATATTACTTTCCCTGGGCAAAGTATTTGCCAATTCAGTTCAATAAGGCAGCTTTCGCAAAACCTCGTCAGACCCAGATTTAACATCGCGAGCGTCGGCGATTGAATGAGTAGTAACTGATGGATGGGGCCACGATACACCCGCGCAGGGCAATGCCAGGATGCTCTCGTCAAGGGGTACAATGTCTGATGTACTGTTCCCCCAATCAGCGACGTATCCCCGGAAAATCCAGTTGAACTTGGCTGAACGGATTCTCATGCAGTTTGCGGGTTTGTAGCCCTTGTGATAAGTCGGTTAATCCCATTGTCAAAAATGGATTCCCGCAAGGGCGAATCTTGAGAAAGCGTGTGTCAATGAAAAGTGCCTCCGAACAAATGCGAGGTAGAAGTTCGCTTCGAAGGCACTCTGTTGCAGCTGCAACCATCGGAAATGCGCTCGAGTTCTACGATTTTGTGACTTACGCATTCTTCTCTATTCAAATCGGCCACGCTTTTTTTCCGACCCAGAGCGCATACGGCAGTTTGATGCTGTCGCTGGCAACCTTCGGAGCTGGTTTCGTCACTCGACCCATCGGTGCGGTTGTCATCGGCAATTATTCGGACCGCGCTGGTCGTCGGCCGGCTATGATGCTGTGCTTCATTCTCATCGGCTTTGCGATCGTCGGCATGGCACTCATTCCAACCTATGCCAATATCGGCATCGCTGCACCAATTTTGGCCGTGATTGCCCGCATGTTGCAGGGCTTCTCGCTGGGTGGGGAGATCGGTTCCAACACCGCCTTCCTACTTGAGGCCGCGCCAACCGAGAAGCGCGGCCTGGTCCTCTCCTGGCAGAGCGCGAGCCAAAACCTTGCGCTTATCGCCGGAGGATCGGTCGGCATCCTACTGACCTCGGCACTGCCACCCGCTGCGCTCAATACCTATGGATGGCGAATTGCCTTTCTGCTCGGTGCCTTCGCAGTACCATTTGGCTTGTGGATGCGCGCCAACCTTCCCGAGACCCTTCATGTGCCCGAAGAACCGGTTGCCGCGACGCCAGTCTTGAAGCAGCCGCGTTTGCGTCAGGCCTATACGCATTGGCGTATCATGGTGCTGGGCCTGGTCGTTCTGGCTTCCGGTACCACTGCTAGCTACATCTTTACTTACCTTGTCACCTATGCGCAGGCTACGTTGCACATGTCAGCCCGCGCCGGGTTCATCACTGAAACAATTGGCTTTGCTCTCGGTATTCCCGTCATCATCTTAGGCGGATGGCTGTCTGACAAGCACGGACGCTGGCCGATTAACGTCTGGGGCAACCTCGCCTTTCTCGTAATGATCTATCCGATGTTCTCCTGGATTATCGCCGCCCGCTCCGAATATATGTTCATCGCAGGGATGGCCCTTCTAACCGCAGTCTCATTCTTTATTTGGGGATCCTTTCATGCCGGGCTGGCGGAGAGTCTGCCCAAATCCATCCGCAGTAGTGGGTACGGGATTATTTATTCAGTCTCGATGGCCGCTTTTGGTGGAACGGCACAACTGGTGGTCACCTGGCTGATCCATGTCACGGGCAGCGCCATGGCCCCCGCATGGTATTTAATGGGCGCCGCGGCGTTCGGCCAGATTGCATTGATGCTGATGGCTGAGAGCGCGCCGGCGCGGACTCGGCGCGCGCTTCAAACGGTTACCGTTTCATTGAGCGAATCACGCATCATAAGTTAGTTGCTGATCGTGCAAGAATTACCGCCAAACCGCGACTTCCTACTTGAACAACAATTCAAAGTGGACAATTTGGTCTGAAATGATCATCCCTCAGAGGTCGGCCACGCTCCGTCGATTGGCTCTTGCTCAGTCGTCAGTTGTCGCCAACAGGCCGAGTCACGCATCCAGAGAGTCTGCACGCAAAAATTCAGGATTACTCCCCGCCAATGCGCCTTATCTCAACTTTTCTGCTCGGTAAGTCTCAATGATTGAATAATCGTCGAAGTGCCGGTTGAACAGGCCCATCCTCTGGAGCCTGCTTCCGAGCGATTTTGGGTGTCCCGATGACTTCCAAAGGGTTTGCCTAACGGACGAGTGCTAAAAGTTCCACTGCCGAAATGCGAATCAGAGAAAGCTAGTGAATCTGGCCAGAAGTGGCATGCGAGAGAAATTCTCTGATGGAACTTTATGTGCAAAAAGGCCCGAAATCGGACCAGAAATCGAGGTTAAGTTGTTGTATTTAAATAACTTAGACTGCGTGGCGGAGAGAGGGGGATTCGAACCCCCGATAGAGCTTTTGACCCTATAACGGTTTAGCAAACCGCCGCCTTCAGCCACTCGGCCATCTCTCCGGTCGGTCTAAGCGGATTCTACCAGAAAGCATGCGGGCTGGTATTTCCCTTCCCGCTCCGTGGCGCGAATAAGGTTGCCTTTGAGGCACTGGCCAGTGAAGGGCGCGCAGACGACGATGTTCTGCGGGGGCGCTTGCGGGCACGCTTGGATGAGCGGCACAAAGTTGGTAGATTCACTCTCATGCCTCGCTTCCCAGCAGCTTCGGCCGCGCGCAAGCTTCGCCTGTTGCCCCTGATCGCGGCCACCTACTTTATGGTGGCAGGCGGGCCGTATGGCATTGAGGACATCCTCGGGGGCGCTGGCTACAAGTGGGCACTGGTGATTCTTGTGCTGCTGCCGCTGATCTGGAGCCTGCCGACTGCGCTGATGATAGGCGAATTGGCCAGCGCGCTGCCAGCCGAGGGCGGCTACTACGTGTGGGTACGGCGCGCACTAGGGCCATTCTGGGGATTTCAGGAAGCGTGGCTCTCGCTCACAGCGAGCGTGTTTGACATGGCCATTTACCCAGCAATCTTTGTGCTGTATCTGAGTCAATTGCACAGCTCGCTGACGGTGGGCTGGCGGGCTTACGGATGGTCGCTGGCGGTAGTGGTGGTCTCATGCCTGTGGAATCTGCGTGGCGCACCCGCGGTGGGCGAGGGTTCGGAAGGTTTCTTTATCGCGCTGCTGGCGCCGTTTGCGGTACTGGTTGCGTTGGGCTTTTGGCACGGCCTGACCATGCATCCTGCGGTGCAGTGGGGACGCAGCAGTGCCCCGGATGGACTGTCGACTGCTGTACTGGTGGCGATGTGGAATTTTATGGGATGGGATAACGCATCGACCGTGGCGGCTGAGGTTGAAAGCCCACAACGAAACTATCCCCGCGCGATGGTGATGGCTGCGCTACTGGCGGCGGTAACGTACATTCTGCCGCTGCTGGCGCTTGCCCTGAGCGGCCTTCCAGTGGCGAGCTTTTCGACGGGCGACTGGGCTGGAGCGGCGACCATACTGGGCGGACCGGTGCTGGGCCTGGCGGTGGTGGCGGGCGGAGTGATCTGCGGCGTGGGCATGTTCAACGCTCTGATGATGAGCTACACCCGCCTGCCCTTGGCGATGGCGGAAGACGGGCTGATGCCTGCTGCACTGGCGCGGCGCAACCGGTTCGGCGTGCCGTGGGTGAGCGTGCTGGTGTGCGGCCTGGGATGGGCGCTGGCCCTGCGGCTGCCGTTTGAAAGGCTGATTTCCATTGACCTGATCCTTTACGGTTCAAGCCTGCTGCTCGAATTCATCGCCCTGATTGCTCTGCGCGTGCGCGAACCCCATCTGAAGCGGCCGTTTAAAGCGGGAAATATGGTGATCGCCTGTCTGCTGGGCGTGGGACCAGCGGCGCTGATTGGATATGCGCTGTATGCGACGCGCCATGAAATGCTGATGAGCTCAGTGCCGGCCATCGGCTTTGCATCGGCAGTGGCGCTGGCGGGGCCGCTCGTTTACCTCGCTGTTGTGGTTCCGAAGGCGCGGAGGTACGCTGAGCAAATAGATGTGCAGACTGAACGCGCATCGCCTGATTGAAATGCAAAAGGGCCTCACCGGGTAGCGATGAAGCCCTTCCTTGCTGCATGCGACGGCTACTTGGCTGGAGCCTGTTTCGCCTTGTTCTCTTCAAAACACTTGGCCGCGCTGACGACATGATCTCGGGCATAGGCCGCATCGTGCCAGCCCTTCACCTCCACGCGCTTGCCTTCTAGATCTTTGTAGATCGAGAAAAAGTGGGTAATCTCCTTCAGCAGGTGCGGATAGATGTCGGTGTAGTTCCAGACATTCGCATAGCGCGGGTTGTTCTTGCCAACGGCGAGGACCTTCTCATCGAGCACACCCTGATCGAGCATTTCAAGCAGGCCGATCGGACGCACCTCCTGCAAGCAGCCGGGAAAACTTGGACCGGGAACGAGCACGAGCACGTCGAGAGGATCGCCGTCATCGCTGAGTGTGGAAGGAATAAAGCCGTAATCACCGGGGTAGTGAACCGGGGAATGCAGATTGCGATCGAGCTTGAAGACGTGGAGTTGCTTATCGTACTCAAACTTGTTGGTCGCGTCTTTGGGAATCTCAATCACCGCCCGGAAGACTTCAGGGGAGCGATCTCCGATTGGCAATTCAAGATAATTGACCATGCTTTTGTAACGCCTCCTCGAGTGCGTGCTGGTTGTTAAGGCTCAGGCCGGGTGGAACCCAAAAGCGGGTGCTGAGCACAAGGTGTCTTGACCGAGTGTTTCATGGCAAGCGCGGATAACGGAAGCCGCCGGGCAACAAATTCACAGCCAAGGCCGCCACGGCGGTAAGGTCAATGAACAACACCGGCCCGGACCACTATAATCACCAATGATGAAGGCACATGTCTATGTCACTTTGAAGTCCTCGGTTCTGGATCCACAGGGCCAGACGATCCAGAATGCGCTGCGGAAGCTTGGATTCTCCGGCGTGGAAGCCGTGCGGCAGGGAAAGTATTTCGCTTTATCCCTGGCTGAAGGGCTGACCCCCGAGTCTGCCGGAGCCGAGGTCGAGCGCATCGCGCGCGAGGTTCTGACCAACCCGGTCATCGAAGAATTCACATACCGCATTGAGGAATAGGAGCGCAATGCGCGCCGATTCGATCTGCTGCGCATCCGGAGAGTTCGATGGGCTTCCGGCATTTGATTTGGCTTTTTCCCGCTGCCGTTACTCTGCACAATGCGGAAGAGGCCATCTGGCTTCCAGCATGGTCGAATGATGCCGGCCAGTGGTACAAGCCGATTGCGCCACGGGTATTTCGTTTTGCCGCCGCGGTTCTTGCGCTAGTTGCGTGGCTCGCCACGTGGATGAGTGTGCAGTCGGGCAGACAGACGTTGTGGACCTATCTGACGTTTGGATTCATGGGCGCGATGCTTGGAAATGTCTTTGTACCGCACGCCGTCCTTACGATTGCAATGCGCAAATATATGCCCGGCCTGGCAAGCGCTTTGGCGCTGAATCTTCCCTTGTTGTCCTGGCTTGTATTTCTTGCGCTACAGGAAGGTCAAGTGAGCGGCGGGAAGGCGCTTATTTCTATCCTGGCAATGCCGATGCTCCTGGCCTTGTCCATTCCATTACTCTTCAAAATTGGCAACGCACTGACGCTCTGAGCCGATTTTTCTTTTCCGTCCCGTAAGATGAGTGCATGTGCGGAATCGTTGGTTATGTAGGTCCCAAGAAAGTGGTCCCTGTCATTCTTGAGGGACTCAGGCGCCTGGAGTATCGCGGGTACGACTCAGCCGGTATCGCCGTAGGCAGCCCGGACCGGGCCACGCTCGACGTGCGGCGCGCGCCGGGCAAACTGCACAACCTGGAAGACGCTCTGAAAGAGCGGTCGCTGGACGGGACATTTGGCATTGGCCATACGCGCTGGGCCACGCATGGCCGCCCCACGGAAGAGAACGCGCACCCGCACCGCGACTGCACAGGACGCATCGTCGTTGTTCATAACGGCATCGTGGAGAACTATCTGGAGCTGAAGCGCGAGCTGACGGCGAAGGGGCACAAGTTCGTCACCGAGACCGACACCGAAATCATCGCCCACCTCATCGAACAGGTGCAGAAGGATGCAGAGGCCGCCGGAGCGCCCATTGCGCTGGAAGTGGCCGTGCTCCTGGCCGTGAAGCAACTGACGGGCGCGTTTGCGCTGGGCATTCTCTCCGCAGCCGAGCCGGACAAGATTGTTGCGGCCCGCTCTGGGCCGCCTGTAGTGATTGGCGTAGGCCAGGGCGAGTGCTTCGTCGCATCGGACGTGCCGGGCATTCTGCATCATACGCGCGACCTCTACTTTCTCGCCGATGGAGACATGGCCATCCTGACGAAAGCGGGCGTGGAGCTGACCGACTTCGACGGCAAGCCCATTCAGCGCGCGATCACGCATATTCAGTGGGATCCGATCCAGGCGGAAAAGGGCGGCTACAAGCACTTCATGCTGAAGGAAATCTGGGAGCAGCCGCGAGCGATTCGCGATACCTCGCTGGGGCGCGTCTCGCTGGACTCGGGCAAAGTTTTCCTGGGCGAGATGGAGATTAGCGACGCGGAACTGGCAGCAGCGCAGAGCATCAACATTGCCGCCTGCGGAACCAGTTGGCACGCGGCGCAGGCGGGTAAGTATATGATCGAGCGCCTGGCGCGACTGCCGGTAGATGTGGACTATGCGAGCGAGTACCGTTACCGCGATCCCATTGCCGGGCCGGAGGCGCTTGGTCTTCTGATCACGCAGTCGGGGGAG
>JAJYAE010000454.1 GCA_021779695.1 Acidobacteriota bacterium | reverse complement strand
GACAAGCACGGCGCGCTGGTGAGCAGCCTGGACAAAGGCGACCTTACGCTGACGGATAATGGGCATCCGCAGGTGATCCAGGAGCTTACGCGCGAGAGCAAATTGCCGTTCCAGGTGGGGCTGCTGGTGGATACGAGCCACAGCGCGATGGGGGCTATTGAGGACGTGCGCAAGGCGGCGGACAAGTTTGTGGACCAGATGCTGCCGGCCGAGCAAAAGGCGGGTACAGCGGCGGGGTCCGCAGCAGGCTCTGCGGCAGGCTCCGCAGCGACGGGCGGAGCGAAGACCGCGGGCGGCGCGCCGGCGGCGGGTGGCGATGAGATGTTTCTGATTCACTTTGACCGCGAGGTGGAGCTCCTGCGGGATTTTACGGCGTCGCGCGAGAAGCTGCACAAGGAGTTGGATGAGATGGGGCCGACTTCGCGGACAAAGGATGACCGGGAAGGGCCGGAGACGACCGGGGACAACCGGCAGCGTCCGCGCGCGGGAGAGACGACGCAGCTTTACGATGCGATTTTTCTGGCGTCGGATGAGCTGATGAAGCCGAAGACGGGGCGCAAGGCGCTGGTGGTCTTCTCAGACGGCGCGGACCTGGGCAGCAAGGAGACGATGAACGAGGCGCTGGACGCGGCGGAACGGGCGCATGTGGCGATCTACACCATCTACCTGAAGGGCGACCAGGGACGCGAGAACCCCTTTCCGAACAACGGCCGGAGGGGCGGGCCGGGCGGAGGCTACCCAGGTGGCGGTTATCCGGGAGGCGGGTATCCTGGCGGCGGCTATCCGGGAGGCGGTTATCCGGGGAGCGGAAGCCCGGGTGGCGGACGCCAGCCGCAGACGGACGGCAGAAAGACTCTGGAGCAGATTGCGACGCGGACGGGCGGGCTGTATTTTGACGCCAGGCGGAAACAGGATCTGGAAGAGATTTATGGGCTGATCGCACAGGATCTTCGCGGGCAGTATCTGCTGACCTACACGCCGGAAAAGCTGGAAGAAGACGGCAGCTTCCACAAGATTGCGCTGAAGACGGACAAGAAGGACCTGACGATTGTGACGCCGGAAGGGTATTTTGCGCCGGGCGGGGAAGCGCAGTA
The DNA here is from genome assembly GCA_021779695.1 of Acidobacteriota bacterium. The sequence continues at coordinate 1,742 of JAJYAE010000454.1, read as the reverse complement.
ATCAAGCAGGGATTCTTTCAGACATTGCAGGCAGGCCGCGCTGGAGGCGCCGGGCCATGCAGCGCCCCGGTGGGAGCGCGGCATGGCCGTCGATGCTTGAAGGGCATCGCTGCGGTCAGAACTTGTAGGAGATGCCTACGAGGGGAGTGGGCCTGGCGCGGAGTCCGTTGTTGTTGATCTGGAAGAGGACGTTGCCAGAAAGGACGAGGTTTCTGTAGGGGTTCCACTTGAGGCCTGCGCTGGCGTTGTTGATGGAATAGCTTGCGGTTCCGGGCACGATGGTGGGCAGCGCGATGGTGGAAGGATTGGTGGGCAGCGGAGTTGTTGTGCGGATGAGCTTGGGAGCGTTGAGGTACTGGTTGCCGAGGAGGTCTCCGGCGAAGGTTACATGGCGGAAGATGGCCCAGTCCGCTCCGACGTTGTATTGCATGCCACCGGGCAGGGACTGGTTTCCGCCGGGCGTGTCCGTGGGATTGTTGAGTTCCGTGGTGGTGTTCCACTGGTATCCGATTTTGGCGTGGGGCGAGATTTTGGCCAGGTAGGAGTAGACGAGGTAGGGACTGAATCCCCAGGCGCCGGAGCCGAGGTAGTTGAGGTCGTCTCCGGTGGGGGTACGCACGTTCATGCCTGCGGAGACGGTGCCATGGTCGCCTCTCCACAGCTCTGCCTTGGCGTTGAAGGTGATATCGCCGATTCCGCTTGCCAGGCCGGGTGAATAGGTGTTCGGGTTGGAATAGGGTCCGAAGATGAGGTTGTTGCTGGAGTCGAGGATATACGAGGTGGAGTTGAAGGTGGTGGCTCCGAGGGAAACGCGCTCGATGGGAACAATGACCGTGACATCGACGCGGCTGGTGAGGCCAAGGGTGGCGACGCCGATGAACTGGTTGATCTTGAACGAGAGCTTTGTGTCCTCGGTGGTGTAGGTGTTGCTGAGTACGGTGTTCGTGCCTTGCTGAAAGGCCGTTGCATAGTAGGCAAAGGGCAGGCTGCCGAGGGAAATGCCGTCAATGTCAGTAAAGACGAACTGGCTGGCGGTGAATCCCAGGAAAAACCTGTGCTTGCCCACGGTCTGGGCGCGATCGGTGAGGATGGGGCCGAGGTTGTTGTAGGTCTCGGGGACTCCGGCCTTGTAGACCACGACGGTGCCGGCTGAGGCGCTGGCCAAGGGAAGCTGGCTGACCTGGGTTCCGATGGCGCTGTTGAAGACTCCGGCAGCCTGTACGGCGCTTTGAATTCCCTGCGTTCCACCGAGAGCGGTATCGTTGGTGAACACGCCGGTGGCGAATGGGAACTGGCAGACAAGCTTCTGTGAAGCGGGTCCGTTAATGCAGTTGATCTGTCCCATGGCGCCCGCGCTGGAAAGGGCGGCGAGCAGCAGCAGTTGCAGAGTGCGTCGTTTCATCAATCTCCCTCGACAAAAAAAGCTGAAGTTATGGGGCGCTCCGGTGTTCCTGGAAAGCGGAGCGCCCGTCTACTGCGCTTAAAGTGTGACATTCACCTGAATCACGGCCTGGTAAAGCTGGCTGTCGCTGCCGACGCCCTGCACCATCAGGTTGTAAGCGCCCGGCGGTGTCTGCCCCCCTTGAGCGGTGGGCTTGGTGAAGGAGCCGCCGCATCCCATCACCTGATAGGCGGCTGCGATGAATGCGAGCACGGCCATCATGCGGAAGAAAGCGGAACGGGTGGCTTTGCGGCCGCGGAGCAGTCCAAGCAGCCCGAAGAAGGGCAAGCCGAGCAGGCCT
>JAJYAE010000121.1 GCA_021779695.1 Acidobacteriota bacterium | reverse complement strand
TGCGCTACTCGCCATGCGCAGCAGAAATCAAATCGGCGGCGCCGCTGTGGAAGCCGGAGACACTGAAGATAGCTGGCGCATTTTCATGGAGACACTTCGCCAGTTCTATGCCGGTGATTACCCCCCGTTTCGCGCCTACACCATACTTGCAGGCCTAGCAGAGGTGGAGAAGAACACGCCGCGCGAGCAGCTCGAACTCCTCCTGCAACGGGAGCTGCTCGGGATCTTGAAATTGACGTCGAGCAATGCGCTGATTCCTGCGCAGCGTTATGACCTCGCGATTGCAGCCATTCGTGCGGGATCGATTACTGAAGCGCAGGAACAGATGGAAATAGTAGAAGCGGAACTGACGCAGCAAAGCGATCAGCGATCATTGCGGGAGTTCCTCGCCGACAGTGAGATTGCCCTTGCCAATCTCTACCTATCGCGCGGCGATCAGCGGTCCGCCGCCAATCTGCTTCAGCGCGCGCAGGCCCACCTTGCGGGCCTGGATGACGAAGAGGAGATGGCTCTTTATGCTGCCGCGCGTGGCCAGCTCCTGCTGGCTTCCGGCAAGCCGGAAGCTGCTGAGCCTTTGCTTCGCAATGCCATCCTTATCGAGGAAGATCGAGGCCGCAGTGTCGGTTCCGGAAACATGATCTTTGCGCGGCAGGATCGCGTTCTGTATGCATCTCTGGTGGCGACCTGGCTTGCATTGGATCGCCCTGGAACAAGCATCCTCGCTCTTTGGGAGCGCTATCGGCTGCGTATTCTGGGCCAGCCCGTGCCGCTTTGTCCACAAAAGGCTCTTGACTGCCTGGACCCGCAACTTGACTCCGCACTGACTCGCGAACTCAAAAGCGGGGATCAACTGATCGGCGTCATTGTCCTTCCTGATCGCCTCTTGTCGTATCACGCGGAGGACCGGCGGGTCCTGTGGCGTGAAGTCCACCTGCAACAGAGCCAGGTCCTCGCATCCATTTCTAACCTGCAGCTCATGGCATCCTCGCCAGCAACGTCCCTCCCTTCTGTTGACGTCGCGGCGCGGCGTGCCGGAGAAATCCTTCTCCCCACACTGGACCGCTCGGCAACCACCTCGCCTCTCTTGCTGATTGAGTCGGATCCGCTGATTGGCAATCTTCCCTGGCCGGCCGTAGAGAGCGCCAGCGGCCCAATTGGACTGCGCTTCGATCTCGACGAGGTTCCATCACTCCTTCTTGCCTCGCGCCGACGCCCTGCGACATCCACATCAAGCGCGCTGATTGTAGGAGCGTCTGTCGGGGCTGGAGCCCCGTCGATGCTTTCGAGTGCACTCGATGAAGCGCGCTCCGTCGCGCTCTTTGAGGCAAGGTCGGACGTGCTACTTGGTCGCCAGGCCACGCAGGATCGAGTCGCGCGCGATCTGCCATCGGCCGCGCTGATTCACTTCGCGGGCCACGCAGCGCAGCAAAACGGGGAAACCCGGCTCCTCCTTGCTCCCTCAGGACTGGCTGGGGACAGGCCTTTTGTGGATGAGGCACTGCTCCGCGCGAATCCTCCACGCAAGGCGTGTCTCATCGTACTCTCCGCATGCTCCACGAGCCAGAGCCAGCCGGGCTGGAACCACGGCACGGGTGACATGGTTGACGAGCTGACTGCAATGGGAGTGCCGCAGATTGTTGCAACGCGCTGGCCAATTGACTCCACCACTGCTGCGATCCTGATGCGTGCTTTCTATTCGAATCTTGCCACCGGCAAAAGCGCCCCGGCGGCACTCACAGGTGCCCGTCGCGTTGTCGCAGCCAGCCCACGCTCCCGGCATCCTTTCTATTGGGCTGCTTATGATGCATTCGGCGCAGGTCACTCCGACTTGCACTCCATCTTTGACGGGAAGACGCATTAGCAGAGCGACCCCAGAGTCTCGTGGGTCTGCATTCTCTTACTGCACAAGCAGACCTGCATGCTGTAGCCTTTTCTGTCATGAAGAACGCCCCTCTTTCCATCTTTCTGCTTGTTAGCCTGTTCGGCTTTGCTCCCGGTGTTCCACTCACGCAGGCTCAAATGGTCTCTCCCTCCATTGACAAGCCCGGCCAGCCTTTCTCCTACTTTTCTGCACCGACAGATGAAATCGGCATGATGGATGCCGAAGCCGCCACGGAGGTGACGCCGGAGGGCTACCTGCGGACCGGCTTTGGGGAGATGATGTTCTTCGCGGGCCCGGCCCTTGATCCAACGCACGTGCGCATCCGCACGCTCGAAGACGGCCATTTGCCCATCATTCGCTACCAATTTGAGCGCGACGGCGTGGCCTACCGATTCACCCTGTTTGCGGCCACACTCGACGGTAAGCCGGAGGGCACGCTCGTTAACTTCATACGCGTTTCAATGCATAACGCAGGAAGCAGGCCCAATCGCGCCATTCTTGCAACGGGCATGCGCTACGACGCGCCAAACAATACCGGTGCGACGCACGGCGACAACCGCTTTGACCGGCCGCGTGAAGGCCGCTACCCAGGCGATTACCGCCAGATTGGCGAGAGATTTAGCCCGGACTGGGTCTACTCCTTTACCGAAGATGGATTCCTCCGCGACGGCCGACTGCTCTATTTGTATCCCGCAGGTTATGTGAATCGCGGCTGGACCCTGCACGGCCGTTACAACTACCCCCAGGACATCAGCAAGCCCAGCAAGCTCCTGGTGGATCCGACTGTTGCCGCCGGTATCGTCACGTATTCCCGCTTGCTCAATCCCGGTGACGACTTCACGCTCGACTTCAAGATGCCCGTCGTGCCTACAGCGGAGATGGCGACGATACGCCAGGCGAATTTGGACGCAGCACACGCTCAGGTCGTCTCATTCTGGAATCACATCCTCACCGAGGGGATGCAAATCACTCTGCCCGAACAGAAGCCGGTCGACACTTTCTATACCAATCTCATCTATGACCTCATCGCCCGCGACCATATCGGGCCCGACTACATTCAGACTGTCAACAAGCTTCACTACCACGAGTTCTACCTGCGCGACGGCGCCGACATCGTGCATAGCTACGACGTCACCGGTTACCCAAAAGTCGCCGCACAGGTTCTGGCCTTCTTCGCCAAATCGCAGAAGCCCAACGGCAATTTCCTTTCGCAGCCACAACAATATGACGGATGGGGCGAGGCGGTGTGGGGCTACTCGCAGCACTATCGTATGACACACGACAAAGCTTTTGCGGAGTGGGCGCTGCCGCAGATTGACCGTGCGGTGCAATGGCTGAGGCAGGCGCGTGCGGCTGATCCGCTGCACATCATGCCTGCCAGCGATGTGCGCGATAACGAATTTGTCCCGGGGCATTTGACCGGCTATAACTTCCTGGCACTTTCCGGGCTGAAGCTAGCCATCCAGATGGCGCAGGAGACGGGCCATTCGAACCTCGCTTCCTCCTGGCAGACCGAATACAACGATTACCGCACTGCATTTCTCAAGGTGCTCGATCAGCAGACCGCAGCACACAACGGTTATATTCCTCCGGCGCTCGATGGAAAAAATGGCGGGTATGACTGGGGCAATTTGCTGTCGGTTGTCCCTGAACCCACACTGGACCCGCACGATCCACGCGTTACGGCAACCCTCAAGACTACACAGGCAAAGTATGCCGAAGGCATCATGACCTATGCCGACGGTGAATTCCTGCACCATTACCTCACCATCAAGAACACGATGACCGAAGTGGTGCGCGGCGATCAGCGACAGGCAGTGCAGGAACTGTATGCGCTGCTGCTCCACACCAGCTCCACCCACGCAGGATTTGAATTTGCCATCCGGCCGTGGGGAGACCGCAACTTTCAGGACAATCTCGCACCCCATGGCTGGTTTGCCGCCGAGTATCGCACTCTGATGCGCATCATGTTGGTGCGCGAAGAGGGCGATGAACTGCATTTGCTCAGCGTGCTTTCACCCGATTGGATCGGCGCGGGCAAGACCATCGAAGTCACTCAGGCGCCTACCTACTTTGGCAGCATAGCCTTCAACCTGACGCAACCCTCCGCCACAGAAGCTGACTTGCACCTCGACACTCACTACTTATCTGCGCCCAGGAGTGTAGTGATCCATCTCCCATGGTTCATGGAAGCACACAGCGTGAAAATCGACGGCCGCACCGCGACCCCGTTGCATGGGACGATCACGGTTCCTGCTGGCACGCGGGATGTGATCATTCAATGGTCACGTCAGGCCGATACGCCCAAAATGAGCTATGAAGAAGCGGTCGATGCGTACAAGGTCGAATACGCGCACCGCTACCAGATCCTGATGCACGGCAGTGCTGCACAATAGCCGTTCGAATGACCGGGGTGTCTATTCGAGCTTCTGGAGATCCGTGCCTTCTGGCACCTTGATGTGGAACTGCTCGTCGGTGAGTGGCATGTTCTCCACGACTTTCTCAACATGGAGCACTGCCTGGTACTCCTCCATGGGACGGCGAATCGTTACAACGGAGGGATACTTGCCCGATCCAAAATCCGCGTACCGCGCATAGATAACTTCAGTTTCAAGATTTCCATCCGCGTCGTAGAGATCCTGCCTGTAGGGCATCAGGTCATCCCGATGAAAGGTCACGACGCGTACCGGGGTGAGTTCATTCCGGCCTGGCTGGCGCCGCATGATGCTCAGAACGTACTCAGGCACCATCAATAGATGCTTCTTGCTTGCATCCACCATGGTGTCTGCGTCGGCTGTTACAGAGTAGAGATCGTCGGGCTCCAGACCACGCACCATCATCGCATCAAAGAAAAATCCCGGGCGCAGGTTCTCAACCTGGTGAATCGACTTCCTCCTCAGTCGATTGGAACCTTCCACTACTTTCTTGCGGGAGGGGATGTAGAGGCTGAAAGTCTTGCCGTCGCTGGCCATGTCAAACATCGTCATCCCGATCACCGGAACCTGGCCGAGCACGCGCAACATTCCGGGCTTCCGCATGAGGATGTGTCCACGGAAGCTGGTATAGTCCTTCGCAACGCCCTCCCTGCTATTCAGGACGCTCGCCTGGATTTCAACGGTGGCGTTCAGTGTCTCCATCTGATCCCACCGTTGATTCATTCGCTGCACCAGTTGGTCCGGCGTTACGGTCTGCACCATAGCGGGAGCCTTCGGCACTGGCAGCTTGCGGGTCGTGAACAGACAACCGGAAAGCAACGACAGCGGCGCCAGAATCCCAAGAGTGCACAGGCCTCTCCACATTGACTTCATCGCGCACCCGCTTTCCGCTTTGCCGTGCGGTAGGCGGCCACATCACGGGCGTGCTGCTCAAGCGTCGTCGAAAAGGATGAGTGACCCTGCGGATCGGCGCCCTGGGCCACAAAATATAGGTAATCCGAGTGCGCCGGAGCCATTGCGGCATGCAATGAAGCCAGGCCAGGATTGGCGATGGGGCCCGGCGGAAGCCCCGTGTGCAGATAGGTGTTGTACGGCGTATCACGCTTCAGGTCACTCTCATAAATGGTCCCGCGCCATTGTCCTTCCAATTCCAGGCCGTAGATTACCGCAGGATCAGTCATGAGGGGCATATGGTGCGCCAGCCGGTTCTCAAAGACACTGGCCACCAGAGGGCGATCGGCATTCACCGCCGTTTCGCGCTCCACCAGTGAGGCCAACGTCACCACTTCATGCACATTCCCTTTCAGGCCGATTCGTGCTGCTTCCTGCCGGAATCGTCGCACCATCGCCGCACAAATCTCGGCCGCGCTCGCCTTGCGCGGAAAGCGATAGGTGTCCGGAAATAGATACCCTTCCAAGCTCGTCGCGTCAGGATCCAGATCTGCCACGAGCTTCGTCTCTTGCGCCTGCCCGTTCAGAAACGCCTGTCTGGGGCCAAAGCCCGCTTGTTCCAGCCGCGTAGCGATTTCGAAGATGGTTGAACCTTCGGGCACTGTCACCGTCCTCGTGTACACATCGCCGCGGGCAATCCGCGCGTAAATCTCCCCCGGCAGCGCAGGATGGTCAAAGCGATACTCCCCTGCCAGAAGCCTGCCGCCCTTCCACCAGCGCAGCAAATCAAAAGCAATGCGGCTCCGCACCACCCCGGCAGACTCCAACTGCGCTCCAATAGTCCGCGATGAGGTCCCGGGCACAATTTCGACAAACGTTTCGACCGACGGGCCATATGGAGTAAAAAGCAACCATGCTGAGTACGCGCCAAGACCCGCAATGGCAAGGATCAGCAGCAGCGTGAGGCCTGAGAGCCCCATTCTCTTTCTTCTCTTGCGTTTCCGCCCAATCATCCTCTGCCGCAATCCTCTTCACATTGGATGCAGGGCTACCCCCGCAATCCTCTATTTTAGCGGGGTAATTTCCCAGCGACGCAGCTTCGCACGTTTAAGCTGACAGAAGGAGTGTGCTCCTGAACCCTATTCCGCAACCTCGCATCCTGGCGCTCGACGTTGGAACACGTCGGATTGGCGTTGCTGTCTCAGACGAGCTTGGATGGACTGCCCAGCCAGTGATGACGCTGGATCTTGACCGCCGGCCCCGGCCCAGTCCTCGGGAAATCCTCCGCTCGATCGCTCGACTGGGCCGACGCTACGCAGTAAGGGCCATCGTTGTCGGCGACCCACTCCACATGTCCGGGGCTGAAAGCCCCCGCGCGCAAAAAGTCCGTGCCTTTGCCGCCGAGCTCGGCGCTCTCACCGGCCTCCCAATTCACCTGTGGGATGAACGCCTGACGACTCACGAGGCTCACCAGATTCTGTATGCGGCTGGCCATACCCGCCAGGAGCATCGCAAAGTGGTTGACCAGGTGGCTGCGACGCTGATTCTACAGTCTTTTATCGACCATCACCGCAGCAGTTCTGCTTCGGTTCCTGTGGATCCGAGCCGGGATTAGATCAATCGGGTCGGCAATTCCGGCCAACGCGTATAATGGAAGGGTTAGCTCGTCGATCTCTCGCGGTTGAGCCTGGTGGCTTTCCGCTCCACGGATGTTGAATGCCCGAGCATATCAAGAAACAGCTTCTCAAAGAGATCCAACTCCTTGAGCATGAGCTCGCTCATGAACTACCGGCAGAAATTAAAAAGGCCGTCGCTCTGGGCGACCTTTCGGAAAATGCCGAGTACCACATGGCGAAGCAGCGCCAGGACTTCGTGAACGCGCGCCTGGGCCAGCTGAAAAAGAGAATGGCAGAGCTTTCTCTGGTGAACCTGGCCAACATTCCCAGAGACAAGGCCGGATTCGGTTCTACAGTTGTGGTCTTCGACGCAACAAAAGATGAGGAAATCATCTATCGCCTTGTGACCAGCGAAGAATCCGATGTCACGAAAGGACTCATTTCCACCACGTCGCCCATTGGCCGAGGACTTGTGGGCAAGCGTGTTGGCGACGTTGCCACAATCATCACACCCAATGGCAAACGTGAACTCGAGATCCTCAAGCTCACCACGATTCATGACGAAGCTGAGGAAGAAGAAAGCACCGGCACGGAGTAGCACGCCGAATTGCAGTTTTTAGGACGATTGGAATGACCTGGACCAGCGCGTTCGGCCGCGGTTGCGGCTGGCTTCTCGACCGTATTGTGCACGGTCTGGCACTAACCCGCATCTCCCCTAACTTCCTGACCTTCATTGGGCTGGTTATCAATATCGCTGCCGCATTTCTTTTCGGCCACGCCAATGCATCGAATGCCGGTCGCATGTTCTTTTATGCGGGCATGGTCATCTTTGGTGCGGGCATCTTTGACATGGTCGACGGCCGAGTCGCACGGCGCAACAACCAGGTCACCGTCTTCGGGTCCTTCTTCGATTCTGTCATCGACCGCTACTCTGACGTAGTTCTCTTCTTCGGCCTCCTCGTCTACTACGGCCGCATCAATCGCTTCCGTTACGTCGTCCTAGTCGCATTCGTGATGGTCACTTCGTTGATGGTCAGCTACACCCGCGCTCGCGCAGAGGCTCTCATCGGCCAGTGCAAGGTCGGCTTTATGGAGCGCCCCGAGCGCATCGTGCTTGTCATTCTGGGCGCGCTTTTCAATCACTGGGGCGTGATGGCGCCGGTGCTCTGGATATTGGCCATCCTCTCTACCATCACTGTCATCCATCGCATCACTTACACTTACCAGAACACCAAGCATCTGGCGCCGCTGAGCACCGCTGGACGTTAGCCGCCAACGAAGTAGCGCTCGCCCAGGATCTCTCCCGCTCTCTTTCAAGAAGCAATGGGCCGCCCGATTGCCATCGGACGGCCCATTGCTTCTGTACTTGAAGCCACTCAGCTCTCCGCACGTCGCAGGACAACGGGGAGGCTCGATGGCATATGCCACGAGGAACCAATCGACGGATCCGACCCATCCGGCGCCGGACCAATGGCAGGCCTGTTTGGATCTTCTTTAACGGGCTTTGGCATATGCCATGGAATCGCCACCGTGCGCTGGAGTTCAATCCGGTCACCCTTCACTTCTCCAACATAAGAATTGATCCCGGACTTGAAGGCCACGTGACTGCCTTCGATCGACCCGTCGACAATCGGAACCGGCAAGTCATTGCCGCCAAAGAATCCGCCACTTCCTTCTACGGTGCCGGCCAGTTTGGCTCCATCCTGTCGCAGGGTAAAAACCGAGTTGCCGCCTAGAATCCTCGCGATGAAATCCGCATTCCCCCCTTCCGGCGCGGGCACTGGCCGCCACAGCCCAGTAATGCCGGGCCCCTGCGGAATCTCACGCTTCCACACAGCAATCTGTGGCCGAAGTTGCACAGGCTCCGCCGGAATGCTTACCCTGGCGGAGTCCAAGCCAGGCGACGTTGCCTCGACCGTAATTTCTCCTGCCTCCTTGCCCGCCTGCACCAGAGCCATACAGCAGCCAGAGAATGCCTTCCGCACAGTGCCCTTGTCGGCCTGCTGATCGGTCGGATCGCCGTTGCCCACGCCAATCAGTTGTCCCCCACCCGTCACGCGGAATGTGACCTCCTGATCCGTAATGGGCACGGTCCGGCCTTGCCCATCTTGCACAATTACGGAAAACATCGCCACGTCCTCGCCATCGGCCGCCACCGAGTTGCGATCGACCTGTAACTTCAATTTCGCTGCGGGGCCGGTTGTCTCCCGCTTGGCCGTCATCACCTGTTTCCCATTCCTGGAGCCCCTCGCCTCAATCGTGCCCGGAGAGTATGCAACGTTCCAGGCAACATGAGAGTCCTTCTTTACCTCCTTGACACCCAGGCTCTTGCCATTGTGGAAGAGCTCAACCTGGTCCAGGTTGGAGTACACCCAGACTGCAATCTCCTTGCCTTCCATGCCCGGCCAGTTCCAGTGCGGGAAAACATGCAGGACAGGCTCATCGGTCCACCATGACTTGTAATAGAAGAAAGAGTCCTTCGGAAAACCACACGTGTCGATGATGCCGTACTGCGAGCTGATGTTGGGCCATCCATTCGGCGACGGCTCGCCACGATAGTCAAATCCAGTCCACACAAATCCACCGGAGAGCCATGGCCGTGCGTCGCAAAAGCTCCACCACCCCTCGGCCGACGCGCGTCCGGTAGTGGTATAGGGATCATACGAACTCACAAATCCCTTGCTTGCATCTGTGATGTAAATGCCGCGGGTACCCACCGCACTTACGGTCTCTGTTCCCATCACCGGCTTCTCCGGATGCGCTTTGTGGAATGCCTCCGCCTGCGGATCCATGTAGTTGTAGCCGGCCACATCGCACACCGCCAGGCCACCCGTTCCAATGGCGCCCGTCGGCGCAATGGAAACCGGCCGCGAGCCATCATTGCGGGTTGCAACCTCCTTCATCGCCGTCAGGATCAGCACGCCCTTTTGCGTGTTTGCCTGTCCCTCTTCATTGCCCATCGACCACATGAATACACTTGGATGGTTGCGATCGCGCCGCACGAGATCTTGAAACTGGCTCAGCCCTTCGGGGTTCGACGACATCATGCGCGTCTCGTCAAACACCAGCATGCCCATCCGGTCGCAGGCATCCAGCAGCTCCGGCGTCGGGGGATTGTGGGAGGTGCGAATGGAGTTGCACCCCATCTCCTGCAGCTTTCCCACGCGGTAGGTCTGCACAGCATCCGGCAATGCAACTCCAAGGCCCGCGTGATCCTGGTGGTTGCATGTACCCTTCAGTTTCACGGGCTCGCCGTTCAGCAGGAAGCCGCGCGAGGCATCAAAAGCTACCGACCGGATGCCAAAGGGAGTCTCATAACGGTCCACTGTTTCCCCGTCAACCTGCACTTCGCTGACGAGCTTGTAAAGATTCCGCTGATCAAGCGACCAGAGCTGCGCATGGTCCACCGCGATCTGCTGGTGAAAGTCCTGTCCGTCACCCCCTTGAATGGCGGTGGCGGCCGAAACATCCTTTCCAACTTCCTTGCCAGCCGGGTCGACGACCGTCGAAATAACACGCGTACGACGCGCGTCATATCCATCGTTGCCCACTTCGGTCAGAATTGAGAGAGCCGCCTGATTTCCTTTCACTTCCGAGCGGACAAATGTACCCCACTTCTTCACATGTACGCGATTCGTCTTGACCAGCCACACATGCCGGTAGATTCCAGCCCCCTCATAGAACCATCCGTCGCTCTCCGTCGCATCCATCCGAACCAGCAACACATTCGGATGTCCCGGATAGGTGAAGTCGGAAACATCAAAGCTGAAGGGATCGTATCCACCGCTGTGCGTCCCGATGTAGAAGCCGTTCAAGACCACGAGCGCATCCCGGTAGGCGCCGTCAAACTCGATTGTGATCCGCTTGCCAGCATCCTCCGCAGGCAAATCGAATATGCGGCGATACCATCCCACACTCGTGCCAGGGTACTTTCGTCCCAGCGGATGGAACCCTTTGCTTTGCAGCTCGCGGTCGTTCACAAAAGGCAATTCGACGGCCCAGTCGTGTGGCAGGTTGATACTGCGCCAATCCGTATCGTCGAAGGCAATACTTCCCGCCGCCATAAAATTTCCGGTCTTCTGAAAATTTCCTTGCGACTCGCTTCCATACCCGAAGTCCTTGCTCGGATCACAGGCGTTGCCGAGATGAAAGCGCCAGCCGAAGTCGAGCAGTAAGCGCTCGCGGCCTGCGCCCTGCACAGAGCTGACAGGAGAATTGCCTGCACTCAGGGGTCCAGCCATCTCACCTAAAACGGGGTTCGCAGCGGAATGAATCGGGCTTATGCCCTGTGCCGCAACGGCGGCCGGGGCCAGCAGGGAGGATTTGAGAACGTCGCGGCGTGAAAATGTTTTCATCTTGGCTCCTGTGCCCCGGCATTCCTCATCCATCTGCACACTTCTGAACCCCGGGTCGCGAATCGCACGAAGTATACCCGCCACCATCCAGGGGAAACAACCACTCCTGCAAAGTTCACACAGAGTTCCGTCAATTCGCGCCTTGCTGCCTCTCACTTCTGCGCCGCCTGTCAGCGGCTACCTGCAATGTGCAGCGGCAGTCGAACGGAGGCAAATGCGCCCGGGCCCTCAGCGCAGTTTGCCAGCTGGACTTCGCCGCCGTGCGCCCGCGCAATTTGCTGAGCCAGCGCCAGGCCAATCCCACTGCCTTGCGGCTTCGTTGTGTAGAAGGGCACAAACAGGTTGTCCACATTGGAGATACCAGGTCCGTGATCCCGAATCCGTATTACGACATCGTCGCCTTCCAGTTGCCAGCTCATATGGATTGGCGAAGCTCTGTTGCTGAGGGATGCTTCCGCGGCATTCGCAACCAGGTTGATCAGCAATTGCTCGAGCTGGTCCTGATCCGCCAGGAGCGTGGCCGCGGGCCCTACCTCCAGCTCGACTGGAACCCGGCGCTCAAGCAGTGCCACACGCTCAACCAGTCTCTCTATGGCCAGCGGCTTTCGCTGAGGCACCGGCAGCTGGGCCAGCGCCCTGTAGGACTGCACAAAGCGATGGAGTGCATCCGCCCGAGCTTCAATCACCGCGAGCCCTCGCGAAAAATCGTGCTGCGTGACCTCATCGCCGGTCAGTCGATCGACGCGCCCCAGCAGGCTGCCGGCAATTGACTTGATGGGAGCAAGAGAGTTTGAGATCTCGTGCCCCAGGACGCGCACCAGTCGCTGCCAC
>JAJYAE010000120.1 GCA_021779695.1 Acidobacteriota bacterium | reverse complement strand
GACGACATCGAAGCGATTGTGCGCCTGGGGGTGCGGATCGAGGCGGCCGAAGATCTCAAGGAAGCGCGGCACCGCGCCCAGACCGGCCACGACCATCTCCTGCCGGGCGACGATGGAGGCGGAGGCGCGCAGGGCGGGGTCGATGGTGAGGTTGGTGGTGGCGTCGCTGGTGGCCTTGTCTTCAACGAGGGCCTGCTCCAGCAATGCATCAATCCTGTGGCTCTTCCATTCCATTGTTCTTTAACCTTTGGAGTCGGTGTGTGGCAGGGAGGACAGTGCTGCCTGAGCCTTCTCGAGCAGCAGCCGGGTCTCCGCCTCCTGTTTCCTGAGCCCGTCCACGATGTGCGCAGGCGCCTTGGCGATGAAGCCTTCGTTGCCCAACTGGCGCTCTGCGGCAGCCAAGCCTTTTTCGTATCTGGCGATGTCCTTTGTCAAGCGTTCGCGTTCGGCGGGCGCGTCGATGGTGCGTTCGTACTTGATGCCCAGGTCAAAATCCGGGTGCGAGTACATAAGCAGGCCAGCTGAAAATCTCCGGTTGACCGGCTGTATTTCACCCACCTTCGCCAAACGCTGAATGATGGTTTGATTCGCAACTACGACATTCTTTCCTGTGCCGAGCGGATCAATCTCAATATCCGTTACGGCTTTTTCTTCGACGCCGGCTTCTTTGCGCTTTGCGCGGATTCCGGAAATGATGTCCTGCACAAGAGTCATGTCGTTTTGTGCAATGGTGTCGATTGGTGTCGTGGATTGCGGATAGTGGGTCAGGGCGATGGATGTTGCTGGTGGATTGCCATCGTATACGGCATGCCAGATCTCTTCGGTGATGAAGGGCATGAAGGGCGAAAGCATGCGGAGCGCGGCTTCAAAGACACTGACCAGCGTGGAGAGTGCGGCGCGGGTCTTTGCTTTGTCGGCGGAGTCGGAGAAGTCCAGACGGAGCTTGACGATCTCCAAGTACCAGTCGCAGAAGCTGCCCCAGAAGAACTGATAGATCGTGTTCGCCGCGTCATCATAGCGATAGTCTTCGAGCGACTTGTTGACCTTTGCCGCAGTCGCGTGCAGCTCCGCGACAATCCAGCGGGCTTCCAGCGGCGCATCGGCTGCGACCGAGGGCATACTGCCGAGCGCGGACGCATCGAATTCAATGCCTGCTTCTCTGGCCCGGTCCATCTGCATGAAGATGAAGCGGGCGGCGTTCCAGATCTTGTTGGCGAAGGCGCGGTAGCCCTCGGTGCGGGCGACGTTGAAGGCGATGTCGGTGCCGGGCGAGGCCATGGAGGCGAGCGTGAAGCGCACGGCGTCGGTGCCGTACTGCTTGACGATTTCGATGGGGTCGATGACGTTGCCCTTGGTCTTGGACATCTTCTCGCGGTTGGCGTCGCGGACCAGGGCGTGGATATACACCTCTCGAAATGGAACGGAGTCCGCAAGAGAGCGCGGGCTCCCGTCGGGCATGGGCACATCGCCGGCGAACCAGCAGCCGAGCATAATCATGCGCGCCACCCAGAAGAAGAGGATGTCAAAGCCGGTGACAAGCAGGCTGGTGGGGTAGAAGGCGTCGAAATCCGCGCGCGTCTCCGCCGTGATGTTGGGCCAGCCGAAGACGGAGACGGGCAGCAGTCCCGACGAGAACCACGTGTCGAGCACGTCGGTTTCCTGCGTGATGTTGCCGGACCCGCAGTGGGCGCAGGCGGTGGGATCGACGCGCGCCACCGTGACCTTGCGGCAGGCGGCGCAGTGCCAGGCCGGGATGCGATGGCCCCACCAGAGCTGCCGCGAGATGCACCAGTCGTGAATGTTGTTCATCCACTCGAAATAGGTCTTCGCGTACATCTCCGGTGTGAAGCGGATGTGACCTTCCTTCACGGCGGCGATGGCCTTGTCGGCGAGCGGCTGAATCTTGACGAACCACTGCATGGAGAGGCGCGGCTCCACGACGGTCTTGCAGCGGTCGCAGTGGCCCACGTTGTTGGTGTGGTCCTTGATGCCCGCTAAGAGGCCCTGTGCTTCAAGGTCGTGGACGACCTGCTTGCGCGCGACGTAGCGATCGAGGCCCGCGTAAGGGCCGCCTTCGGCGTTGATGTGCGCGGTCTCATCCATCACGTTGATGGAAGGCAGATCGTGCCGCTGGCCGAGCGCGAAGTCGTTGGGGTCGTGCGCGGGCGTGACCTTCACTGCGCCGGTGCCGAAGTCGCGGCTCACCCATTCGTCGAGGATGATGGGGATGGTGCGATTCACGAGTGGCAGGCGCAGCTTTTTGCCGTGCAGGTGCGTGTAGCGCTCGTCTTCGGGATGGATGGCGACGGCGACGTCGCCGAGCATGGTTTCGGGGCGCGTGGTGGCCACGGTCAAAAATTCGCCAGTATCCTTGCCTGCGTCGTCGATGACCGGGTACTTGATCTCCCAGAGATGGCCCTTGTGCTCGTCGTAGACGACTTCGAGATCGCTGATGGCGGTCTGGCAGCGCGGGCACCAGTTGACGATGTAGGCGCCGCGGTAGATGAGTCCCTGCTCGTGGAGCTTGACGAAGGCCTCGCGCACAGCGACGGAGAGACGCTCGTCCATGGTGAAGTACTCGCGGCTCCAGTCGACGCTGGCGCCGAGGCGCTTCATCTGGTCGAGGATGGCGCCGCCGTAGTGGCGCTTCCACTCCCACACACGATCGACGAAGGCTTCGCGGCCGAGCTGCTGGCGGCTGGTGCCTTCGCTCACGAGCTGCCGCTCGACCATCATCTGGGTGGCGATGCCGGCGTGGTCCGTGCCGGGCAGCCACAATGCGAGGCAGCCACTCATGCGCCGCCAGCGGGTGAGGATGTCCATCTCCGTCTGGTTGAGCATGTGGCCCATGTGCAGGCGGCCGGTGACGTTGGGCGGCGGCAACAGGATGGTAAACGGCTCTGGCCCACCTTCGCCGTCAGGCGTGGGCTGGGCAAAGAGATCTTTGCGGACCCAGTACGCTGCCCAGTGGTCTTCAATGGCGGTCGGGTCGTAGGCTTTCGGAAGGTCGTGAGGCATGGGGTTGTCGCGTGCGTCACCCCGAAGAATTGCGTCAAACCCACAGTTTGCAAAGGGTTTCGAGCCAGGGGACCAATCTTCACTTTAGCAGATGTGGGCGCGAACTCTGCGAATTCGTTGCGCCTCTAGGATTGCCAAGCCTGAAACAGGAATGCCGCACGATGGCATCGCGCGGCATTCCTGTTTCAGGCATCTTTTCGATTTAGAAGGGGTTTAGCTTGCCCAGGCCCTTCTTCTTTTTCTTCTTGCTGGAAGACTCGTCGCCCAAATCTGCTTTTGGACCTTTCTTCGGCTTCGCGGCTGTTGTTGCCGAAGTCAGCGCTTCGCCGGGCTTGATGTCGTTGATCTGGTCCGGAGCTTCGGTCGGCTTTTCCGCCGTGGGTAGTGTCGTATTCGTGGGGCCAACTGCCTTTAACTGGCTGTTGGGATCGTTCGGGTTCGCTGGAGCATTATTCGGCGCACTCACAATCGAAACGCCTACGCCAGTGCCGCCGGCAGGCGCCATCATTTGCACCGGCGCCTCAGAGGGACGATCGCTCCGCGGTGGCTCGTTCACGCCTGTCGGTCGCGGTGCGGCAGCGGGAGTTGTGGCTCCAACCGCCTCGTTATACATTGCAATGTTTTCCTTCGTGATTTCCGGCGCAGTCACCCGCTTCGGGTCCTGCAGGCTCGGCTCACCCACGTGCACCGCCTCCACTACAGACGGCCCGCGCTTGATGATTCCCAACGTGCGGTCCGTAAAGCGCAAAGGCTGCCGGCTGCGCTCTTCCGCATCGCTTTCTGCAATCGCCGCCTGGGTCGGCTCCGGGATCGGCCGATTCATGCCGATCAGCCGGTCGCGTGCATCCTCTACGTGCGGCGCCATGGGATAGCGCGTAATCACCTTGTCATAGGCGGCTGCCGCGCGGTCGTTGTAGAGAGCTGAGAGCCGCTCGCGCACTGCACCCGGCAGTCCCGGCGCCAACTGTACTGCCTTGGCTTCTCCCGCGTACGCATCGCCAATCCCAAGCAGAGCCAGATCGCTATGCGAATACAGGGGGTAGGTGTCAACCACCGTCTCCAGCCTGGCGATCGCCGCCGAATAATTATCACGGCTCAGGTAGTACTCACCGATCCGCGCTTCACGCTCGGCCAGAACCTCCTGCACATCGCGCAGCTTCTGCTTGGCGCGCGGAAGCAATGGAGAATCCGGGAACATGTTGATCATTTCGCGATACTCCCGCGCGGCATTTTCCGCATTGGTGTAATCGCGATCGGGCTTTTCCATCTGCTGGTAGTAGATGTCGCCCACCTTCATTTTGGCCTCGGCTGCCTCGGGAGCCTGCGGGAAGAAGGTGATGAAGTCCTCGTACTCAGCTTCCGCCTGCGTCAGCGCCGCGGTTCCGCCTTCCTTGAACCAGGTATCGCCTACAGCCAGCTTGGCGCGCATCCGGTACTCCGAGTCCGGATAGGTATTGAGCAGGGTCTGGAGCGTCAGCCTGGCCACGTCATAGCGGCCCTTCTTCATCGCGACCATGGCCTTGTCAAAGAGGATTTTGTCGGGCTGCTGCGACTTCACGCCGGCAAGAGGATTTGCGCTCAGGTCTTCATTTTTCTTATGCTTGGGCTTCTTGTCCCGTGCGTGGGCGTTTACGCCTGCGCAAACAAGCGTCGCGAGCGCCGCGACAACCAACTTCTTCGACAACCGGTTCATACCACCTCATTGCGGCCGCTGCCCGCAAACGGGTGGCGCGCCTTCACCATGCTCTATGGAGAGAATTTTACTCTCCTGCGGCCTGCCGTGCGGCTGACAGCAGCGCACGTGCATCTTCCTCTGGCCGGCCAGCGCCAAAAACAGCGTTCCCCGCAACCAGAAGATCTGCACCTGCTTGGACGATGGGGGCAATGGTGTCGTGAGCCACTCCGCCGTCCACCTCAATTCTAAACTTCAGGCCCATTTCTTCACGCAACTTCTTCATACGGCGAATCTTATCGAGCGAGAACGGGATGAAGCTCTGCCCCCCAAAACCGGGATTCACGCTCATGATGAGCACGTGGTGCACCATGGGCAGGATGTCCACGATGAAGTTGACCCGCGTGGCTGGATTCAGCACCACCGCCGGCTGCATACCGTGGTGGGCGATCAGTTCCAGCGTGCGATGCAGATGCCGGCAGGCCTCATAGTGGACGCTCACCCAGTTGGCTCCTGCATCGGCAAAGGCCGGGATGTACTCGTCCGGATTCTCAATCATCAGGTGGCAGTCAATCGGCAGCTTGGTCGCCTTGCGCAGGCTTGCCACCACTGGCGGCCCCAGGGTGATGTTGGGGACAAAATGCCCGTCCATCACATCGACATGAATCACCGTGCCCCCGCCGCGCTCGGCCGCTGCAACCTGGTCGGCCAAGTGGGCAAAATCCGCGGATAGAATTGATGGCAGAAGCTCAACCATAGCGGGGAATCACCGTCTCCTTCGCAGCCTAAGTGTATCAGCCAGCTTGCGGCACAAAGCCCTGGGCAGCGCCGCCAGGCTCTCACGAAGACATTGCCTGCTCAGCTTCGCCAAAAAGCGTCTTCATCGCGCTCCACACAATCCGGATCATGATCAGGATGAAGACCACCAGGCTCAGGGCGATCCCTCCCGCGACATACGGATGCACGGTAACGAGCCACGTCAGCCCGATAGCCAGCACATCTTCTCCCAGGCTTAGGCCGATGTTGGAGAAGGGTTCTGGCGAGGGTGTCACAACAGCGCGCGCAGCGGTCTTGCCTCCATGCGCGGCCAGCGCCACCGTGCCGCCAATCGCCGCCGCTGCAGCCTGCTCCATCGGAGATAGTCCGGCACTGGCCTGATAGGCCAGCAGCGCCGCAACCGGAACGCGGATGAACGTGTGCAGCGCATTCCAAATCAGATCGAAGGCGGGGATCTTGTCCGCAAAGAATTCAACGGCAAAAAGCGCGGCACTCGCGCCAATCACCCACCAGTTGCCGAGCAGCGTCAGCGAATGCGGCAGTGCGAGCCAGTGCGTATGCGCCAGCAATCCCAGGGTTGCCACGGTGGCATACACATTCAGCCCGGCAGCGAATGAAATTGCCACCAGTACTGCGAACAGCTCTTCGCTTGGCAGCCAAGGCATCGTCACGAGCCCCTTTCAATGCAGGCAATCAGTCTACCCTTTACCGCGCGCCCCGGGATCAATGGAGCTATCGAGACCTTCCGGCTTCTCCAGGCCGGCCGGGAGTGCCTTTGCCCAACTGAGAAGAGCGGACCAGCTATCTCCTGATGCCCATGTGGCGCACGGTCATCTGCGGCACGCGCAAGTTGGCCGGCTGCATACATGCGAAGACGACCGCATCGGCGACGTCTGCGGGGTCCATCATGGGCGACCGGGCGACGTCCTCGGCCTTGCGTCCGCGTCCCAGGGCGAACTCTGTCTTGATGCCGCCCGGACAAAGTACGCAGACCTTCACTCCATAGGGTCGAAGCTCCTCGTCAACTGCCTGTGCAAACCCGACCTGCGCGAATTTGCTGGCACTGTACGCCGTTTCGTTCGCTGCTCCAGCCAGCCCCGCAACCGATGAGATGAAGACGATCGCGCCGCTTTTCTGCGCGATGAGATGCGGGGCAACCGCGTGCGTGAAGAGGAACGAGCTGCGCATGTTGCTGTTCATCAGCGCGTCGTACTCTTCGATGGTTGTTTCGACAAGCGGCTTGTAATTGCCTTGGCCGGCGTTGTTCACCAGGATGTCAATCCGCCCGAACTCTTTGAGCGCAAGGGCGACGGCGGCTTCAGCCACGCGCGGCTCGGCTGCATCGCCTGTGACGAACGCGCATTGGCGGCCATTGCGGTTCAGGCCGGCAGCCAGCGCCTCCAAACGCTCGGCTCGCCGCGCCGTCACCACCACGCGCACGCCCTCTGCGGCCAGCGCGTGGGCCGTGGCCCAGCCCAACCCGGAACTGGCGCCGGTAATGATCGCTGTCTTCCCGTGCAGTGCTTCAAGTGAAGTGTGTAAGCTCATGGGATCGTCCTCAATCATGCTTCGGCTTCGATGGCTGCGCCGGTGCGTTGCCTGCGAGTGATTTTGCCGCCACGCGCCCCACCCCGCGCAACATGGACTTGATGGGCCATTTGCCTTCCGCATCCGGAAAGAAGATCTCACCCGTGCGTCGTGCCTCGGGCCGGTAATACCAGCGCTTGAGCAGCGCCAGGTGGCCCTGCCGCTCCACCTGCGCGGGCGCAGCATGCTCCGCTGCAAGCTCCGTCAGCACTGCTTCCATCCGTTCTTCCAGCACGGCACGCGCCGGGCGCGATGCCGAATTCGGTGTGCTCTCCGGAACGGCCTCCACCGCCATGGGCTGTGCAAACAGGGAACTGGAGCCTGACTGCTCGTTCTGGATGCGCATTCCAACCGTCGAAAAATCCGCAGGCCCGCTCATCCGGCCATTCTCAAACAGGAACACAGCGACTGCATCCGGCGAGATCGAGGGTTGCAGAATCGCCGCCCGGAGTCGGCTCATTGGCCGTACCAGTTCCGGAGCCAGTGCCCGCACGCTCTCCACCCTTTGTACCTGCGCGTGAATCGCTGCCGCCCTCTCAAACTCCAGCGCCGCGGAAGCCTCTTCGCGATCTGTCCGCAGCAGGACCAGCCGGCTTTCGCCGCGCGTCGCCAGAAAGCCTTCCACCGCCGCGGCCTCCGCGGCGTAGCGCTCATCCGTGCAGCCCTTGTAACAAGGTGCAAGACACATCTTCATCTCGGAGTAGACGCACCCCGGATGGCTCGGGTCCGGCTGCAGATCGTCCGTGCAGCGGCGCAGCAGGAAGAGCTTCAGAACCTCGTCCACGTAGCGGTCTGCCGCAGCACGTGAGGCAAACGGCCCATACGCCCAGTCGGCCTCACGCAAACTGGGCCGGTGCGTCACCACCACGCGCGGATACGGATTGCTGCCAAGAAAGCGAACGAATGCCGGTGCCCGCAGATGCATCCGCTCCAGGCTCTTTGTGCCGTAGACCTTGCTGAGCAGATGGAATTGTAGAAGCAGCGACTCAAACTCCGAGCCCGTCCCTCGCCACTCGATGCGTCGCACGCGCCCAGCCAGTTGCAGCCGCTTGGGGTGCCTCGCCGAAGGAACCAGCAGCCGTTCGAGACGCGCTCTCAGGTTCGGCGTGCGCCCAATGTAGGGCTCCGCGTGTGCCTCCGAGCCATAGAGCGCAAACACCGCCGCGGATTGCGGAAGCTGCGCGAGCGCGGCGCGGGCATCGGCCGGGTCAAAAGGCAGCGACTGCATCACGGGCGCAGCTCGCATCTTCAAGCTCCCGCAATTGTCATGCCATCAATGCGAACCGTGGGCGCAGCGACCGCGCTGCGAAATTCCAGATCATTGCCGATGGCCGTAATGTTTCTGAACATCTCCTTGAGGGTGCCAGCAATCGTGATCTCTTCCACAGCGTGGGTCAGTTGGCCGTTCTCGATCCAAAGTCCGGTTGCACCGCGCGAGTAGTCGCCCGTCACGATATTCGTCCCAAAGCCCATGAGGCTCGTGACGTAAAGACCGGTCTTCACGTCGCCCAGGATCTGCTCCGGCGTACTGGTGCCCGGCTCCAGATAAAGATTGCCGCAGCCGATGCCCGGTGTTCCCGCCAGCCCGCGCGAGGCGTTATGCGTCGACTTCATGCCGAGCTTGCGCGCTGCATAGGTGTTCAGCAGGTAGCTGCGCAAAATGCCGTTGTCCACCACCGTCGTGCGGCGGGACGGCAACCCCTCGCCGTCGAATGGGGAAGTGCCAAAGGCGCCCACGTTCGTCGGCAGCAGCATGGTGTTGTCGTCGATAATCGTGACTCCTGGAGCCGCAATCGCCTCATCGAGCTTGCCGGCCAGAAACGATGCGCTGCGCCAGATGGCGTCGCCCGAGGCTGCTTCAAAAAGAGACCCAATGAGCGAGCGCGCAACTTCCGGCGCAAAGACGATGGGAACCTGCTGCGTCGCCACGCGCCGCGCGCCGAGTCTTCGCAGCGTTCGTCGCGCCGCCTCCTGCCCAACGGACTCGGGCGATTCCAGGTCCGCCATGCGTCGCGCGCCGGACCACCATCCATCCCGTTGTTTGGCCCCATTTTCATCCTCGGCCAGCGGAGATGCGGACACGCCTGCATAGCTTGTGCGGTAGCTACCGAGAAAGCCGCGCGAGTTCGCCATTACTTTGCGGCCAGTTGTTGCGTCAAAGCTTCCGCCGTTTGAGTTCGTGATGCGTGCATCCGCGCCAAGGGCCGCCGCTTCGGCGCGGCGCGCCCACTCAATGCGCTCCGGGACAGGAAGTGAGTAAACGTCGTCGAAGTAAAGGTGCAGGTCGCCCTGGTGGGCGCCAAACTCCTCTGCCTCCGGCAGGCCGGCGCAGGCGTCCTCTTCCGTGATGCGCACCAGCGCCATTGCGCCTTCCAGAAGCTGGCGCAATCCGTCAGGCGTCAGATCGCTGGTTGAGACAGATGCAGACCGTTTGCCCAAAAAAACCCGCAGCCCCAGCGCGCGCGATCCCGATTCGGTCAGCGTTTCCACCTGCCCCATGCGCACCGTCACACTGAACTCGTCCCCTTCGCTGGCGACGGCTTCGGCATCGCTTGCACCCGCCTTCATTGCCTGTGCCACCAGGTCGCCCGTCATCTCCTCCAGGCTCATGTCTGTTGATTTCTTTGCTGCGGTCTGCGCCATAGCTTCACAGTAGCAAACTGGTCCCCCTGCGCAAGCCGAACTGCCACGTCACATGCTGTCTGGGACAAGTTTTGCTATTGTGGAGGTTGCCGGAGAGGCGAAGGCGATGCAGATTCCACGGATTTTGGCCGGTCTTTTTGCGGTAAGCGCACTGGCCGTGGCAGCGGCTCAGATCAGCAAGATCGATCCAACGTTGCTGGGGAAGGCAACAGCAGGCGATGCCCAATCGCAGTATCAGGTTGGGATGGACTATCTCATGGGCAAAAGCGTTCCCATGGATGACACCCAGGCTGCAGTCTGGTTCCAGAAAGCTGCTGAACAAGGCCACAAGCAGGCCGAATATCAGCTTGGCATGCTCTTCCACACGGGACAAGGCCTGCCGCAGGACGATGCGCAGGCTGCGAACTGGTTCCGTCGCGCCGCCGTTCAGGGCGCTACAGAGGCCCAGTTAGCCCTTGGGGAGCTGTATGACCACGGGCAAGGTGTCCCGCAGGATTACCCAAAGGCGGCTGATTGGTATTCCAAAGCGGCGTTGCAGGGAAACGATGAAGCCGAGTTCGATCTGGGAACGCTCAATGCTCGAGGTCTCGGTGTCCCTCAGGACTTCACCCAGGCCGCATATTTCTACCGCAAAGCAGCCCAGCAGGGCAACGTCGAAGCCGAGTTCAACCTTGGCCTGCTTTATGACAACGGCCAGGGAGTCACCCAGGACTACAAGCAGGCTGCTCTCTGGTATGGCAAAGCGGCGGAACAAGGACTGGCGCGGGCCCAGTTCAACCTGGGCTCGATGTATGTCTCCGGGCAGGGCGTGCCGCAGGACAGTGTGGAGGCCTACAAGTGGCTTTTTCTCTCAGCGGAGAACTGGATCGGCTTCCGCCAGGAGCAGGCGGCTCGGGCGCGAGACAGCGTGGGAGCCCGCCTTACCCCAGCCCAGCTTGAAGATGCAAAGAGTCGCATCGCCAAGTGGAAAGCCGCTCACCATCAATAGCGCCGCCTCTGGTGGCATCACCGCTTGACGGCCTCGTCATCCGGCTGACTTTCCTGGCGGCACAGCAGCAGATTCAACGTGCTGCTGCATTCTTCCGCCGGATCTCCTTCGGTGTGCTTGAGTCCTTCCAGCAATCGAGAGAAGCTGGCCCTAGCGCCCCGTTCCGCCCACGGTCATCTTGTCGAGCTTGATTGTCGGCATGCCCACGCCGACCGGCACGCTCTGTCCATTCTTGCCGCAGGTCCCGATCCCCTCATCCAGCTTCAGGTCGTGTCCCACCATCGAGACGTACTTCAGTGCCTCCGGCCCGTTTCCGATCAGCGTCGCGTCACGCACCGGCGCCGTAATTCTTCCGTCTTCAATGAGGTATGCTTCCGACGCCGAAAAAACAAACTTGCCGTTCGTGATGTCCACCTGGCCGCCACCAAAGTTCACGGCGTACAGGCCGCGTTTCACGCTGCGCACAATATCCTCCGGCTCATCCTCGCCCGCCATCATGTACGTGTTCGTCATGCGGGGCATGGGAATGGCCTGGTAGCTTTCGCGGCGCCCGGAGCCGGTGTTCGGCATGCCCATCAGCCGCGCCGATAGCTTGTCGGAAAGGTAGCCTTTCAGGACTCCACCCTCAATCAGCACCGTCTCCTGCGTCGCCGAGCCCTCGTCGTCCACGTTCAACGAGCCGCGGCGGCCCGTGATCGTGCCGTTGTCCACAACGGTCACCTTTGGGCTCGCGACGGACTGGCCAATCAACCCGGCAAAAGCAGAGGTCTTTTTGCGGTTGAAGTCAGCCTCCAGTCCATGGCCCACCGCCTCATGCAGCAGGATGCCTGGCCATCCAGGCCCCAGCACGACTTCCATCTCCCCCGCCGGGGCTGGCAATGCTCCCAGTTGCAAAATCGCCCCCCGCGCGGCTTCGTGGGCCAGGTGCTCCGGGCTTTTGCTTCCCGTGAATTGCTCAAGCCCGCTGCGCCCGCCGCCCCCGGCCGATCCCTTGGTGGCGAGGGCGTCCTCCTTGGCAATCACAAATACGCTCAAACGGCACAGCGGCTGCGTGTCGCTCGCATAGGCCCCGTCCGACGCCGCAATCAGGATCCGTCGCAGCTCTTCTGCGTAGCTCGCACGTACTTGCACCACGCGCGGGTCAAAAGCCCGGGCAGCGCGATCGGCACGCAGCAGCAACTCCATGCGCGCCGCAAGATCCAGGTCGAATCCGCCAAGAGGCACCGGGTACAGATCGGAGGCCGGCGTCTCCACAAAACCCTGTATCGGCTGCTTGGCGGGTCCTGATGCAATCAGGGCAGCGGTACGAGCCGCATGCAGCAGGCGTTCCGGGCTCAGGTTGTCC
>JAJYAE010000453.1 GCA_021779695.1 Acidobacteriota bacterium | reverse complement strand
CGCACCTTGCGCATGATGCGCGGGCGCGGGCTGCGCGGCACAAATCATGCAGGTGACGAACATATACGCGATCAAAGGAGCCCAGAGTGTTCTCCGCATTGAATCACCTCGCCTCATCCAGCTTGCATTCAGTATTCATCACTTTGCATCGGGCGGCGTGTCGGAGCTGGTCCAGGCAATGACGTGGTAGACGGCAGGGACGGTGCCATTGTTGCGCACGCCGTGAAGCTGGTTGGAGGCGAGAAGGACAACCGAGCCGGGACCGGCCGGCTGCCACTTGCCGTCAATGAGCGCCTCAACACTACCCTGCTTGATGATGAGCAGCTCCTCGTGGCCATGGCGATGTGGCTTGTGCGGGGCCTGGCCGGGATTGAGGGTGGTGACGTGGACCTCGAGATTCTTGAGGGTGGGCGTGGGCCCGCTGAAGAAGCTGCGCACGGAGCCGGAGTCTGTTGTCTTCACTGGAATCGAGTTCCAGTTGTAGATGGCCGAGGTGAGCATGGCCTTCTGCGTGGCGACGGCGAAGGCCGAGGCGGTGAGTGCCGATGCGGCGAGGGCGATGAGCCATTCTCTGCGCGTAATCATGAGATCTCCTTGTGGGCTTGCGAGGATGCACGATCTACGGTGTGAAAGTGTTGCGCATCGCTGCCGCGGTGCACACTCCTTCATAGCACAGTTGTGCTTTGGTGCTGCAAATCCCTGCGCCTAACGGGGCTGCGGCGGCCGGAAATGAGACGCCGCGGGCCGCGTGAGACAGCCTTGTGACTAAAGTCCCTGCGCCCTGTCTGGGTGCGTCCCTAGAGTCAAATCTGGCAGAACGCAGCATAGAGCCTGCGCTGCATATCGAGGCACATCATGAGCTACAAGCGCTATTGGATCGCGCTCGCTATCGTAATCTTTGGTTCCTTTGCCGTCCTGGGCATTGTGGGGCGGAAGATGATCAGTCAGGCACCTCCGATCCCGGACGTCTACTCCGCGGACGGACAACTTCTTTTCACCGGCGCCTCCATCACGGATGGGCAGGGCGTGTGGCAATCGATTGGCGGCCAGGAAATTGGCACAGTGTGGGGACACGGCGCGTATGTTGCACCGGACTGGAGCGCAGACTGGCTGCACCGCGAGTCGGGAATCCTGCTGGACCGCTGGGCGCAGCAGGACGGAACGAAGAACTTTGACGCTTTGAATCCGGATCAGCAAGCGATGTTGAAGGCACGGCTGGTGCGGGCGATTCGCACCAACCGTTATGACGCTTCCACGAATCGCGTCATCCTGGATGCCGATCAAGTGGCGGCCTTCCACCAGCTTGCGGACTACTATGCCGATGTCTTTGGAAATGGCCGCAAAGAGTACGCCATCCCCCAAGGCGCGCTGACCAACCCGGAGAAGCAGCAGCAGCTCGCTGCGTTTTTCTGGTGGGCCGCATGGGCCACGAGCACGGAGCGCCCCGGCTCCAACGTGACCTATACCAACAACTGGCCGCATGAGCCTCTCATTGCCAATGAGCCCACGGCAGGCACTGTGCTGTGGAGCATCATCAGCGTGGTTGCACTGCTGGCCGGCACGGGCGGACTGGTGTGGTGGTACGGATCGCAGGAGAAGGAACTGGTGCATGGACCATATCCTGCGCGCGATCCGTTCCTGGGCGTGAAGCCGACGGCCTCGCAGCGTGCGACGATCAAATACTTTGTGGTTGTCGTGGCGCTGTGGGCGGTGCAGATTCTGATGGGCGCCATCACGGCGCACTACGGCGTGGAGGGGCAGGGCTTCTACGGCTTCCCGCTGGACAAATATCTGCCCTACGCGATTACGCGCACGTGGCACCTGCAACTGGCCATCTTCTGGATTGCGACTTCATGGCTGGCGACGGGACTCTATGTGGGACCTGCGGTAAGCGGCCATGAGCCGAAGTTCCAGCGGCTGGGCGTGAACGTACTGTTCGTTGCGCTGGTTCTGGTGGTGGGCGGTTCGCTGGCCGGCGAGTGGCTTGGTATCCAACAGAAACTTGGTAACCTCTGGTTCTGGTTTGGCAGCCAGGGCTTTGAATATGTGGACCTGGGCCGCTTCTGGCAGATCCTGCTTTTCATCGGCCTGGTGCTGTGGCTGGTGCTGATGGTGCGCGCGCTAAAACCCGCGCTCCAGAAGAACAGCGAAGACCGTCCGCTGCTGACGCTGTTCCTCATCTCCAGCGTTGCGATACCTCTGTTCTATGCCGCGGGGCTGATGTATGGGCAGCGCAGCCACCTGGTCACCGCCGAATACTGGCGCTGGTGGGTGGTTCACCTCTGGGTTGAGGGCTTCTTTGAGGTCTTTGCCACCGTTGTGATCGCGTTCCTGTTTACGCGACTCAAGCTGCTCGAGATTCGCTCTGCGACGCGCGCCGTTCTGTTCTCGACGTCGATCTTTCTCTCAGGCGGCATCATCGGCACCTTCCATCATCTTTACTTCGCTGGCTCAGGCCCGGTGGTCATTGCTCTGGGTGCGGTCTTCAGCGCGCTGGAGGTGGTGCCGCTGACGCTGGTCGGCTATGAAGCATGGGAGAACCTGCGACTCTCGCGGCCGACGGAGAAAGCTTCGTGGATTGCCAACTACAAGTGGCCCATCTACTTCTTTGTCGCCGTCGCCTTCTGGAATATGGTGGGCGCGGGCGTATTCGGCTTCCTCATCAATCCCCCGATCGCGCTCTATTACATGCAGGGGCTGAACCTGACGCCCGTGCACGGCCACACGGCTTTGTTCGGTGTCTACGGCATGCTGGGACTGGGGCTTACGCTCTTCTGCCTGCGCGTGCTGCAGCCAGGGCGCCGGTGGAAAGAAGGCACGCTGAAGGCCGCCTTCTGGCTCATCAACGTGGGCCTGG
>JAJYAE010000452.1 GCA_021779695.1 Acidobacteriota bacterium | reverse complement strand
ATGGGTTCGCCTGCGCTCCTTTCGGCCAACACACCGCCCGATATAATTTCCCCATGTACACGCCTCAGGCTGGAATCTTTGCCCTTGGTACCTCTTCCCATGCGTACCTGGAATTCGACCTTCTCGATGCCGGTAAATGCCAGCAGTTCGCTGCCACCATCGCCGCCATCCGCGAGCCACGCACCACCACTGGAGGCGTGAACTTCGTCATCGGCTTTCGCCCAGAACTCTGGCGCAAGATTCTTCCCGACGACGCGCCTGCGGCCGTCGAGGGCTTCAACAAAAACATTCAAGGCATCGAAGATTTCGTCATGCCCGCCACGCAACACGATGCGTTAGTCTGGCTCTCCGGGAGCGGGTACGACGTTCTCTTCGATATGGCTCGCTCCGTCATCCACGACCTCGCCGCCCAGGCCACGCTCGTCGAAGAAACCTCCAGTTGGGCCTACCGTCACAATCGCGATCTGACCGGCTTCATTGACGGTTCAGAGAATCCCACCCTGCTCGACGCGCCCCTCGATGCGCTCTTGCCCGAAGGCGTTCCCGGTGCCGCCGGCTCCGTCCTGTTATTGCAAAAGTGGAAGCACAACGTGGCCGAGTGGGAAGCTCTGCCGGTCGCGCAACAGGAGCGAATCATGGGCCGAACCAAGCCCGACAGCACGGAACTCGAAAACAAGCCGGAAGACTCCCATGTCGCTCGCACCGATCAGGATGAGTTCGGACACATCTTTCGTCGCAACATGCCCTACGGAAACGTCGAGGACCACGGTACCGTATTCGTTGGCTTCAGCGCCGAGCAGAAGCGGCTCTCAAGAATGCTCGATAGCATGGCCGGCCTGGTCAATGGCCAGCGCGACGCCCTCACCCGCTATACCCAGCCGCTCACCGGCTCCTACTACTTCGTCCCCTCCGTAGACAGCCTCCGCCGCCTGCAATAAGTCAACGCAAGTAGCTCAAGCGCAAAAATTCCCGGCCAGTCTGCAACCGGATTGCAGACCCGCCGGGAACCATTTTTCTTCTACTGAACTAGGCGTTCTTCAGCGATGCCATATCGATCGAGAAGCGATACTTCACGTCCGACTTCAGCAGCCGATCATACGCCTCATTCACCTTCTGGATCGGGATCACTTCCACATCCGCTGTGATGTTGTGCTCCCCACAGAAATCCAGCATCTTCTGCGTCTCCGCAATCCCACCAATCGGCGAGCCCGACACGCTGCGTCGCCCCATAATCAGCGCGAACGCCGGAATCTCGAAAGGCTTATTCGGCGCGCCCACCAGCGTCAGATTTCCATCTCGAGCCAGCAAATTGATGTAGGTGTTGATGTCGTGATTCGCCGAGACAGCATCGAGAATAAAGTCGAAGCTGCCGGCATGCTTCGCCACTTCATCCGCATTCTTCGAAACCACAACCTCATCCGCCCCCAGCCGCAGCGCGTCCTCCGTCTTTCCTGGCGAAGTCGTGAACAGCACCACATGCGCGCCCAGCGCATGCGCAAACTTCACGCCCATGTGCCCCAGTCCGCCCAGCCCGACGATGCCAACCTTCTTCCCCTTGGTCACTCCCCAATGATGCAGCGGAGAAAAAGTGGTAATGCCGGCGCATAGCAACGGCGCGGTTCCCGCCAGGTCCAGGTTCGCCGGAACCTTCAGCACAAATCGCTCATCGACCACCACGCTGTCAGAGTAGCCGCCGTAAGTAACTCCCCCGGTATGTTTGTCCGGGAAGTTATAGGTCAGCGTCATGTTCGGGCAGAACTGCTCCTCGCCCCGTTTACATTCCGGGCAGGTTCCGTCAGAGTCGACCATACACCCCACAGCCGCCAGGTCGCCCACTTTGAACTTCTTGACGCCCGCGCCAACTTTAGTCACGCGGCCAACAATCTCATGTCCCGGCACGCAGGGATAAACCGTCGGCATAAATTCGCTCCACTCGTTCCGTACCTGATGCAGGTCAGAGTGGCAAATCCCGCAGAAAAGTATCTCAATCTGGACGTCTGTCTCGGTTGGATCGCGCCGCGCGATCGTAGTGGAAGCTAGCGGCGATGTCGCACTGGTAGCAGAAAAAGCTTTTGCGTTGTACATAGCTTCCTTTCGATGCAGCCGCGTGCGATAAGTATGCAAAACCTGCTCCACGGCCCGCTCGCCTCGCTGCTTCTCGCGCAAAACATTCATCCCATTCTCATCGATGTCCCCTATTGCCCCGTCTTGTCATCACTCGAACCTTGTAAATCCCACGACCCAAGCCCAAGGTAGTTTCACGCAGTTGGCCTTCAGGCTGCACCGCTGGGCGCACAGTACGGGTACGCGGCACTCCTCCCTTATGTTTTAACTCCGTAATTCAACGCTTCAGAGGAAATCCACGTGAAAATCGCAATCGCTCTTATCGCTGTTCGTCAATATCTGCCCCGTTGTCAGCATGAAATAGTTGCCGATCGAAGGATGAGTGCTCGCATAGTAATGCGTTGCCGGGGCTCCCTTTCCGATCAGTGCATTCAAATGTGGCCATCCACTGGTAACGCCGACAACCGAAGAGTAGCCGCGATTCTCCTCCATCACAATTACGACGTATTTGCTCTTTGGCATCCTGGTGCTCGACGCCGCATTTGAATTGAGCGCGGGACCGTCCATCGTTGTGCCGCCGCAGCCGGCCAGTGCCAGCCCCAGCGCCACCGAATAGACTGCCTTGAGAGGTAGAAATGGAAGTTTCATGCAAGTCCCTTCTGCTCGGGCGACGACATTTGCCAGCGCATTCGACCCATACTGCGCCCGGCCCTATTCTTATCTTCTTAAGATTCAAATGCCATCCAGGAGGAGGAAGTCTGCCGTATTTCTTATAAGTGTGAGATATTTCCCCTCCACCAGGTTTTTCGAGAACCGCTTCACCCGTGGTGGGTTAACC